>NZ_JBHXVG010000005.1:135533-412777 GCF_042672405.1 Streptomyces sp. NPDC127197 | reverse complement strand
GAGCAACGCCCAGCGCCTGCCCGGGAGCGTCAGTGCTCACTCATGCACGTCAGAACACACTCCCGCGCAGTCAAACCCGAGCAGTTCCCAACCCCCGGGCAAGCCGGCTACGCGGAGGCCCGGCGTACCAGAGTGGTCGGCAGGACCACGCCGGGCGAGGGGGCTGCGTCGGTGTCGTCGGCGTTGCGGGGGTCCAGGCGGCGCAGCAGGAGGCGGGCCATCAGGCGGCCCATCTCCTCGATGTCCTGACGGATCGTGGTGAGCGGCGGGTCGGTCTGCTCGGCGACGGGCAGCATGTCGTCGAAGCCGATCACGGCGACGTCGTCCGGCACGCGTCGGCCGCGCTCGCGCAGCACCCGCAGGGCGCCCGCGGCGGTGAGATCGTTGGCGGCGAACACGGCGTCCAGGTCGGGGCAGCGGTCGAGGAGTTCGCGCATCGCCCGCTCGCCCCCGGCCGGGGTGAAGTCGCCCTCGACGACGAGCCGCGGGTCGGCCTCGGCCATGACGTCCCGGAACCCGTCGAGCCGGTCCACCGCGGAGGTCTGGTCGAGGGCGCCGGTGATGTGCGCGATGCGCGTACGGCCCAGGCCGACGAGATGGCGTACGGCCGCGCGGGCACCGCCCCGGTTGTCGCTGTCGACGTACACGGCCCGGGGCGTGCCGTCGCTCCAGCCGGGCCGCCCGCCGAACACGGTCGGGACCCCGGCGCCCCGGATCAGGCCGGGCAGCACGTCGTCGAGGTGCAGGGAGAACACCAGCGCCCCGTCGACGTGCCCGCCGGCGAGATAGCGGCCGACGCGTGCATGGTCGTCGCGGCCCTCCGTGAGCAGCAGCACGAGCTGGTTGTCGTGGGCCGTCAGCTCCTTGCTGATTCCGCGGAGTTGCAGCGCGAAGAAAGGGTCGGCGAAGACGCGCGTCTCCGGTTCCGCGATGACGACGGCGACGGCGTCATGGCGTCTGGTCACGAGGCTGCGGGCCGCCTGGTTGGGGACGTACCCGAGTTCCTCGACCGCCCGCCGGACGCGTTCGACGAGGGGTTCGCGGACCCCGTCCCCGCCGTTGACCACCCGCGAGACGGTGGCCCGGGACACCCCGGCGCGTGCGGCCACGGCCTCCAGCGTGGGGCGCGTCACTGCCTCGGTCACTTCGGGACTCCTCACCGGCGACTGCGGATCAGGATAACCGCAGGCCGACGGGGAGGTGAGAGCGCTCTCGGCAACCGTCAGTGCTCGTGCGAGGAGTGGTCCGGTGCGTGTGCCGTATGGCCCGGAATGGTGCCGTCCGGCTTCTTCACCAGGAAGAGGCCGACCATCCCCATGTCGGAGTGGCTCTGCACATGGCAGTGGTACATCCACGCGCCGGCGCCCACCCCTTCCCCCGCGATCACCTGGAAGCCGAAGGAGTCCGCAGGGCCCACGATCTTGTTGTCGATCACCTGGCTCGGGTCGTCGGGGCCGGTCAGCATGCCGGTGCGGTTGTCGGCCCAGCGGTGACCGTGCATGTGGAAGGTGTGGTAGTACTCGCCGTGCGTGATCATCACGAACTCGATGCGGTCTCCCACCGTGGCCTCGAAGTCGGGACCGGTGGGCAGGTTGTTGATCGTCATGTCGTTGAAGACGATCGTGTAGGTGCGGTCCGGAAGGATGTCGCCCTTCCTGCGGACGATCACCGGTCCGTACAGCCCCTTCCGGATGCCGCCCGTCCCGTGCTCCGTGCCCACCACGTGGTCGTGGTAGTGCCAGTAGCCCGCACTGCCCGCCCGCCAGGTGCCGTCCGGCCGACGGCCGGGGGCATGGGTGCGCCAGGTGTAGGTGCGGGTGCCGCCCGGCTCGACGTGACTCCGGCTCAGTTTCGTGCCGTCGCTGGATATCTCGTAGTCCAGGCCGTGTACGTGCAGGCTCGCCGTCACATCCGTCGTGTTCTCGAACTCGATGTGCACCGTGTCGCCCTCGTTGAGCTCGATCAACGGCCCCGGGATCGTTGCCTTGCCCTTTTCGAAGCCGTAACCCAGCTGTCCGTCGGCGAGCTTCTCGGCGTAGATCTTGAGGTGTCTCACCTCGCCGCCCGCCGAGGCCTTTCTGGCCGGTTCGGTGGCCGGTGTCGCCTCCGAGGCCACGGACAACGATGTCGCGACGGCCGCGCCGCCCAGGAGGACCCGCCGGTTGAAGCTACGTCTGTCCATGCCGAACTCCCCAATTCCGGTACGGAGTTCGAGACGGTAGCGGGACCCACGGCGTTTATCCACACCCAGGACAAAGTTCGTTCCGTTGCGGTCATACCTATTGGCGAACCGCGCAAAGAGGTCTAGCTTCCTAGGCGCTGTTGCTGTGACCGACGAGGGGTGGGTGACCACATGCGGTCCACATCGCACCACAGACCCATGGGTTTACGAGAGTTGAGCAGAAAAAGGGCTGGAAGGCGTGCCTGGACGGCCGCCCTGACGGCCGGATTCGTCACTGCGGGCCTGCTCTCCGGCTCCGCAGCGGGCGCACTCCCGGCACCGGATCCGTCCCTGACAACGATGTCCGTCAAGTCGCCGCCCGGCGGCGCGAATGTGCGTGTGCTGATCTTCTACGGGTCCGCGGCACCCGGCGACGAGTCTCCGGTCGTGAACGCCGGTATCGAGGCGATCGAGCGGATCGGTCTGTCCGGTCCCGCCGGACAGCGCTTCAAGGTGGAGGCCACGGACGACGCCTCGGTCTTCACCAACGGGACCAGACTGGGCCGTTACAACACGATCGTGTTCCTCACCGGCGGCGGAGACGTCCTGGACGCGGAGCAGGAGGCCGGCCTGGAGACCTACATGGAGGCGGGCGGCGGGTTCGTCGGCATCCATGACGCGGCCCGCGCGGAGCCGTACTCCGACTGGTTCACCGGTCTGGTCGGCGCCCGCCCGGCCTCCTCCAGCTCAACCTCGGTGCAGCGGGCGACAGTTGAGGTCGGCGACCGGCGGCATCCGGCCACCAAGGACCTTCCGGTGACCTGGAAGCGCCCCGACCAGTGGCCGAACTGGGTGAAGAACCCCTCGGGCGAGGTGCACACGGTGGCGCGGGTGCGCGAGTCGACGTACCAGCCCGGCGCGAGCGCCAACGGGTGGGACCACCCGATCAGCTGGTGCCGCGACTACGACGGCGGACGCTCCTTCTACACCGGCATGGGCGGCACGGTGTCGTCGTACGACGAGACCGACTTCCGGGCGCACCTGCGTGGTGCCCTGCTGTGGACCACCCGCCTCGTGCAGGCCGACTGCAAGGCGACGATCAACGGCAACTACAAGGCGGAGCGGCTGACCAAGCCCAACCAGCCCGGCCAGAACGACCAGATCGGCGAGCCGCACGGACTGGTCACCGCCCCCGACGGCCGCGTCCTGTACATCGGGCGCGGCGGCGCCGACAGCTCGCAGCCCGTGGTCACCGACTGGAACAACCCCGACATCGGCAAGGGCAAGGGCGAGATCCATGTCTACGACCCGAAGACCGGGCAGGTCACCCTGGCGGGCGCGTTGACGGTCTTCGGCAACAAGGGTGGCGGCGACGAGCTGGTCAAGGTCGAGGAGGGCCTGCTCGGTATCGAGCTGGACCCGCGCTTCGAGGAGAACGGCTGGGTGTACCTGCACTACACCCCGCACGCGCAGATCAACCGCGACACGCGGATGGCCGAGCGGCGCGTCTCCCGCTTCACCCTCGACCTCGCCACCAACAAGCTCGACCTGAGCAGCGAGAAGGTGCTGCTCAAGTGGCCGGTGCAGATCCACAGTTGCTGTCATGCGGGCGGCGGGATGGCTTGGGACTCCAAGGGCAACCTCTACATCGCGACCGGCGACAACAACTCCAGCCGCTTCAGCGACGGCTACTCCGGCAACAACCCGGAGCCGGACTACAAGGGCGTGTCCTTCGCCGACGCGCGCCGCACCGCCGGCAACACCAACAACCTCAACGGCAAGATCCTGCGCATCCACCCGGAACCCGACGGGACGTACACGCTCCCCGAGGGCAACCTCTTCACCGGCCGGGAGACCGACGAGGGCGGCGGGAAGACGCGCGGCGAGATCTATGTGATGGGGGTCAGGAACCCGGCCCGCATCTTCGTCGACAAGACGACGGACATCCTGTACGCGGGCTGGGTCGGCCCGGACGCCTCGGCGCCGTCGACGACCTGGGGCCCGGCCAAGTACGACACCTTCGCCGCCATCGCCAAGGCGAGCAACCGGGGCTGGCCGTACTGCATGGGCAACAAGCAGCCCTACCGGGACCGCAATCTGCCGGATCCGTCGAAGCCGCTCGGCTGGTACGACTGCGACCACCCGAAGAACGAGTCCCCGAACAACGACGGTCTGGTCAACCTGCCGCCGGTCACCGGCAACAACATCTGGTACTCGCCCCAGGGCGGCGCCCCGGACTTCCCGCGTGACGCGAACGGCATCCCCTCCTACAAGCAGGAGGAGGCCACCTACCGGCTGCCGTGGCTGAAGGGCGGCGGGCAGGCCGCGATGAACGGGCCGGTGTACCGGTACGACGACGTGTCGGCGACGAGTGACGTCAAGTGGCCGGCGTACTGGGACGGCAAGTGGTTCGTCGGCGACTTCTACGACGCCGACCAGCCGCGCAACGCCGTGCTGATGGATCCGAAGACCCTGGGTGACGGCGGGCTGCCGGTGCACTCGGAGTCGCTGAAGAAGATCGTGCCGGTCGGCAACGACGGCATCAAGAACCTCATGGACTGGAAGTTCGGTCCGGACGGAGCGCTGTACGTCCTCGACTACGGGCGCGGCTTCTTCACCTCGGACGCCAAGTCGGCCCTGTGGCGCGTGACGTACCAGGGCGGCGGGCCCACGCCGGCCGCCGACCAGCTGGCAAGGGGGGCGCAGTGAGACGCCAACGAAGAATCTGGACGGCCCTGCTGGCCGCCGTACTGATGATGCTGGGGCTGCAGTCCACGACGGCGGCCGGACAGCAGGAACAGGCCGCAGCCGACCAGGTCCTCACCTGGACCGCGGGCAACGACATCGACAAGTACACGTCGGCGCCCGCGACGGCGGTGGCCGGCCCGGCGACGATCGTCTTCGAGAACAGCGTGGCCACCGGCAACACCACCGGAATGCCGCACACGCTGACGTTCGTCACCTCCGACCCCGAGTTCAACAGCGATGTCCAGCTGAACATCCTGGCCAACCCCAACGACGACCAGGGCGGCCGCCACACCGCCGAGGTCACGCTCACTCCGGGCCGCTACTTCTACCACTGCACGATCCCCGGCCACGGCCAGATGCAGGGCATCCTCGTGGTGACCGAGGGCAGTGGCGAGGACACCACGGCGCCCGAGGCGTCGGCCCAGGTCAGCGGGGTACAGAACGCGCAGGGTGAGTACGTCGGTTCGGCGAGTGTGACGGTCGGGGCGACCGACGACACCGGCGGATCCGGCGTCGACCGGATCGAGTACGCGACCGGCGACACCGGCGCCTGGCAGCCGTACACCGCCCCGGTCGTCGTCGACCAGGTGGGCAGCCACAAGGTCCGCTACCGGGCGTTCGACAAGGCGGGCAACGTGTCCGCCGAGAAGAGCGTCGAGTTCACGGTCGTCCCCCCGCCGACGGACGACACGACACCGCCTGAGACCTCGGCGACGGTGAGCGGCGAGCAGAACCCCGACGGCACGTACGTCGACATGGCCACGGTCACCGTCACCGCCTCCGACACCGGCTCCGGGGTCAACACCATCGAGTACGCGATCGGCGCGTCCGGCGCCTGGCAGCCGTACACCGGCCCGGTGATGGTGCATCAGACCGGCACGCACACCGTCCGCTACCGCGCCACCGACAAGGCGGGCAACGCGGCGGCGGAGAAGAGCGTGGAGTTCACGGTGGTCGCCGCGCCCGAGGAGGACACCACGCCGCCGGTGACGGGCGCGACCGTGGAGGGCACCCGGAACTCCGACGGGGCGTACGTGGCGAACGCCAAGGTCACCATCAGTGCGACGGACGGGGCGGGTTCGGGTGTCGCGAGCGTCGAGTACTCGCTCGACGGCGGGCCCTATCTCGCCTACACGGCGCCCCTGGTCGTCGACCGTGCGGGCCCGCACACCGTGGCCTACCGGGCGAGCGACAAGGCGGGCAACACCTCCGACGCCCGGACCGTCAGCTTCACGGTCGTGGCGGGCGGGGTGCCCGCGCCGCCCTGCCCCGAGTACGACGAACGGCTGACCGTCATCGTCGGCACGGTCGACTCGGGTGTGCCCAACCGGGTCACGAACAACCGGTGCCGCATCAACGAGCTGATCGAGGACGAGAAGGAGTGGACGTCCCACGCGCTGTTCCTCAAGCATGTGAAGACGGTCCTGGACAAGCTCCTCAAGGAAGGCGTCGTCGACCAGCGCGAGTACAACGCCATCACCAAGGCGGCCCGGCAGTCCGGCATCGGCAGGCCCGGCCAGACCGAGGGCTACCGCACGATCCTCGACGGCACCGCGGACTCCTTCGCCAAGTGGCAGCACGTGGGCGGCGGTTCCTTCGCGCCGAACGCCGACGGGTCGATCACCAGCGGCACCACGAAGGCGGGCCTCGGCATGCTGTGGTTCCCACAGCGCAAGTACGGCGACTTCTCGCTCCGGCTCCAGTGGCGGGACGACGCTCCCGGCACGGGCAACGCCAACTCCGGTGTGTTCGTGCGCTTCCCGTACGTCCATGACCACCCGGAGGAGTCACGGCCGGAGTGGGTCGCCATCAAGTACGGGCACGAGGTGCAGGTGCTCGACCGGCCCGACGGCGACATGTACAAGACGGGGTCCGTCTACGGCTTCGACCGCGTGGGCCTGGCCGGCGCGGGTGTGACGCAGAAGGGCATCTGGAACGACTACGAGATCCGGGTGGTCGACCAGCACTACTCGGTCTACCGCAACGGCGTGCTGATCAACGAGTTCGACAACATCGGCGGCCAGGACTTCGTCCCGCCCCGCGCCGACGACCCCGGCACGGACGGGCGGCGGTTCGCCTCCGGCTACATCGGGCTCCAGGTGCACGGCACGACGGATGTGATCTCGTACCGGGACATCCGGATCAAGGAGTTGTAGGTCCCGCTCTGCGGGCTCTGCTCGGCTGTACCCGCTTGGGCTCCCCCGGCATCTTGGGGTAGTCGGGCGGGTACGGCAGATCGCCGAGCCCGTGATCGCGCTCGTCCCTGTCGGCGAGCTCCAACAGCGCGTCCAGCGAGAAACGGTGGTCGTCCATGTCCGCGTGCACATCGCCGAGTTCGGCGAAGCGCGCGGGCATGGTCGCGAGGTCGAAGTCCCGGGGGTGGGCGTCGCCGACCTCCTCCCAGCGCAGGGGCGCCGAGACGGGGGCGTGCGGGCGGGGGCGTACGGAGTAGGCGGAGGCGATCGTGCGGTCCCGCGCGGCCTGGTTGTAGTCGATGAAGATCTTCTCGCCTCGCTCCTCCTTCCACCACTTGATCGTGACGTACTCCGGCATCCGGCGTTCCATCTCCCGGCCGACCGCGATGGCGGCCCGGCGGACCTGGGTGAAGCTCCAGCGCGGCTCGATGGGGACGAACACGTGCAGGCCGCGACCGCCGGAGGTCTTGGGGAAGCCCTGCAGCCCGCCGAACTCGGCGAGAAGGGCGCGCAGTTCATGGGCGGCGCGGACGGCGTCGTCGTAGTCGGTGCCGGGCTGCGGGTCGAGGTCGATGCGGAGTTCGTCGGGGCTGTCGACGTCGTCGCGGCGCACCGGCCACGGGTGGAAGGTGAGGGTGCCGAACTGGGCGGCCCACAGGACGGCGGCCTCCTCGGTGGGGCACATCTCGTCGGCGCTGCGGCCGCTGGGGAAAGTGATGCGGGCGGTGGGGATCCAGTCGGGCATGTTCTTGGGCGCCCGCTTCTGGAAGAAGGACTCGCCGGTGACGCCGTCCGGGTAGCGCTCCAGGGTGGTGGGGCGGTTGCGCAGGGCGCGCAGGATGCCGGGGCCGACGGCCTGGTAGTAACGGGCGAGGTCCAGCTTGGTGAAGCCGCGCTCCGGGAAGAACACCTTGCCGGGACTGGACAGTCGTACGGTCCGGCCGCCCGCCCGGAGTTCCACCGCTTCGCCCATGCGAGCCACGGTAGGCCCAGCCCGGGTCCCGCGCACACCGGGCGGGGGGTGCCCGCGTGGCGCAGAATCAAACCATGGATCTGCCGGTGATGCCGCCCGTCAAGCCGATGCTCGCCAAGTCCGTGACGAAGATCCCTCCGGGCATGCACTACGAGGCCAAGTGGGACGGGTTCCGGACGATCGTGTTCCGCGACGGGGACGAGGTGGAGCTCGGCAGCCGGACCACCAAGCCGTTGACCAGGTATTTCCCGGAACTGGTGGCCGCTTTGAAGGAGCGGTTGCCGGAACGCTGTGTGCTGGACGGGGAGATCGTGATCACGCGGGAGGGGCGGCTCGACTTCGACGCGCTCACCGAGCGCATCCACCCGGCCGGCTCCCGGGTGCGGATGCTGGCGGAGAAGACACCGGCCTCCTTCGTCGCCTTCGACCTGCTGGCACTGGCCGACCAGTCGCTCCTCGACATGCCCCTGGGTGACCGGCGTGCGCTGCTGGTCATGGCGCTGTCCGGGGTGCGGGCCCCGGTGCACGTGGCGCCGGCGACCACCGACATCGAGGTGGCGCGGCAGTGGTTCCAGCAGTACGAGGGGGCGGGCCTGGACGGAGTGGTCGCCAAGCCGCTCACGCTGCGCTATCTCCAGGACGAGCGGGTCATGTACAAGGTCAAGCATGAGCGCACGGCGGACGTCGTCGTCGCCGGGTACCGCCTGCACAAGAGCGGCCCGGTCGTCGGGTCCCTGCTGCTCGGTCTGTACGACGACCGGGGCACGCTCCAGCATGTGGGCGTGTCCGCGGCGTTCTCCATGGAGCGGCGCGCCGAACTGGTGGAGGAGCTGGAGCCGCTGCGCATGGACGACGTCTCGGGGCATCCGTGGGCGGCCTGGGCGGAGGAGGCGGCGCACGAGTCGGCGCGGCTGCCGGGCGCGCCGAGCCGCTGGTCGGTCAAGAAGGACCTGTCCTGGGTGCCGCTCAGGCCGGAGCGGGTGTGCGAGGTGGCGTACGACCACTTGGAGAACGGGGTGCGTTTCCGGCACACCGCCCGCTTCCGCCGCTGGCGCCCGGACCGGACACCGGAGAGCTGCACCTACGCCCAGCTGGAGGAGCCGGTGCGCTACGACCTCGCGGAGATCTTCGCGCCCCAGGCCTGAGCCGCCCCGGGCCTGAGCCCCAGGCCTGAGTCAGGGCCTCATCAGCACCTTCACGGCACCGTCCCGCTTGTGCTGGAACATCTCGTACGCCCGCGGCGCCTCGTCGAGCGGCAGCCGGTGGGTGGCGAAGTCGTCGACGCCGAGCGGGTCCTCGTCGGTCAGATAGGGCAGGATCTCGTCGCTCCAGCGGCGTACGTTGGCCTGGCCCATCCGGATCTGGAGCTGCTTGTCGAACATGGTGAGCATCGGCAGCGGGTCGGCGGTGCCGCCGTACACGCCGACGAGGGACAGGGTGCCGCCGCGGCGCACCAGCTCGATGGCGGTGTGCAGGGCGGCGAGCCGGTCGACGCTGAAGCGTTCGGCGAGCGGGCCGCTCAGTTTCCGGGGCAGCATCGTGGAGGCCTGCTGGGCGAGCCGGGCGGCGAGGCTGCCGTGCGCCTCGGTGCCGACCGCGTCGATCACGGCGTCGGGGCCGCGGCCGTCGGTCTCGTCGCGGATCGCGGCGACGAGTTCCTTCTCGCTGTCGAAGACCCTGAGGTCGTACGTCTCCACGCCGTGCGCCCGCGCCCGCCGCAGCCGGTCGCTGACCAGGTCCACCCCGAACACCCGCCCGGCGCCACGGACCTGGGCGACCCGGCAGGCCATGTCCCCGATCGGCCCGAGCCCGAGCACCGCGACGCTGCCGCCCTGGGAGAGGTCCGCGTAGGAGACCGCCTGCCAGGCGGTGGGCAGGACGTCGGAGAGGTAGAGGAACCGGTCGTCGGGCGGGCCTTCCGGCACCTTGATCGGGCCGTACTGGGCCTGCGGGACCCGCAGGTACTCGGCCTGGCCGCCCGGTACCGCACCGTACAGACGGGTGTAGCCGAACAGGGCGGCGCCCATGCCCTCGCCGGACACCTGGGTGGTCTCGCACTGGGTGGGCAGCGAGTTGAGGCACATCCAGCAACTGCCGCAGGCGATCTGGAACGGCACGACGACCCGGTCGCCCGCCGCCAGGTCCGGTACGCCGGGCCCGACCTCCTCGACGATGCCCATGGGCTCGTGGCCGAGGATGTCACCCGGCGTCATGAACGGTGTGAGCACCTCGTACAGATGCAGGTCGGAGCCGCACAGCCCGGTCGAGGTGATGCGAATGACGGCATCGGTCGGCTCCTCGATCCGCGGATCGGGCACGTTCTCCACCCGGACGTCCCGCTTGCCCTGCCATGTCACAGCCCTCATCGCCCCGCGCTCCCTCCGTCGCCTCCACGGTTGCCCGTCCTGCGGTGCCGCCCGGGTACCCGGGCCGCCCGTGTCGAACCGTGCGCTGCCCTGCCTGGGCCGATCGGCGGACTCACCGCGCGTCGTTGGCACATTTCGTGCCGCCGGGTGACCGGATCTGCTCAGGTATGGCGAGCGGTGAGCCGATAAGCGCACAATCAGGGACGCGGGAGTGGGTGGGTGGCGACGGTGGGCGTGGGACGCAGGGCGCGGGTGCGGCGCGCCGCCAGGACGTCGGTGCTGCTGGCCGCGGCGATGACGGCCGTCCTGACAGCAGGCTGCACGAACGGCGGCGGACCACCGCCCGACGACCGGCCGCCGCCCGTGCCGGAGCCGGAGCCGGCGCCGAGCCCGGAGGACAGTGACATCGGTGATGTCGGTTCGGTGCTCGCCGTGAAGATCGACAACGCGGGCAGGGCGCGGCCGCACACCGGCCTGGGCGAAGCGGACATCGTGTACGTCGAACAGGTCGAGGGCGGGCTGAGCCGGCTGATGGCGGTGTACGCGACCAGGCTGCCGGAGACCGTCGGGCCGGTGCGCAGCGCCCGCGAGAGCGATCTGGACCTGCTGCGCCAGTTCGACCGGCCCACGCTCGCCTTCTCCGGCGCACAGCGCAAGCTGCTGCCGCTAATCGACCGGGCGCCGCTGCGCGCCGAGCCGCCCGACCGCACGCCCGGCGCCTACTACCGCGCCAAGGAAAGGCCCGCCCCGCACAACCTGTATCTGCGCCCGCTGCGACTGCTGCCCTCGGCTCCGGGTCCGGACGCTCTCGCCCCGGGCTTCACCTACGGCGCCCCGCCGGCCGGCGGCACGGCGGAGACGACCCGGACGGTGCGCTACCCGGCGGCCCGCTTCACCTTCACCTGGTCCGAGAACCACGACCGCTATCTGGTCGCGATGGACGGGACGGCCATGGTGACGGCCGACGGCGCGCGGGTGGCTCCCGCGACGGTCGTCGTGCAGTACGTGCGGCTGCGCCCGTCCGAGTACTTCGACTCCCGGGGCAACAACACGCCGTACACCGAGACCGTCGGCTCGGGGAAGGCGACGGTGCTGCGCGACGGGAGGGCGTACGACGTGCACTGGAAGCGCGCGTCGGCCGACGACGACACCCGGTTCACGACCGAGCGGGGCGCGCCGGTGAACTTCGCCACGGGCCAGGTGTGGGTGGTGCTGGCGAAGGCCTGATCAGGGCTGGGCGACGAGGGGTTCCACGGGGTTGCGGAGCCCCTCGGCCGCGTCCGAGACCCGGCGGAGGAGATCGAGGAACTGGGTCTGCTCGGCAGCGGAGAGCGGAGCCAGGAAGACCTGGTTCATCCGGGCCGTGCGCACCGACAGCTTGCGATGGGTGCGCAGGCCGTCCTCGGTCAGGCGCAGCAGGAAGCGGCGGCCGTCCTGCGGGTCGCGGACCTTGTCCAGCAGCCCCCGGCGGCCGAGCCGGCTGATCACCTCGGCGATGGTGGACCGGTCGAGCCCCACCCGCTCCCCCACCGTGCGCTGGTCCAGGCCCGGCTCGTCGACGAGGGCGTTGAGGACGGCGAACTGCGGCGAGGTGATCTCCTCGGAGACCATCGTGTTCCACAGCAGGTGGTGCGCCTGCTGCAGCCGCCGGGCCAAGTGCCCGGGGTGATTGGCGAGGTCCACCGCGGCCATGTCCGCTCCTCGTGGTCGATTCGATCAGTGCACTGACGATATCGCGCCATGGTGCGCCTGTCTTCAGCAGACCGGTCATCGAACGGAGCGCCACCTCAGGTCTTGACGTCGGCGGACACGAGTGACAACGTGAAGGAAAGTTCACTCAATTGCTCAGTGTACTGAGCAACGGGGATCGGAAGAGATGGGGCTCGTCGATCACCGTCAGGACCGCTGCCAAGCTCGAACAGTAGGAACCTCATGGCTCTCACCCAGCACGACATCGACCAGGAGATCGCGGCCGAGCACGCCGCGTACGAGAAGCGGGTCGCCGACGGCGGTCCCGTCGAGCACCATCCGCGCCGCGACTACGCCCCGTACCGCTCCTCGCTGCTGCGGCATCCCAAGCAGCCGTTGGTCGCGATAGACGTGGCCAGGGATCCGGAGCTGGTGGAGCTGGCCTCCCCCGCCTTCGGCGAGCGGGACATCACCGAGATCGACAACGACCTGACGCGGCAGCACACCGGCGAGCCGATCGGCGAGCGCATCACCGTCTCCGGCCGGCTGCTGGACCGGGGCGGTCGCCCGATCCGGGGCCAGCTGATCGAGATCTGGCAGGCCAACTCCGCGGGCCGGTACGCCCACCAGCGCGAGCAGCACGACGCCCCGCTGGACCCCAACTTCACGGGCGTCGGCCGCACGCTGACCGACGACAGCGGGTTCTACACGTTCACCACCGTCCAGCCGGGCCCTTACCCGTGGCGCCAGCACCTCAACGCCTGGCGGCCGGCCCACATCCACTTCTCGCTGTTCGGTACGGCGTTCACCCAGCGGCTCGTGACGCAGATGTACTTTCCGAACGACCCGCTGTTCCCGTACGACCCGATCATCCAGTCGGTGACGGACGACGCGGCCCGGCAGCGGCTGGTCGCGACGTACGACCACAGCCTGTCGGTCCCGGAGTTCTCGATGGGCTACCACTGGGACATCGTGCTCGACGGGCCGAACGCCACCTGGCTCGAGGAAGGGCGCTGACCTGCCATGACGAAGATCGACACGAGCCGCCCGGAGACCGTGCTCCCCACTCCGTCGCACACGGTGGGCCCCTTCTACGGCCACGCCCTGCCCTTCCCCGGCGGCGGCGACATCGCCCCGGTCGGCCACCCGGACACCATCGCCCTGCAGGGTTACGTGCTCGACGGCGAGGGCAAGCCGCTGCCGGACGCGTTCGTGGAGCTGTGGGGCCCCGACCCGGACGGCAACCTGCCGCAGGTCGACGGATCGATGCGGCGCGACCCGGCCGGCGGCGGCTTCCTGGGCCGCAACGGCCTGGAGTTCACCGGCTGGGGCCGCATCCAGACCGACGCCAACGGCCACTGGACCGCTCGCACGCTGCGGCCCGGGGCACGCGGGCAGAACGCGCCGTACCTCAGCGTGTGTGTCTTCGCGCGCGGGCTGCTCGTTCACCTGTTCACCCGGATCTACCTGCCGGGCGACGAGGCCGCGCTCGCCGCGGACCCGCTGCTGTCCCAGCTGGCCGAGGCGCGCCGCGACACGCTGATCGCCCGCGCGGACGGCGACGGCACCTACCGTTTCGACATCCGCCTTCAGGGCGAAGGCGAGACGGTCTTCCTGGAGTTCCGGTGACTCCCCCACCCTTCGGGCGGGAGGTGCCCCCAGCCGTTCCCGAACCCGGCCTGCTCGCCCCCGGGTGGGCAGGCTCCCCTGTCGCGTCCGCGACGAGCGACACCGCATACCTCCAGGCGCTGCTCGAGGCGGAGGCCGCCCTGACCCGCGCACAGGCCTCGCTGGGACTGGCCCCGACCGAGGCCGCCACGGCCGTGACCGAGGCGGCCCACGCCGACCGCTTCGACGTACGGTCACTGGCGGAGCGCGCCCGCGGGGGCGGCAACCCGGTCATCCCGCTGGTCGCCGACCTGACGAAGGCGGCCGGTGCGGAGTACGGGCCGTATGTCCATCGGGGTGCGACCAGCCAGGACATCATGGACACGGCGACGATGCTGGTCTCGACGCGCGCCCTGGACCTCGTCCTGGCCGATCTCGCCCGCGTGGCGCGGGCGCTGGCCCGGCTGGCCGCCGAGCACCGCGACACCGCGATGCCCGGACGCACCCTCACCCAGCACGCCGTCCCGACGACGTTCGGGCTGAAGGCGGCCGGCTGGCGGTCGCTGGTCCTGGACGCACGGGACCGGGTGGCGGCCGTCAGGGACGGGCTGCCCGCTCAACTCGGCGGGGCGGCCGGGACGTTGGCGGCGTTCGGCGCGTACGGGGCGAGCGAGCCGACCGCCCTGCCGGCGGCGTACGCCCGTGAACTCGGCCTGCGGCCACCGGTCCTGCCCTGGCACACCCTGCGCACGCCGATCGCCGACCTCGCCGGATGTCTGGCCTTCGCGGCCGGGGCGCTCGGCAGGATCGCCGTGGATGTGCTCACCCTGTCCCGCACCGAGATCGCCGAGGTCACGGAGGGCGGTGGCGGGGGTTCGTCGGCGATGCCGCACAAGGCCAATCCCGTACGGTCCACCCTGATCGCCGCCGCAGCGCGGCGCGCACCGCAGCTCGCGGCCACGCTCTACGGGGCGCTGGCCGCCGAGGACGAGCGGCCGGCCGGGGCCTGGCACGCGGAGTGGGAGCCGTTGCGGGATCTGCTGCGGCTGACCGGCGGGGCCGCACGCGACGCCGCCGAACTGGCCGAGGGGCTGCGGGTCCACCCGGACGTCATGCGGGAGCATCTGGACCTCACGCACGGACTGATCGTCTCGGAGCGGCTGTCCGCCGAACTGGCTCCGCTGCTGGGGCGGGCCCGAGCGAAGGAGCTGCTCACGCGGCTCGCCGGGCGCACGTACACCGAAGGGCGGTCGCTCGCTGAACTCCTCGCCAAGGAGCTGGAGTTGAAGGGCATCGACCTGCGCGAGCTCACCGACCCCACCCGCTACACCGGCTCCGCCGGCGCCCTCACCGACCTTGCTCTGGAGCGACGTTGACCGGGAAACTCCTCAACCACCGGTCCGAGGGCGCCGCTTCGGCTCCCCCACTGCTGCTCGGGCCGTCGCTGGGCACCTCCCACGCCCTGTGGGACAAGGTCGCGCCCGAGCTGTCCGTCACCCACCGGGTGGTCCGCTGGGACCTGCCGGGACACGGAGGTTCGGCGGCAGAGCTCATCGGGCCCGGCGCCACCGTCGGTGACCTCGCCGACCTGGTGCTCGCGCTCGCCGACTCGCTCGGTGTCGAGCGGTTCGCGTACGCCGGTGTGTCGCTGGGCGGTGCGGTGGGCCTGCAGCTGGCGGTGCATCACCCGGAGCGGGTGTCGTCCCTGGCCGTGATCTGTTCGTCGGCCCACTTCAACGGTGCGCAGCCGTGGGAGGAGCGGGCCGCGCTGGTGCGCCGCGAGGGACTGGCCTCGCTCGCCGAGGGCGCGGACGCCCGCTGGTTCACCCCTGGGTTCACCGTGCCCCGGCTGGTCCAGGACCACCGGGACGCCGACCCGGCGGCGTACGCGGCCTGCTGTGACGCGCTCGCCGCATTCGACCTGCGGGACCGGCTCGCGCAGATCTCCGCGCCCACGCTGCTGATCGCCGGGCGGGAGGATCCGGCGACGCCGCCCGCGCATCTGCGGGAGATCGCGGACGCCGTGCCGGGGGCCGCGCTCGTGGAGATCCCGGGGGCCTCGCATCTCGCGCCCGCGCAATGCCCCGAGGCGGTTCTGACCGCCCTGCGGGCGCACTTCGACGGTGCCGCCCGGCGCGGCATGGAGGTCCGCCGGGAGGTGCTCGGCGACGCGCACGTCGACCGGGCGCAGGCACGGCAGACCCCTTTCACGGCCCGCTTCCAGGACTTCATCTCGCGCTACGCCTGGGGCGAGATCTGGACCGACCCGACGCTCTCCCGCCGCGAGCGCAGCATGATCACGCTGACCGCGCTGGTCGCGCACGGCCACTACGAGGAGCTGGCCATGCATGTGCGGGCGGCCCGCCGGGGCGGGCTCACGCCCGAGGAGATCGGGGCCGTGCTGCTGCAGACGGCGGTGTACTGCGGGGTGCCGGCGGCGAACTCGGCGTTCGCGACGGCCCAGCGGGTGCTGGCGGAGGAGGACGGCACACCAGGCTGATGTTGACGAGCGCGCCGCCGCCACCCTTCCCGCGCCGTCGCTACCCCTCCAGCTCCGCCAGCCCCTGCCGCGCCTGCATCGCCAGGCCGTCCGCCCCGCACGAGCGGGCCAGCGTCAGACCCCGGTTGAGCTCGGACGTGGAGCGGGCGGCGAGGCCGTACTCGATGCGGGCGGCGGCGTGTTCGTACTGGCAGGGCGAGGCCTCCAGGTAGGTGACGGCCTGTGCGGCGAGCCGTACCTTGCGCTGGCCGGTCTCCAGGGCGGCGGCGCAGCGCAGGGCCTCGCCGATGGCGGTGTCGGTGCCGAACCGCTCGGCCTGACGGCGGGCGTCGGCGGCGAGCCGCCCGGCGCGGGCCGGGTCCTCGGTGGCGAGGGCGAGGGCGAGGTCGACGGTCCAGGGGGCCAGCACCGGGTTGTGGCCGCCACGGGCGGCCGCCGCCTTCTCGGCCGCCTCCAGTTCGTTGACGCCGTCCTCGGTGCGGCCCACGGCGAGCAGCAGCCGGCCGCGCACGGAGCGGGTGTCGGGCAGCACGATGGTCGACGGGTAGGGCGGGGCGAAGCCGTATGTCTCGGCCGTCGTCCAGGCCTCCTCGACATGGCCGCGGGCCAGCAGGGTGTCGACGAGTCCGCAGGTCGCCGACCAGTACAGGGGCAGTCCGCGCCCGACCCGTTCGGCCAGCCGCAGCGACTCGCGCAGCACGGTCTCGGCGTCCTGCAGGCGGCCCTGGCGGCGGAAGGCGAGACCCAGGAAGGCGTTGGCCAGGGCGAGGTGGCCGCCGCTCCAGCCGGCCGTGGTGTAGGTGCGCAGGGCCTCGGCGAAGAGGTTCTCTGCGCGGTCGAGCCGGTCGGCGTAGGCGTAGGAACTGCCCAGCATCATCAGCAGTTCGACGCCCCACTGGGTGTCGGTCCAGCCGAGGCCGGGTGCGAGACGGCCGTTGACGAGGGCGCGGTCGCACAGCTCGACGACCTCCTCGGCGTTCTCGCCATGGGTCATGGCGTCGAAGCCGCGCAGGATGAGCAGGGCGCGTTCGGAGTTGTCCCGGCCGGTGCAGGTGCGGGCCAGCTCGGCGAGGCGCTGGGAGCGGCCGGGGGTGGCGGCCTCGCCCGCGTAGATGCCCTCCCACATGTACTGCACGGCCCGCAGCCGCATCCGGGCGGGTCCCTCCTCGTGCCGGGCGGCCTCGGCCTCCACGGTGCGGACGGCCTGTTCCAGCTGGTCGTTGTGGAGCAGGGCCTGGGAGAGGCGGAAGACGGCGTCGACGCGGGCGGGGCCGTCGAGGCCGGGCATGGCGAGCGCGGTCCGGAGGTGGCCGATGGTGGTGGCGGGCGCGGTCAGCAGGCCGGCGCAGCCCAGTTCGTAGAGCACGCGCGCGTGGACCTCGGGCCGGGGCGGCTCCTTGAGGGCGCGTTCGAGGCAGCGGCGGGCCGCGTCGGGGGCGCCGACGGCGAGGTGCTCGCGGGCGGCCTCGCGCAGCTGGTCGACGAGTTCGGCGTCGTCGTCCGGGTGGACCTGGAGGAGGTGGCGGGAGGCGGCCGCGGCGCCGAGTCCGGAGTCGGTGACGATCTGGGCGGCGATGCCGTGCATGGCGGTGCGCAGGGCGTCCGGGATGGAGTTGTAGACGGCGGTGGCGATCAGCGGATGGACGAACTCCAGGTCGCCGCCGCCGGGCCGGGTGTTCGCCGGGTCGGGGGCGGTGAGGATGCGGGCGCTGCGCAGCAGTTCGGCGCAGCGCACCGCGTCGTCGTGGCCCATGGTGGCGAGTTGGGCGACCAGGTCGACGGAGATGCCGGTGCCGAGGATGGCGGCCGCCCAGGCGAACCGGGTGGCGTCGATGCCGAGCCCCTCCAGGCGGGCGACCAGGCCGCCGCCGCGGGCCGAGCGGTTCAGGGCGCGCAGTTCGCCGGCCGAGGGCTCGGTCGGCTCCAGCTCGCTGTCCTGCACCTTGGCGAGGAGTTCGACGGTCTCGTAGGGGTTGCCTCCGGTGACGGCCCAGACCTCGCGGCAGAACGGGGCGTCGGCGTGCTCGCCGACGGTGGCGCGGGTGAGTCCGGCGGTGGCGTCCGGGGTCAGGGCGCTCAGCGTGGTCTCGGGACGGCCCGCGGCGGCGGCCACCGCGTCCAGGTGGCGGGCGCTCTCACCGCTGACCTCGCCCGGCCGACGGGCCACCACGACCAGCACGGACAGGTCGTGCAGCCGCTCGGCGAACGCGGCCAGCCACTGCAGGGTCTCCTGGTCGGCCCAGTGGGCGTCGTCGATCAGCAGCACCAGCGGCCACTCCCGCTTGGCCAGCCGGCGCACGGCGGCGACCAGTCCGTCGCACACACCCTGCGGGTCGGCCTGCCGCCCGCCGGGGTCCGCTATGCCGAGTGCGGGGCCGGCGATGTCGTACCAGTCGCCGAGGTACTCGCGGGCCTCCTCGGGCAGCAGCGACACGAGGGCGGGCTGGAGCAGTTGGCGTACGACGTTGAAGGGGACGGACCGGAGGGTCTCACCGCCGCGGGCCGACCACACCGTGCAGCCGCGTTCCTCGGCGATGCGGCGGGTCTCGGCGAGCAGCGCGGTCTTCCCGAGTCCGGCCTCGCCCCGGAACATCAGCAGGCCGCCCGAGGACGAGCGGTCGGCGCACAGCGTGTCGACCGCCCGGGCGACGGCGGCGACTTCGTCGTCGCGCTCCCACAGGGATCCCGAGGCGGCCGCCGTCGGCCCTACCTCCGTCATCCCGCTACCTCCCCAAGTCGCCCGAACGACGTACAGGCCCGAGCGTAGCCGCCCCGTTGTCCGAACGGTGGCCGGTCGGGCGACCTGTTGCCGTGTCGGGTGACACCGAGTGCCGCCGGCGCGGACGGTCGATGCGAAGGTTCCGTGTCCGGCTCCCCTGTGCGTCACCGACCGTCAATACTCTTGGGAATGAAGGCGACTTTCCAGGATCAGGGCACGGTTCGGTCCCGGCGGGCCCTGGTCGCGGGATCGGTGGGCAACTTCATCGAGTGGTACGAGTTCGGCGTCTACGGCTACTTCGCCACGATCATCGCGGCGCGCTTCTTCACCCCCGAGGGCGGCAGCGAGGTCGAGGCGCTGGTGAAGACGTACGCATCGTTCGCGCTGGCGTTCTTCTTCCGGCCCGTCGGCGCGGCGCTGTTCGGGCGGCTGGGTGACCGGATCGGCCGCCGCCCGGTGCTGATCCTGGTGATCGGGCTGATGACGGGCGCGACGACACTGATCGGTGTGCTGCCGACGTATGAGACGGTCGGCGCTCTGGCGCCCTGGCTGCTCACCTTCCTGAGGGTGCTTCAGGGGCTCTCTGCGGGCGGGGAGTTCGGTGGGGCGGTGGCGGTGATGACGGAGTTCGCTCCGCCGGGGCGGCGGGGGCTGTACGGGTCCTGGCAGTCGTTCACGGTGGCACTGGGGCTGCTGGGCGGTGCGGGAGCGGCGGCACTGCTGGCCACCGTGCTGACGGAGGATCAGCTGGGCGACTGGGGCTGGCGGCTGCCGTTTCTGCTGACGCTGCCGCTGGGGCTGGGTGCGCTGTGGCTCAGGCTCCGGTTGGACGAGACGCCGGCCTTCCGCCACGAGCGCGAGGTGGCGCCGGAGAGTCCGCCCGTGCGTGAGGTCGTGCGGGCGATCGCGCTCGGTGCGGGGCGGATCATGGGCTGGGCGGCGGCCGGGTACACCTTCCTGGTCGTGCTGCCGTCCTACCTGCAGAGCACGCTGGACGCGAGTTTCCAGCAGGCGCTGATCGCCACGGTGCTGGCCAATCTCGGCTTCGCGGTGACGATCGTCCCGGCGGGGCTGCTCAGCGACCGGGTGGGGCGGCGGGCCGTGATGCTGACGGGTGCGCTGCTCGTGGTGGTCCTCGCGGTTCCGCTGCTGAACCTTCTTCAGGACCCCGGCGGGTCGAACGCGGTGAAGGGCGCGGCGGTGTTCGGTGCGGGCGCGGTCGTGGGACTGATGGCGGGTCCCGGACCGGCGATGCTGTCGGAGATGTTCCCGACGACCGTGCGCTACACCGGCCTGGGACTCGCCTACGCCCTGTCCAATGCCGTGTTCTCGGGCTGTGCCGGGCTCATCATCACGGAGACGATCGAACGGACCGGAAACGTGGACATCCCCGCGTACTACGCGGCGGCCACCTGCGCGGTGAGCGTGCTGGCCCTCGCCACGGTTCCGGTGAAGGGCGTTACTGGGAAAGCGAGTTGACCGGATGCGGGTGATCGGGCTGATGTCCGGCACGTCGTACGACGCCATCGACGCGGCGGCGGCCGAGCTGAGCCTCGTCGGTGACAGCCTCGCACTGAAGCCGCTCGGCATGGTGAGCGAGGCGTACGACGACGAGCTGCGGGCGGCGCTCGCGGCGGCGCTGCCGCCGGGGTCCGTCTCGATGGCCGAGGTGTGCCGGCTCGACACGCGGATCGGGCAGGCCTTCGCGGCGGCGGCCGTCCGGGCCGACCGTGAACTGTGCGAGGGGCGGGCCGAGTTGGTCGCCTCGCACGGGCAGACCGTCTTCCACTGGGTGGACGAGGGCCGGGTGCACGGCACGTTGCAGCTCGGGCAGCCCGCGTGGATCGCCGAGGCCACCGGCCTGCCCGTGGTCGCCGACTTCCGGCCCCGGGACATCGCCGCCGGCGGCCAGGGGGCACCGCTGGTCAGCCTGGTCGACCTGCTGTGGCTGCGCGGCCGGCCGGGCACGCCGGTCGCCCTGAACCTCGGCGGGATCGCCAACCTCACCGCGCCCGACGGCACCGCCTTCGACACGGGGCCGGGGTGTGCGCTGATCGACGCGGCGGCGCACGGGTTCAGCGGCGGGCGGCTGGCGTACGACGTGGACGGTGCCCTGGCCGCCCGCGGCCGGGTCCGTCCGGTGCTGCTCGACCGGCTGCTGGCGGAGCCGTACTACGCGCTGCCCGCGCCCAAGACGACCGGCAAGGAGCTGTTCCACGTCGGCTATCTGCACACGGCGCTGGCCGGCGTCGGAACGCTGCCTGCCGAGGACGTGATCGCGACGCTCACCGAGCTCACCGCCCGCACGGTCGCCGACGCCGTGCGCGCCGTGGAGGCCACGGAGGTGATCGCGTCCGGCGGCGGAACCCGGAACCCGGTGCTGATGGGCATGCTCGGCGATCATCTGCCGGGCGTGCCGGTGCGCGCCTCCGACGAGCTCGGGCTGCCCTCGGACGCCAAGGAGGCGTACGCGTTCGCGGTGCTGGGGTTCCTGACGGCGCACGGTCTGCCCGGCACGGTGCCGACGAGCACGGGTGCCCGGCATCCGAGCGTGCTGGGGTCGGTGACGCCGGGCCGGGACGGGCTACGGCTGCCGTCGGCGGCGGCCGGGGAGGGGCCGGTGCGGCTGGTGCTGGAATGACCCGGGGTCGACCCGTGCGGCATGGGGAGGCGATCCCTCTCATCCGCCTTTCACCGACGCCTCATACGGTGGGGGCATGACGCAGGAGACTCCCCCCGGGTGGTATCCCGACCCCGGGCAGACAAGTGACGGTCCCGCCACCGAGCGCTGGTGGGACGGCAGGGCATGGACGGACCGGACCCGTCCCGCGGGGTCCGCCGCCGCCTGGGGTCCCCCGGCGGGGCCGCCCGCCGCCGACGCGTACCCGACGCAACCCGGATATCCGGGGTATCCCGGGTACCCCGCCCAGCCGCCCGCCGCCCCGCGGCGCGGTCTGCGCACGGGCATAGCGGTCACGGTCGCCGCCGTGGTCCTGGCGAGCATAGGCGTCGGCGTGTACGCGCTGACGAAGGACGACGGCGGCGGCGCGAGCCGCGCCGACTCTCAGCAGGGGCCGGGCGGATCCGGGCCGTCCGACGGCCCGAGCGGCGGACCCTTCGGCGACGGTCAGTCGCCCGGGCCGGATGAGTCCCGGGCGCCGGAGGTCGAGGGGGGCGGCACGGTGTCCGACGTGGTCAACGGGATCAGTCTCCCGGTGCCGGAGGGCTGGACCGGCCAGGCCTTCAGCGTGGGCGCGCAGCTGACCTCCGACGACACCTACGAGTGCCCGGGCGACACGTCCAAGTCCTGCACGAAGGGCGGCGCGTACTCGGCGCCCGCCGAGGTGCTGGGCACCGAGGGCAGCACGCCGGAGGAGGTCGCGAAGGCGGACATCGCCGCGAACGCCGAGGAGTCCTACGGTGGCACCACGTACGGCGAGATCACCTCGCACGAGGTACTGGCGTCCAAGGCGGTGACCGTGGCCGGGCAGAAGGGCTATCTGGTCCGCTGGAAGGCCATCACCAGCAAGGGCGCCGACGGCTACGTCGAGTCGCTCGCCTTCCCCTCGCCCGCCGACTCCGGCCGGCTGGTCGTGGTCCGGTTCGGGGTGGACGCCGACCAGAAGGTGTCCGTCATCGACGAGATCACCAAGGGCATCGAGGAGTCGTCGGGCGGCGGCAACGGGCAGAACGTCTGACGCGCCCGCCCACCGGGGCACGACACCGATCGGCCGGGTGGGGCGCCTCTCCGCTCAAGAGGAACCCCACCCGGCCGGGGGGTGCGCGCCGCCCCCGTCCCCACGGTGCGGCGCAGGCAGGCCGGTCGTCCAGTCATCCCGTGGACGGCGGCCTGGGTCTCAGGTGAGGCCGAGTGCGGGCAGCACGGCGGCCTCCAGGAACCGGAGCAGATAGTCCCCGTCGGCGTCCTCGCCGTCCAGGACCGGCCGGACGCGCAGGACGCCGAACATCTGCGCCGGTACGTACTCCAGCGCCGGATGGTCGGCGGGGACTTCCCCGCGCTCCACCCCACGCCGCAGCATCTCCCTGATCGCGGCGATCTCCGGTTCGACCAGCGCCTCACGCAGCGCCTGCTGGAGTTCCCGGTCCTCCACCACGGCGTGGCCGAGTGCCTGCATCAGCCGGCTGTCCTTGCCCGACCTCTCGCCCGCGGCCCGCGCGGCCTGGCGCAGGTCCTCCGCCAGCGAGCCGGTGTCGATACCGGCGAAGCGCGGGCAGGCGTTCGAGCGCAGGGCCGCCGCCACGAACTGGGGTTTGGTCTTCCACTGCCGGTACAGCGTGGACTTGCTGCACCGGGTGCTGGCGGCGACGCCGTCCATGGTGACGGCGTCGTAGCCGCACTCGCGGATCTGCTCGAGCACGGCGTCGAAGAACTCCTGCTCACGCTCGCGCGTCAGCTTGGAGCGGCGCGAGGCGCCGACCGTCTCCGGTCGGTCCGCGGCCTGCGACGTCATCGGTTGGTCTCCTCGCTCGCGTCCGGCGGCCCAACGGGGCCCGCTCTCCAGTGTGTCGCACGTTATCGATACGCCAGTGTACCGGTACTCAGTCGTATCGGTACACTGGCGTATCGGTACGGCATCGTATCGATGACTTCGTCGTACCACCCGAACCACACATGCACCACCGTCAGTGAAAGGGCCGGGGGATGAATGCCCGCACCGAGCCTGCCGAAGCGGAGACCGACGCGATAGCGCGGCCGCCGATCGTCCGTGAGCTGCTGCTCGTCGCAGGGCTCTTCGCCATCTACAAGTCGGGCCGGCTGCTGGCGACGGGCCACACCGGCGAGGCCTTCCGCAACGCGGATCACGTCTGGGACCTGGAACGGGCCGTCCGTCTGCCCGGGGAGGGCGCGGTGCAGTCCGCGCTGCTGCACGGTGACACCCTGGTGCACCTCGCGAACACCTACTACGCGACGGTCCACTTCCCGGCCACCGCAGCCTTCCTGGTCTGGCTGTACGTGCGGCGCCCGGGGCACTACGTCTGGGCGCGCCGAGCGCTCGCCGCGGTCACCGCCGCCGCGCTGGTGCTGCATCTGACGTTCCCGCTCGCGCCGCCGCGGATGCTCGCGGAGGCGGGGCTCGTGGACACGGGGCAGGTGTACGGGCCGTCGGTGTACGGCTCTCCGGAGACCGACCAGTTGTCGAACCAGTTCGCGGCGATGCCCTCGCTGCACTTCGGCTGGGCGCTGATGCTGGCGATCGGGCTGATCGTCGCCACCCGGTCGCGATGGCGGTGGCTGTGGCTGCTGCATCCGCTGCTGACCCTGCTGGTGATCGTCGGGACGGCGAACCACTACTGGCTCGACGCGATCGCCGCGGCCGTGCTGCTGGGCGGTGCGCTCGCGGTGATCCGTCCGCCGCTCCGCACGACCGTCACGGTCCGGCCTGCCGCCGACGACCGCGTACCCGCCAAGGAGCCGGTGCTCGTGGCGGCGGGCCGATGAGCGCCACCGTGGTCGCCGTCGTCCTTTCCCTTTTCTCCGCCGTCGCCTACGCGGCCGCCGCCGTCGCCCAGGAACGGCTGGCCGCCCGGAGCTCCGGCTCGGGTCTGCTGCGGCTGCTCGGCAGCGGGGCGTGGTGGCTGTCGGTGGGGCTGAACGCCTCGGGCGCGCTGCTGCACATCGTCGCCCTCACCTACGGTCCGCTGACCGTGGTGCAGCCGCTGGGCGCGCTCACCCTGGTCGCGGCGGTGCCGGTGGGTGCCCGGTTGGCGGGGCGGAAGGTCAGCGCGGTCGAGTGGCGGGGCACCGCGTTCACCCTCGTCGGGCTGGCCGCGCTGCTCGTCACGGCGTCCGGGCCCGCGCCCGACGACACGCTCAGTGTGCCCGAGGCGCTCGCGGTGGCTGGTACGGCGGCGGTGCTGGTCGGCGCGCTGGCCCGGCCGGGCAGCCGGAACGGCCTGCGGCACGCGACCGCGTCCGGCGTCGCTTCCGGCGTCGGCTCGGCGCTCACCCAGACCGTCACGGTGGCCGCGACCGACGACTCCGGCCCCCTGCTCAGCGCGCAGGTCATCGGGGTGGCCGTACTGGTCGCCGCCTTCGCGGTGGGCGGCCTGCTCCTGTCGCAACTCGCCTACCGGGCCGGCCTCGGCGCCCCGCTCGCCGTGGTGACCCTGTCGAACCCGGTGGCCGCCGCACTCATCGGCCTCTCCCTGCTGGGCGAACGACTACGGGGAGGCCCAGCGGGCATCCTCGCCGCGGCGACGGGCGCGGCCCTGGCGGCGCGGGGAGTGGTACTGCTGTCACGGGCGGCCCAACCCGTCAGCCCGCGGGCGGCCCAACCCGCCAGTCCGCGGGCAGTCGTGCCGCCCGGGGCGGCACGGGTGGGCGCGGGCGGCACCCCGCCAGCGCCGGGCAGCGCGACCCACCACCCCCAGCCACGACGCCGGTCGCGGCCCAGGAACCCGGCAGCGCAGCAGGCCGGGTGGCCACGCGAGCCGGGGGCGAGGAAGCCGCACACCAGCCGGACCCCCTGGTGACCGCCCTCCTCGCACCCGGCCTGGGCACAGCGTTGGCACCCCGGACCCCACACACCGGCCCAGGACACCTCACCCCCCTCTGACCCCAGCGCCTACTCCGTGACGATCGCCGGATCGCTCACGCCAGGACGCCCGTTCTCGACATGCCCGGCGAAGTGCCGCACGAAGGCCGGGTCGGCATCGGAGGTGACGGTGAGGTCGTACCACCGCCGGCTCGCCGCCAGGTCGACGGTCTGCCGCACCGTCGCGCCGCCGCGCACACGGACGGTCCGGGCCCGCCCCCGGTAGCCGTCGGCCACCTTCAGCTGCACCGTGCCGGACCCCCTGTTGGTGAAGGTCAGCTCGATGTCGTCGCCCCTGTGCCGGGCGGTGACCTCCGGGCCGGCCACCTTGTTCGGGCCCTTGAAGACGCGCAGGAAGCCGTTGGGGCCGTGCACGGTCAGGTCGTACGAGCCGCCGGAGTACGCCGAGTTCCAGGTGTCGGAGATGCTCTTGCCGGCCTCGGTGGTGTACGTCCACGGCCCGTCGGTGCGGTTGCCGGAGGTGACGAGGAAGGCGGCGCCGGCCTTCGCGCCGGAGGCGAAGGTGAGCGTGAACGTCCCGGCGGCCACGTCCGCGGAACCGTCCACCAGCGGGGCGTACTTCAGCGGGCGGGCCGGGCGCAGGCCCCGCTCCTGCCGGGGCATGTCCGGGTCGGCCGGCGGTGTCGGCCGGTAGTCGGGGTGCCGCTCGCGGTCCGGCGGCTCGTAGCCGTCGGTGTCGGGCAGCGCGGCCGGCCTGGTGTCCTTGCGGGAGAAGTCGAACGCCGACGTCAGGTCGCCGCAGATCGCGCGCCGCCACGGCGAGATGTTCGGCTCCTCGACCCCGAAGCGGCGCTCCATGAACCGGACGATCGAGGTGTGGTCGAGGGTCTCGGAGCAGACGTAGCCGCCCTTGCTCCACGGCGAGACGACCAGCATCGGCACGCGCGGGCCGAGGCCGTACGGACCGGCCGGGCGCTTGCTGTCGCCCGGGTAGAGGTCGAGGGAGACGTCGACCGTGGACTTGCCCTGCGCGGCGGACTTCGGCGGGAGCGGCGGCACCAGGTGGTCGAAGAAGCCGTCGTTCTCGTCGTAGGTGATGAACAGGGCCGTCTTCGCCCAGACCGCCGGGTTGGAGGTGAGCGCGTCCAGGACCTGGGCGATGTACCAGGCGCCGTAGTTCGAGGGCCAGTTGGAGTGCTCGGAGAAGGCCTCGGGGGCGGCGATCCAGGAGATCTGCGGCAGCTTGCCGGCCTGGACGTCGGCGCGCAGCCGGTCGAAGTAGCCGTCGCCGTTCTTGACGTCGGTGCCGGTGCGGGCCTTGTCGTACCAGGGCGAACCGGGCTCGGCGTTCCGGTACTTGTTGAAGTACAGCAGCGAGTTGTCGCCGTAGTTGCCGCGGTAGGCGTCCTCGATCCAGCCCCAGGAGCCGGCCGCGTCGAGGCCGTCGCCGATGTCCTGGTAGATCTTCCAGGAGATCCCGGCCTGCTCCAGGCGTTCGGGGTACGTCGTCCAGTCGTAGCCGAGTTCGTCGTTGCCGAGGACCGGGCCGCCGCCCCGGCCGTCGTTGCCCGTGTGACCCGACCACATGTAGTAGCGGTTCGGGTCGGTGGAGCCGATGAACGAGCAGTGGTAGGCGTCGCAGACCGTGAAGGTGTCGGCGAGGGCGTAGTGGAAGGGGATGTCCTCGCGGGTCAGGTAGGCCATGGTCGTGGTGCCCTTCGCGGGCAGCCACTGGTCGTACTTGCCTGCGTTGTAGGCCTGCTGGCCGTCCGTCCAGCCGTGCGGCAGGCCCTCGAGGAACTGCATTCCGAGGTCGTCGGCGGTCGGGTGGAAGGGCAGCACTTCCCTGCCGTCCTGGGCCTGGTGCCACACCGACCTGCCGTTGTCCAGCGTCACCGGGTGCGGGTCGCCGAAGCCGCGGACGCCCCTCAGCTTGCCGAAGTAGTGGTCGAAAGAACGGTTCTCCTGCATCAGGACGACGATGTGCTCGACGTCCTCGATCGTCCCCGAACGGTGGTTGGCCGGGAGCGCGGCGGCGCGCTCGATGCTGCTCGCCAGGGCGGTGAAGGCCGTGGTGGCTCCCGCGATCTGGAGGAATCTGCGCCGGTTGACTTCGGGCATGGGTGAGGGACCTCTCGTCCTGACGGAGTTCGACCGGCCGGGTGATGACGGAATGCGCGCGGAAGGAGTGTTCCAAGAGCACCGAACGTCAGGGAAGGGTCCGATGGCGCTGCTGTGAAAGTCGCGCGTACACGGGGTGCTCCTCAGCCACTCGGCGCGGTACCGGACGAAACGGCTCGTGCCGCCTCGGTGCCGCGCAGGTCCGCCTCGATCCGCGCCACGGTCGCGAGCAGGTGCGGGAGCAGTTCGCGGCGGACGGAGGCGACGGAGGCACGGCCTGCGTGGACGGCGAGGTTGACGGCGGCTACGACCGCGCCGTGCCGGTCGCGCACCGGCGCCGCGACCGAGCGGAGCCCCTCTTCCAGTTCCTGGTCGACGAGCGCGTAGCCCTGCCGCCGTACCCGGCCGAGTTCGGCGCGCAGGGCGTCGGGTGAGGTGATCGTGCGACCGGTCAGGGGGCGCAGTTCGGCGCGGGTGAGCCGGGCGTCGATCTGCTCGTCCGCCAGGTGCGCGACGATCGCCCGGCCCACCGAGGTGACGAGCGCCGGGAAGCGGGTCCCGACGGTGATCGTCTCGGACATGATCCGGCGGGCCGGCACCCGCGCCACATACACCACGTCGTCGCCGTCGAGCACGCACAGCGAGGACGACTCCCGCAGTTCCGCGACGAGTTGCTCCAGGTGAGGCGCGGCGATCTGCGGCAGCGTGAAACCGGCGAGGTAGGCGTAGCCGAGTTCCAGCACACGCGGGGTGAGGCGGAACAGTCGGCCGTCGAAGCGGACGTAGCCGAGGTCGACGAGGGTGAGCAGCAGCCGGCGGGCGGCGGCACGGGTGAGTCCGCAGGCACGGGCCACCTCGCTGAGGGTGCGCGCGGGGTGCTCGGCGTCGAAGGAACGGATGACCGCGAGGCCACGCTCGAAGGACCTCACGAAGTGCGGGGCGCGAACATCGGCGGGCATCTTCGCCTCCAGTCAACGGCTGTCAACAACCCTGCCGGTCAAGAGTGTTGACCCGGCGGTCGGGCAGTTCTACTTTCCCGCTGAGCACGAAATGAGCACCACTGTGCGCTGTGCGCACACCTGTCGGAACACCGTTGTCTGTACAGGAGGAGCCATGCGTCGTCCACTCGCCGGTCTGGCCGTCGGTGCTCTGTTGCTCGTCACGGCGGCCTGTGGCTCGTCCGACGGCTCCGGTGAATCGGGCAAGGGCACGTCGTCCGACGGCACGACCACCGTCAAGGTGGGGCTCATCCCCATCGTCGACGTCGCCCCTCTCTACCTCGGTCAGGAGAAGGGCGTCTTCGACAAGCACGGCCTGAAACTGGAGATGACCACCGCGCAGGGCGGCGCGGCGATCGTGCCGGGTGTGGTCAGCGGACAGTTCCAGTTCGGCTTCTCCAACGTGACTTCGCTACTGATCGCCCAGTCCACCAACGTGCCCGTCAAGGCCGTCGCCAACGGCAACGCGTCAACCGGCGAGCCGGGCAAGGACGCCTGGGCGATCACGGTCAAGGAGGACAGCCCGATCAAGTCCCCGAAAGACCTTCAGGGCAAGAAGGTCGCCATCAACACGCTGAAGAACATCAACGAGACCGCGGTGCGCGCATCGGTGCGCAAGGCGGGTGGCGACCCCGACAAGGTGGAGTTCGTCGAGCTCGCCTTCGACCAGATGCCCGCCGCTCTCGACGGCGGGCGGATCCACGCCGCCATGGTGGTCGAGCCCGCGCTCGCCACCGTCAAGAGCCAGGGTGGCCGGGAGATCGCCTCGCCCATGGTCGATGTCGCCCCGGACCTCACCGTCGCCATGTACTTCACCTCCACGCAGTACGCGCAGCAGAACCCGGACGTGGTGAAGAAGTTCCAGGAGGCCATGGCGGAGTCCCTCGCCTACGCCGACTCCCACCCGGACGAGGTCCGCGAGATCATCACCACGTACACGAAGATCCCCGCACCGGTGCTGGAGCAGGTGACCCTGCCGAAGTGGCCGGCCGAGGCGAACCGCTCCTCCATCGAGGCGTTGCAGAAGCTCGGGGAAGAGGACGGCCTGTTCGACTCGCCGCCGGATCTGGACCAGCTGCTGCCGTGAGGGGCGTGAACCTCGCACTCGGTGCGGCCGGGCTCGCGGCCTTCCTCGCCCTGGGCGAGGCGGTGCCGCGTCTCGGCCTGGTCAAGGACGACCACTTCCCGCCCACCACCCGTATCGCCGACGCCCTCGGCCGGGAGGTCACGGACGGCGCCTTCTGGACGGCGCTCGGCGACACCCTCACCGGCTGGGCGCTGGGCCTGGCGGTCGCGGTCGGCGCGGGAGTCGCGGTCGGGCTGGTCGTGTCGGTCGTGCCGTACCTGCGCGAGGCGACGGCGTCGACGATCGAGTTCCTGCGCCCCATCCCGTCCGTCGCGCTGATCCCCCTGGCCGTGCTGCTGTACGGAACGGAACTGCGTTCGGTGCTCCTGCTGGTCGTGTACGCGGCGTTCTGGCAGGTGCTGATCCAGGTTCTGTACGGCGTCCAGGACGTGGACCCGGTCGCCGACGAGACGGCACGGTCGTACGGCCTGGGCACCTGGGCGCGGATCCGCCATGTGCTGTGGCCGACCGCGCTGCCGTACGTCATGACCGGCGTGCGGCTGGCGGCGGCCGTCGCGCTGATCCTCGCCGTGACCGCCGAACTCGTCATCGGCGCACCTGGGCTGGGCGCCCGTATCGCGGTCGCGCAGACCTCGCAGGCGGTGCCCGAGATGTACGCGCTGATCGTGGTCACCGGAGTGCTGGGGCTGTTGATCAACGTGGGCGCGCGGACAGTGGAACGGCGGACGCTGGCCTGGCACCAGTCGGTGCGCGGGGAGGTGGCGGTGTGAGACACGTACTGCTGCGGCTCGTTCTGGTGCTCGCCCTGCCCATGGTGCTGATCGTGGTGTGGTGGGTGGCGTCCGACGGCAGTACGAACGTGTACTGGCCGCCCCTGCGCACGATCCTGGAGTCGTTCCCCGAGGTGTGGACCGGCGAGCGGCTGCGGACGGACGTACTGCCCAGTGTGCTGCGGCTGGCGGGCGGCTGTGCGGCGGCCGCCGTGGTGGGCGTGGCGCTCGGCACGGTCATCGGCTCCTACCGCCGGGTGCGGGCGGTGTGCGAGCCGGTCCTGGAGTTTCTGCGGGCCGTGCCGCCACCCGTGCTCGTCCCGGTCATCATGCTGTTCGCCGGCATCGGCGACACGATGAAGGTGACCGTGATCGCGAGCGGCTGCGTGTGGCCGATCCTCCTCAACACCGTCGAGGGCGTCAGGGCGGTGGACCCGGTGATGGCGGAGACGGCCCGTTCCTACGGCATCACGGGCGTGGCCCGCCTGCGCAGTGTCGTCCTGCGGTCGGCGAGCCCGCAGATCTTCGCGGGGCTGCGCCAGGCGCTGTCCATCGGCATCATCCTCATGGTCATCAGCGAGATGTTCGCCGCGAGCAACGGACTGGGGTTCACCATCGTCCAGTTCCAGCGCGGTTTCGCGATTCCCGACATGTGGACCGGGATCCTGCTGCTGGGTCTGCTCGGCTTTGTGCTGTCGGTCGTCTTCCAGCTGGTCGAGCGGCGGGCGCTCGGCTGGTACCACGGGCTGCGCGCCGCCACGAGGCGGTCGCCGTGAACCTCGGGAAAGGGCGGTCCATGCTGGACGTACGCGGCCTGAAGAAGGTGTACGAGGGTTCGGGGCGGCGGGTCGAGGCGCTGCGCGACCTGACGTTCACCGTCGATGCGGGGGAACTGGTCTGTCTCGTCGGCCCGTCGGGCTGCGGCAAGACGACCCTGCTGAAGTGCGTAGGAGGGCTCCTCGCTCCGACGGCGGGCGAGGTACGGCTGGCCGGGCGGCCGGTGAACGGGCCGCCGCCCGGGATGGCGTTCGTGTTCCAGGAGTACGGGCGGAGCCTGTTCCCCTGGATGCGGGTCGGCGAGAACGTCGGACTTCCCTTGAAACAGAAGGACCTGAGCAAGACGCGACGCCGGGAACTGGTCACGGACGCCCTCGCCTCGGTCGGGCTCGCGGACGTTGCCGGGGCGTATCCCTGGCAGCTGTCCGGCGGTATGCAGCAGCGGGTGGCCATCGCCCGCGCGCTGGCGTACGAGCCGGATGTGCTGCTGATGGACGAACCGTTCGCGGCAGTGGACGCGCAGACGCGGGCCGACCTGGAGGATCTCGTACGACGGCTGTGGCGGGAGCGCGGGATCACGATCCTGTTCGTCACCCACGACATCGACGAGGCCGTGTACCTCGGGGAACGGGTGGTCGTGCTGTCGGCCTCCCCCACCGTCGTACAGGAGCAGCTGAAGGTCGATCTGCCCGCGAAACGCGACCAGTTGCACACCCGGGTGGCCCCGCGCTTCGCCGAGCTGCGGACCCATGTGTACGAGCAGATCCAGGCGGCGAAGCGCGGGAGTCCGGTCATGAAGTCGGATACGCCTCCACCTCGCTGAACTGGCCGGCGGGCCAGCCGGTGTTGGCGGTGACGTGCAGCCTCAGGTAGCGCAGGTTCGTACCGCTCGGCAGGGATACGGTGACCGTGTTGCCGGTCGCCGGGTCGAAGCGGTGGCCCTGCGAGGCGACCACCGTCGAGTACGTCGAGCCGTCGGTGCTGCCCTGCACGGAGAACGTCTGGGTGCGGGCCTGCCACGCCGAGGACGGCGGCAGCTTGAGCACCAGCCGGCGGACGGCCTCGGTCGAGCCGAGGTCCACCGTCAGGGACTGCGGGAAGGCGTTGTTGGCGGACTCCCAGTAGCTGTTCGCGTCGCCGTCGACCGCCTTGCCGGGCGTGTAGATGTCCTGGGAGCCGGTTGCGGTGGCCGGGCGGCCCTTGGCGAGGTTGCGAGTGGGGTCGGGATCGGGGTTGCCCTGGTCCGGTTGCGGCCAGGTCGAGCAGTCCGACCAGGTGCTGCTCCAGCCGGAGTTGCCGCCGCCGTCGGTGAGCGTAAAGGTGCCCGAGCCGGTCGGGTAGGGGCAGTTGTAGACGCCGGCGGCGCCGACGCCGGTGGCGGTGACGTTGCGGAAGGTGGCGGCGCCCTGGCTCTCGGCCTGGACGACGACCGTGCCCGTGTTGCGGACGGTCGCACCGTCGACGGTGATGTTCTTCGCCGCGTACCCGCGCCCGCTGCCGGAGACGAACTCGAAGGCGCTGTACGGGCTGTCGGAAACCGTCGTGTTGGTGATCCGCACCTGGGCCTCGATGGCGCTGTCGTAGGAGTCGACGCGCAGCGCGCCCATCGGGTGGTTCCAGTTGGGGTTCATCGCGCCCGTACGGACGAGGGTGTTGCCGTCGACCGTGATCGTGCCGGCCAGCGGGTGGAACGGGTCGAGGAACTTCTGGTTGGAGATCGCGATGCCGCTGCCGAGGGCGTTGGTGTCGGAGACCAGGTTGTCCTTGACGGTGATGTCGGTGCCGCCGTAGATCGCGATACCGTTGGCGAGGTTCGGCTGGGTGATCGTGTTGTTCTCGAAGCTGCTGCCCTGGTTCGGTGCGTACAGCGACCACATGGCGAGCGCATCGTCGCCCTGGTTGCGCAGGAAGTTGTTGCGGACCTTGACGCCGCGGGCGTTGCCGTTGAGGTTGAGGCCGTCGGCCGTCATGTCGAGGAAACGGTTGTTCTCGACGACGAGGTTGTCGTTGGTGCCCATCAGCCACAGGCCGACCTTGAGGTGCTGGAGCCACATCCCAGAGACGGAACTCCCCGGGCCGAGGGACCCGTTGACGAAGTTGTCGGGGTTGGAGTCGACCCGCTCGGTGACCTCGCCGATGACCGCGAAGTCCCTGATGTGGACGCTGCCGGAGGAGCTGGGCTGGTCGATGAAGCGTGAGGTGCGCACGATGGAGTGCCAGTGACCGGCGCCCTGGAGGGTGACGTTCTGTACGCCGCTCAGGGACGACGTCAGGCGGTACTCGCCCGGCGGGATCCACACCACCCCGCCCTGCGCCGCGGCGATGGCGTCCCGGAACGCCTGCGTGGAGTCGCCCTGGCCGCTGGGGTCGGCGCCCTTGGAGGTGACGGACACCGAGCCGGCGGGCTGCGTGGCGGGCGCGGCCGCCTGCTCGAAGTCGGCCACGTCGACGGTGACCTGGGTGTTCGTCGCCTGGAAGGCGACCTTGTCGCCCGGCTGCACGTTCTGACCGAGCAACAGCCGGGCGTTGTCGTAGAAGTGATGGGTCTTCGCGCCGGGGATCCAGCCGGTGTCGACGTACGAGTACTTGGAGGTGACGGCGAGCGTCTTCGCGAGCTTGGTTCCGTTGACATACACGTCGAGCGTGCCGGACTGGCCGTCGGGGACGCTGTAGGCGACGTTCACGGCGTTGGCCGCGCGGGGCACGGTGAACTCGACACGCTGCCCCGCGGCGAGGCGGACGGCCTGCCGGCCGGAGGCCTCGGAGGCGAGGGTGCCCTGGATGTGGTCGGGGCCGATCTTCGAGCCGGTGGTGGGCGCGGACTCGGCCTCGACGGAGGTGAAGGGCAGGATGGCGCCCGCGGCGGCCTGGGCGGTGGGTGCGCTCAGGGTGACGAGCATGCCGGCGGCCAGGGCGACCGTGACACCGATGGCCGGCGATCTGAGGCTGTGCCTGTGCATGTGCTGATCCCTTCGTGGTGGGGGTGTTCGGGATAGCGCGTCGCGGTGTCAGGAACGCAGCCACACCGCGGTGTCCTTCGGCAGTCGGCCCTGGTCGTCCAACGGGCCGCTGCCGAGCAGGAGTTCTGTGTGCGCAGGTAGGTCGGTGGCCCGGTCGGCGAGGTTCACCACGCAGGTCACGCCCTCCGCGCGGGTGAAGGCGAGGACCCCCTCGGGGGCGGACAGCCAGGTGAGGGGGCCGTCGCCGAAGACCGGGCGGATGCGGATCGCCCGGCGGTAGAGGCTGAGCATCGAGCCCGGGTCCTGCGCCTGACGGTCGGCGGCGTACGCGGGCCAGTCGGCGGGCTGCGGCAGCCAGGGCTCGCCGCCGAACCCCGCATGAGGGGCCTCGGCAACCCACGGCAGCGGCACGCGGCAGCCGTCGCGGCCCGGGTCGGTGCCGCCGGAGCGGAAGTGCATCGGGTCCTCGATGCGGTCCCGGGGGATGTCCGCCTCGGGCAGGCCGAGCTCTTCGCCCTGGTAGAGGTAGACCGCGCCGGGCAGTGCCAGGGAGAGCAGGGCGGCGGCGCGGGCGCGGCGGGTGCCGAGTTCGAGGTCGGTGGGGGTGCCGAAGGCCTTGGTGGCGAAGGCGAAGGCGGTGTCCTCACGGCCGTAGCGGGTGACGGTACGGGTCACGTCGTGGTTGCACAGCACCCAGGTGGCGGGCGCACCGACCGGAGCGTGCTCGGCGAGTGTCTCGTCGATCGACGTACGGAGGCGGTCGGGGTCCCACGGGCAGGACAGGAAGGAGAAGTTGAAGGCGGTGTGGAGTTCGTCGGGGCGCAGATAGCGGGCGAAGCGTTCGGTGTCGGGGAGCCAGACCTCGCCGACGAAGACGCCGCCGTGCTCGTCGGCGATCCGACGCCAGGAACGGTAGATGTCGTGGAGTTCGTCGCGGTCCACGTAGGGGTGCGGGTCGCGGCCCTCGACGAAGTCCGGCAGACGGGGGTCCTTGACGAGGAGGGCGGCCGAGTCGATACGGACGCCGGCGACCCCGCGCTCGAACCAGAAGCGCAGGATGTCCTCGTGTTCCTGGCGGACCGCCGGGTGCGCCCAGTTGAGGTCGGGCTGCTCGGGGGCGAACAGGTGGAGGTACCAGTCGCCGTCGGGGAGCCGGGTCCAGGCGGGTCCGCCGAACTGGGACCGCCAGTCGTTCGGCGGCAGTTCACCGCGCCCGGCGCGAAAGTGGAACAGGTCCCGTTCCGGGCCGCCCTCGAGCGCCGCCCGGAACCACGGGTGCTGGTCCGAGACATGGTTCGGCACGATGTCGACGATCGTGCGGATGCCCAGCTCGCGGGCCTCGGCGATGAGCTTCTCGGCCTCAGCGAGGGTGCCGAAGGCCGGGTCGATGGCACGGTAGTCGGCGACGTCGTAGCCGCCGTCCTTCATCGGCGAGGGATACCAGGGGTTGAACCACAGGGCGTTCACGCCGAGTTCGGCCAGGTACGGCAGTCGGGCGCGGACGCCCGTGAGATCGCCGGTGCCGTCGCCGTCGCCGTCCGCGAAGCTGCGGACGTACACCTGGTAGATGACGGCGGAGCGCCACCAGTCGGCCTGCGTGAGGGCATGCGTGGGCTGTCCCACTGTGCCTGCCTTTCTGTGTGAGGGGTGCGGTGTCAGCCCTTGGTGCTGCCCGCGCTGATTCCGGCGATGATGTGCCGCTGGAAGATCAGGAACATGGCGACCATCGGGATGCTGGCGATGACCATCGCGGCGATGAGCACGGTCAGCTGGATGTTCTGCGACAGCTGCACCAGCGCCACGCTGATCGGCTGCTTGTCGGTGTCGGAGAAGACCATCAGCGGCCACAGGAAGTCCTGCCAGACCGCGACCAGCGCGAAGATCGACACGACGCCGAGCACCGGCCGTGACATGGGCAGCACGATCGACCACAGGATGCGCAGCTTTCCGGCGCCGTCGATCTCGGCGGCCTCCAGCACATCGCGTGGGATCTGGTCGAAGAACCGCTTGAGCAGATAGAGGTTGAAGGCGTTCGCGACAGCCGGCAGCCAGATGGCCAGGGGGTCGTTGAGCAGGCCCAGGTCGGCGACCGTGAGGTACTTCGGTACGACCAGGGCCTGGGCCGGGACCATGAGCGTGGCGAGGATGCCCCCGAGGATCACCTTGCCGAAGAGGGGCCTGAGTTTCGACAGGGCGTATGCGGCGGCCGTGCAGAACACCAGTTGGAACAGCCAGGCGCCGGCCGCCTGGACGACCGTGTTCCACAGGTGGGTCGGCAGCTGCATCAGATCCCAGGCGTCGGTGTAGCCGCTGAGGTGCCACTGCTCGGGCACCAGGGTGGGCGGGGTGCGTGCCACCTCGTCCGGTGACTTCAGCGCGCCGGTCACCATCCAGTAGACCGGGAAGAGGAAGGCGAGTACGAAGAGGACGACGACGCCGGTGAAGACGGTCCAGTAGACCGCCCTGCCGCGCGGGCGAGCCAGGGAGGCCGGGGAGACGAGGGTGCGGGCACTGCTCATGCGTCCTCCCCTTCGGAGCGGGTGAGCCGCAGGTACACGGCGGAGAAGGCGCCCAGGAACAGCAGGAGCAGGACGCTGAGCGCGCAGGCACCCCCGAAGTCGTTGTAGAGGAAGGCGTACTTGTAGATCAGGTACAGGACGGTGACCGTCGCGTTCTCCGGGCCGCCGCCGGTGATGACGAACGGTTCGGTGAAGACCTGCATCGTGGCGATAATCTGAAGGAGCATCAGCATCAGGATGACGAACCTGGTCTGCGGGATCGTCACGTGCCGGATGCGCTGCAGCAGGTTCGCGCCGTCCAGTTCGGCCGCCTCGTACAGCTCGCCGGGGATGGACTGGAGGGCGGCCAGGTAGATCAGAACGGTGCCGCCCATGTTGGCCCAGGTGGCGACGATGACGAGGGAGACGAGGGCGGTGTCGGCGCCGTTGGACCAGTTCGAGGCGGGCAGGTCGAGGAAGCGCAGCACCTCGTTGGCGAGGCCCGTCCCGGGGTCGTAGAACCACTTCCACAGCAGGGCGCTGACCACCGGCGGGATCATCACCGGCAGATAGACCACGACCCTGAAGAACGCCTTGGCGTGCCGGAGTTCGTTGAGGACGAGGGCCAGTACGAAGGGGATCGCGAAGCCGATCAGCAGGGCGAGCAGGGTGAAGGTGAAGGTGTTGCGCCAGGCGGCCGCGAACTCCGGGTCGTCGAAGACGCGGGTGAAGTTGTCGGTGCCGACCCATTCGGCCGGTGCGCCCGGCGTGTACTTCTGGAAGGCGATCACCACCGCGCGGATCGCCGGGTACCAGGAGAACAGGGCGAAGCAGACGAGTCCGCCGAGCAGGAAGGCGTACGCGCGGGTCTGATCGGCCAGGCGGCGCCGCCCCCCGTCCCCTGCCGGGAGCGGCGCCCGGACCGGGCGGACCGCGACCTTCTCGACGGTCCGCCGCTGAGCCGTCCTGGTCATCGTCCGTCAGCCCCGGCCCAGGATGCCGTCGATCTTGCCGGAGGCGTCCTCGAGGAGCTGGTCGATGTCGGCGTCCTCCTTGGTCAGGACGGCGGAGACGACACCGTCGAGGACGGAGTAGATCTGCTGGGCGCTCGGCGGCTCGATCTTCATCTCGAGGTCCTGGTTGCCGTCGAGGAAGGCCTGGTAGTTCTCCACGGGCACATTGGCGTTGGCCTGCTTGACCTGCTGGTCCTTCTCGTCGGCGGCGCCGGTGAACAGCCGCGGCTCGGGCAGGCCCACGGGTGCGTCGTTCTTCTTCGCGCGGGCGTAGTCGCCGAGGAATCCGTCGCCGGGAGTGAGGAACATGTGGTCGAGCCACTTGAGGCCGGCCCGGATCTGCTCGGGCGTGGCCTTCTTGTTGAACATGTAGCCGTCGCCGCCGACGAGAGTGGCCTCGCCGCCCGGCATCGGGGCGATGGCGATGTCCTCGTAGTCGGCGCCCTTCTCCTTGACCAGGATCGGGATGTTGTCGGGTGCGGCGAGGTACATGCCGAGCTTGCCGGACCCCATCATCTGCTGGACGTCGTTGATGACGAGCAGTTGTTTGCTGCCCATCGACTCGTCCGTCCAGCGCATGTCGTGCAGGGTCTGCAGGACCGCCCGGCCCTCGAGGGTGTCGACGGTGGCCTTCTTGCCGTCGGCGCTGACGACGTCACCGCCCTGGGAGTACAGCTCGGCGGTGAAGTGCCAGCCGCCCTGGTTCTGGGCGCTGTAGTCGGCGTAGCCGACGGTGCCGTCGCCGAGGGCGGCGATCTTCCTGGCGGCTTCCCGCACCTCGTCCCAGGTCGCAGGGGGCTGGGCGGGGTCGAGGCCGGCCTTCTCGAAGAGTGCGCGGTTGTAGATCAGGCCCATCGAGTAGCCGGTGCGCGGGATGCCGTAGATCTTTCCGTCGACGGTGTAGATGTCGCGCAGCTGCTGCTGGATGGTCTCGTAGCTCTTCAGCTCCTTGACGTACGGGGTGAGGTCGGCCGCCTGGTTGATGTCGACGACATGCCTGGCATCGGTGAAGTACGTATAGAAGACGTCCTCCATCTGACCGCCGGCGAGCTTGGCGTCGAACGTCTTGGGGTCCTGGCAGGGGAACGCGTCGTGCGGGACGACGTCGATGTCCGGGTTCTGCTTCTCGAAGGCGGCGATGTCCTCCTCGAAGAACTGCCGGTCGACCTTGGCGCTCTTGGGCGGCATGCAGTTGACCGTGATGCGGGTCTTCCCGCTCGCCGAGTCGTCCTTGTCGTCGGCCCCGCAGGCGGTCAGGGCGAGGGACGAACAGGCCATGAGCGTGAGGAGGGTACGGCGGAACCCGGTGCTACTCATCGGTGGACCCCTTTGGGCAGGAGCGGTGGGCGCCGCACACTCAAGCACCGCCGACATCGTCACGCAAGATGTCGCGCAGAATCTGAAATTATTGAACAGCCCTGTGGAATGTCCGCGGGATCTCAGTCGCGAGGGGCTTGTGCCGTGGAACCCCGCACCACCAGTTCCGGTTCGAACAGCAGCTCTTCGGCCGCCACGGAGCTGCCGCCGATCTGCGCATTGAGCAGTTCGACGACCGCCCTGCCCATCGACTCGATGGGCTGGCGGACGGTGGTCAGCGGTGGTTCCGTGCAGTTCATCAGCGCGGAGTCGTCGTAGCCGACGACCGAGATCTGTGACGGGACGTCAAGTGCCCTGCGCCGGGCGGCCCGTACGACACCGAGCGCGAGCGGGTCGCTGGCGCAGATGAACCCGGTGACCCCGCGGTCGATCAGCCGGGAGGCCGCCGCGTGACCGCCCTCGATGGAGAAGATGGCCCGTGCCACGCGCTCGTCCGGCAGATCCCCGGCGACGGCGCGCGCGGCGGCCAGCTTGCGCGCCGACGGCACATGGTCCCCGGGTCCGAGGACCAGCCCGATCCGCTCGTGACCGAGGGAGGCCAGATGCCGCCAGGCCTGTTCGACGGCGACCGCGTCGTCGCAGGAGACGCCCGGGAAGCCGAGGTGCTCGATGGCCGCGTTGACGAGGACGACCGGGATGTTGCGGTCGGCGAGCAGCCGGTAGTGGTCGTGCGGGGCGTCGGCCTGGGCGTACAGGCCGCCGGCGAAGACGACCCCGGAGACCTGCTGTTGCAGCAGCAGCGCGACATAGTCGGCCTCGGAGACGCCGCCCTTGGTCTGGGTGCACAGCACGGGCGTCAGGCCCAGCTGGGCGAGCGCCCCGCCGATCACCTCGGCGAACGCCGGGAAGATCGGGTTCTGCAGCTCGGGCAGGACCAGGCCGACGAGCCGGGCGCGCTCACCGCGCAGCTGGGTGGGCCGCTCGTAGCCGAGGACGTCCAGGGCGGACAGCACCGCCTGCCGGGTGGCTTCGGAGACTCCGGGCTTTCCGTTGAGCACCCGGCTGACCGTGGCCTCGCTGACCCCGACCTTCTTCGCCACTTCCGCAAGTCGTCGCGTCATGTGCGCAAGAATAGCGCAAGAACCGCAAGTGGCTTGCGTACCGCACCGTCCCGGTGCGGCCGGTCAGCTCCCCGGCGCCGCCCACTGCCCCCGCACGTGACCGAGGTGCCGGGTCATCACCTCGCGGACGGCCGGCTCGTCGCGCGCCAGCAGGGCGTCGAGGAGTTCAAGGTGCTCCTCGGCGGAGGCGAGCAGGCGTCCCGCCGCCACGAGGGCGGTGAGGCCGTACAGCCGGGAGCGCCCCCGCAGGTCGCCGACGACCTCGACGAGGTGGGCGTTGCCCGCGAGGGCGAGCAGCCCCAGATGGAACCGGGTGTCGGCCTCGACGTAGGCGATGAGGTCCCCGGCCGCGGCGGCGGTGACGATCTCCTGTGCGGCCGGGCGCAGCGCCTCGAGCGAGACCGGGTCCGCGGTCCTGGCCAGGTCCACGACCGTGGGGATCTCGATGAGCCGGCGGATGTGGGTGTACTCGTCGAGCTGTTTCTCGGAGACCGCGGTGACCCGGAAGCCCTTGTTGGGGACGGTGTCGACGAGGCCCTCCTTGGCCAGGTCCAGCAGCGCCTCGCGCACGGGGGTCGCGGAGACGCCGAAGCGGGCGGCCAGTGCCGGCGCGGAGTACACCTCGCCGGGGCGCAGTTCCCCGGCGATCAGCGCGGCCCGCAGCGCGTCGGCGACCCGCTCCCGGTAGCTGCTCTTCCTGCCGCCGAGGGCCGGCAGGGCGGGGGCAGCGGCGGAGGGGGTGCTGGTGCGCCGGGCGGGCATGGGGGCGTCTCCTTGTGCGGGCAGGGGTGTCGGGCGGACGGGGCGCGGACGGTCAGAGGACGAAGCCGGCCGGGAAGGGGTCGGTGGGGTCGAGCAGGTACTGCGCGGTGCCGGTGATCCAGGCGCGGCCGGTGAAGCTCGGCAGGACGGCAGGGACACCGGCCACCTCGGTCGTGCCGAGCAGCCGTCCGGTGAATCGCGTTCCGATGAAGGACTCGTTCACGAACTCGGTGTGCAGGGGCAGTTCGCCGCGCGCGTGCAACTGTGCCATGCGCGCGCTGGTGCCCGTACCGCAGGGCGAGCGGTCGAACCAGCCGGGGTGGATCACCATCGCGTGCCGTGAGTGGCGGGCGGTGGCACCGGGGGCGTACAGGTGGACGTGGTGGCAGCCGCGGATGGACGGGTCCTCGGGGTGTACCGGTTCCGCCTCGGCGTTGACGGCGTCCATGAGGGCGAGGCCGGCCTTGAGGATGTCGTCCTTGCGGGAGCGGTCGAAGGGCAGGCCGAACTGCTCCAGCGGGAGGATGGCGTAGAAGTTGCCGCCGTAGGCGAGGTCGTACGTCACCGTCCGCCCGTCGGGGAGCGTGGCCTTGCGGTCGAGGCCGACGCTGAAGGACGGGACGTTGGTGAGGGTCACCGCCTGCGCGGCGCCGTCCTTGACCGCGACCTCGGCGACGACGAGCCCCGCGGGGGTGTCCAGGCGGATGGTGGTGACGGGCTCGACGACCTCGACCATGCCGGTCTCGACGAGGACGGTGGCCACGCCGATCGTGCCGTGCCCGCACATCGGCAGATAGCCGGAGACCTCGATGTAGACCACGCCCCAGTCGCAGTCCGGGCGGGTCGGCGGCTGGAGGATCGCGCCGCTCATCGCGGAGTGGCCACGCGGCTCGTTCATCAGCAACTGCTTGATGTCGTCGCGGTGTTCGCGGAAGTACAGCCGGCGCTCGTTCATCGTGGCGCCGGGGATCGTGCCGATCCCGCCGGTGATCACCCGGGTGGGCATGCCCTCGGTGTGCGAGTCGACGGCGTGCAGGACGAGTGTGCTGCGCATGGGACGGGCTCCTTCAGGCGAGCCCGGCCGCCACGGCCTTCTCCGTGGCGGCTCGGACGACGGCTTCCTGCTCGGGCAGCAGCGGGACACGGGGCGGACGGCAGCGGCCGCCGTGGCGGCCCACCACATCCATGGACAGCTTGATCGCCTGCACGAACTCGACCCTGGAGTCCCAGCGCAGCAGCGGGTGCAGCTGCGCGTAGAGCGACCTGGCCGTCGCGAGGTCCCCGTCGACGGCGGCGCGGTACAGCTCGACGGTCGACCTCGGCAGCGCGTTGGGGTAGCCGGCCACCCAGCCCTTCGCGCCTGCGATCGCGAGCTCCAGCAGGACGTCGTCGGCGCCGATCAACAGGTCCAGGTCGGGGGCGAGTTCGGCGATCCGGTAGGCGCGGCGCACATCGCCGGAGAACTCCTTGACGGCGTGGATGTGGCCCTCGCCGTGCAGCCGTGCGAGGAGTTCGGGTACGAGGTCGACCTTGGTGTCGATCGGGTTGTTGTACGCCACGACCGGCAGGCCGGCCTTCGCGACCTCGGCGTAGTGCGCCACGACGGACCGCTCGTCGGCGCGGTAGGCGTTGGGCGGCAGCAGCATCACGGCGGCGCAGCCCGCCTCGCGCGCCTGCTCGGCCCAGCGCCGGGCCTCCGCCGAGCCGTACGCGGCGACCCCGGGCATCACCCGGTCGCCGCCGATCGCGGCCACGGCCGTCTCCACGACCTTGGCGCGTTCCTCGGGCGTGAGCACCTGGTACTCGCCGAGGGAGCCGTTGGGGACGACGCCGTCGCAGCCGTTCTCGATCAGCCAGGCGCAGTGCTCGGCGTATGCGTCGTGGTCGACGGAGAGGTCGTCGGTCAGCGGGAGCGCGGTGGCGACGAGGACGCCGCGCCAGGGTCGGTTCTCGGTGACGGTCATCTGCGGTGTGGTCCCTCTCCATACGGTGTGACATTGCACTGTCGGCGGCCGTGGGGCCCGATCAGTCGTCGTCCGGTTCGCCCGCGTGTGCCAGCACGCCGAGCGGTACCGGCCGGGCGAACGGCCTGCGCCCCGCCGTCTCCGGGCACCCGGCGAGCCCGGCGACCGCGGGCCCGCACATCCGGCCCTGGCACCAGCCCATCCCGGCCCGCGTCAGCAGCTTCACGGTCCGCAGGTCACCGGCGCCCAGCTCCCGCACGGCCACACGGATCGCCTGCGCGGTGACCTCCTCGCACCGGCACACGACGGTGTTGTCGGTGACCTGTTCGGCCCAGTGCGCGGGCGGCGCGTACCCGGTGTCGAGGGCGGCGAAGAACGCCCACAGACGGGTACGGGACCTCGCCGCCGCGGCCCAGGTGCCCGGGTCGGGTGCGGTGCCGTGCAGGCGGGCGGCAGCGGAGCAGCCGGCGATGTGGCCCTCGGCGAGGGCGAGCGCCGAGCCGCCGATGCCGGTGGTCTCGCCGGCCGCCCAGACGTCGGGGACGTCGGTGCGCTGTTCGTCGTCGACGTGCACGCCGGCCCCGTCGAGGCGGCAGCCGAGGGTCTCGGCGAGGTCGGTGTGCGGCAGCATGCCGTGGCCGACGGCGAGGGTGTCGCAGGGGATACGGCGTTCACTGCCCGGCCGGATCCGGCCGTCGGCGTCCAGGGCGGCGACGGTGACCGCCGTCAGCCGGTCGGTGCCGTGGGCCTCGACGACGGTGTGCCGGACGAGAGTGCGTACCCGATGCCGGAGCAACCGGGCCGCGAATCCGATCCCTTCGGCGACCTTCTCCGGCTGTGCCGCCAGCGCCCGGGCCTGCCGCAGGAACGCCGCGGGGTCGGCGGACTCGACGAGCGCGGCCACCTCGACACCGGCCGCGGCGAGACCGGTCGCCACCGGGAGCAGCAACGGGCCGGTTCCGGCGACCACGGCGGTGCGTCCGGGCACGGCAAGGGTGCCCTTGAGCATGGCCTGGGCCCCGCCGGCGGTGACGACGCCGGGCAGGGTCCAGCCGGGGAAGGGCAGGACCCTCTCGTATCCACCGGTGGCGAGGAGGACGGCGTCGGACCGGACGGTGGCGGGTTCCTCCTGCTCGGGGCCGAGCAGCGCGTGCACGGTGCAGTCGCCGGACGGCCCGCGTTCCACGCACCACACATGATGGTCCGTCAGGTGCCTGACGTGGCCCGCCTCGACGTGCCCGGCGAGGGCGTCCCGCAGCCGCTGCCAGGTCCGCCAGTGGTGGTGCAGGGCCTGCGCGCGGCGGGCGCCGAGCCCGGCGGCGGGCTGCCGGTAGAACTGCCCGCCCGCCTCGGTCGCCGCGTCCACCAACGTGACCCGGACCCCGCGCGCCGCCGCGGCGACGGTGGCGGCGAGCCCCGCCGGGCCTGCGCCGATCACCGCAAGGTGCGGTCGCTCAGTCATCGTGGCCCGTCCCCTCCTGCGTACGGATCGCATCGCCCGGCCGCACCGGCACCAGGCAGGCCCGCTGGTTCGGGCGGCCGTTGACGGTCACCAGGCAGTCGAAGCAGACGCCGATCCCGCAGAAGATCCCGCGCGGCCGGCCCGCGCCCCGGGTGGCGCGCCACGAGGTGACGCCGGCCGACCAGAGCGCGGCGGCGACCGTCTGGCCGGGCAGTGCCTCGATCACGCGGCCGTCCAGGGTGACCGTGAAGGCCGGTCCCGGTTGCGCGCGCGCCAGCTCCAGCGGGTTCACGGGCCCTCCTCGGGTGCGGGAAAGCGGTCGGGGCGCAGCGGCGTCAGGTCGAGATCGGGGGTCTTCGCGGTGAGCACCTGCGCGATCAGGTGACCGGTGCCGGTGGCGAGCCCGATGCCCGCGCCCTCGTGGCCGCAGGCGTGGTGCAGGCCGGGGACCCGGGGGTCGGGGCCGATGGCGGGCAGGTGGTCGGGCAGATACGGGCGGAAGCCGAGGTAGGCGCGCAGGGCGCGAACCCGCTCCAGGAACGGGAACAGCCGGGTCGCGCCCGCCGCCAGGGCCCGGACGACGGGCAGCGAGAAGGTCCGGTCGAAGCCGACGCGTTCGCGGCTCGCGCCGATCAGTACCGGCCCGGCGGCGGTGCCCTCCACGACCGGCGAGGTCTGGAGCTGCGCCGAGTCGCTGGCCACGTCGGCCACGTAGTCGGCGGCGTACACCTTGTGGCGGACCAGGCGCGGGAGCGGTTCGGTGACGAGGACGAAGCCGCGGCGCGGGAGGACGGGCAGGAACGTGCCCGCGAGCGCGGCGAGTTCCGCGCCCCAGGTGCCGGCCGCGTTGACCACCGCCGGGGCGTGCACATCGCCCCGGTCGGTACGGACTCCGCGGACGGTGCCGTCCGGGGTGCGCAGTACGTCCGTCACGTTCCGGCCGGTGAAGAGGCGGGCGCCGGATGCCCGCAGCAGTTCGGCGGCGGCCAGGGCGGGCATGACCTGGGAGTCCTGGGGGTAGTGCACGCCGCCCGGAAGGCCCGGGGCGAGGTGGGGTTCGAGGTCGTACAGCGTGTCGGCCGCAACCGGCTGCGCGATGACTCCTGCGGCGCGCTGCCCGGTGGCGAAGCGCTCCAGTGCGGTGAGCCCGTCGGGGGTCGACGCCACCACGACGCCGCCCTTGGCCTCGTACTCGACGGACTTCCCGAACTCCTGCGCGAGGTCGGCCCACAACCGGCTCGACAGCAGCGCGAGGTCCAGCTCGGGGCCCGGCTCCTTGTCGGAGACGAGGACGTTGCCCTCGCCGGCGCCGGTGGTGCCGCCGGCCACCGGACCGCGGTCGACCACGACGACGTCCAGGCCGGCCCGGGCCGCGTACAGGGCGCACGCGGCGCCCACCATTCCGGCCCCGACGACCACGACATCGCAGGTGAGTTGGTTGCCCACAGCAGTAATATGTCACACAGCACAGATCGGCGGAACACCTCGCGCACGGCGGATGCAGACAAACCCCGACCGTGGCGCCGCCGGCGACCTGAACGCCGACGGTGCCCGGTCAGGCCTCGGGGGCGGGCACCACGCTGAGGTGGCTCGCCGTGCGGCGCTCGCGCGGCCGGCGGCGCGGCACGGGAGCCGGCCGGCGCACTTCGCGCAGCACCATGGTCAGCCGGGTGTATCCCATGTCCTGCAGGGTCCTCGGGGTCTCGCCGACGATGCGGCACTCGGTGGCGCCCCAGCGCGGGTCGGGGTGCAGCAGCGGGCGGACCGCCCCGTCGTGCTCGACGGCGGCCTCACCGACGGACCGGATCCAGTGCGGCAGGCCCTGCCGGAAGGCGGCCTCCATGATCGGGTCCTGCGCGATCTCCCGGCGGATCGCCTGCAGTCCGTGGTCGTGCCCGTGCCGCTCCACGGCGGCCGCGAAGTGGGCCAGCATCGGCAGGAACCAGCGGGACTCGTGCTCGCCGAGGACGGCGGGCGCTTCGGGGTGGAACAGCACGAACCTGAGGAAGTTGTCGCCCGGCATCGCCGTCGGATGCGGACCGATCTCGCGGAAGAGGCTCTGGAACGCGCTGTTGGCCAGGACGACGTCCCAGCAGTGGTCGACGACGACGGACGGAAACGGGACGGCCTCGAGCAACGTGGCGTAGTCCTGGAGATACGACCGCACCTCGGAACGCTCGGGGACGGACCGCAGCGCGGACCGCTGCCCTCCTGCCTGATGTGCCATCGGGAGGTCACCCCTCTTGCCTATGCGGCCTTCACGCGGCGTCCCGATCCTGCTGCCCCGGCGCTTGCGATGTCAACTATCGTGGCATTTCATGCCCGTTGACGGCTGAAATTGGCCACAGTTGTGGCGAGACCTGGATGTGAGTTCGAAGCACCCGCTAATCTCCGGGAAGTTCACGGCAACCACTGACCACAAGCCTGTGAGAGACGTAGGAGACCTGTCGGTGACGGATGGCTACGAGGTTCCGGGCGCCACGGCGACGGCCACCCTGCCGGCCGTGATCGCCCGCGTCACCGCGCTCGCCGACCGGCTCGGCGTACCGCACGCGGAGGTCTTCGACACGGCCCGGCTGTCCGTGGCCTCCGGTGTCCCCGAGCCCGTCGTCAAGGACCTGCTGAGCGGGCGCCCGGCAGGCGAGCCGGACGTGCAGGCCCGGTTCCTTCAGCGCCTGGACCTGCTGCGCCGCACCCGGCTGAAACCCAACGGGCGCAGGTACACCCAGCAGGAGATCGCCGACGGCGCGGGCATGTCGCGGCAGCAGGCCGGCGCCCTCATCAACGGCGACCGGCGGCCGACCATGGAGCACTGCGACGCCATCCAGCGCTTCTTCCGGGTGCACGCCGGATTCCTCACGGCCGAGGACCCGGAGGCGCTCGCGGGCACGCTCCAGCGCACCGAGCAGGAGCTGCTGCAGAAGCTCGCCGACCGGGAGCGGGAGGCGGCCGCTGCCGCCGACGACCCGCTGGAGCGGCTGTTGCAGGACCACGGCGTCCGCGGCATCGCCTGGCGGGCCGCCCAACTGCCCACCGACCAGCACCGTGACAAGGTCGCCGAGTGGCTGGACATGCTCCTGGAGAGCGTGCAGCGGCCCGAGTCGTGATCCGGGGGTTACCTGTGGGCATCGGTAGGGAAATGCGCCGGCTGTGCGGCGAGCTGGTCGCGGAGCTCACGCTGCCCGCGCCGGCCAGGCCCGCCGACCTGTACGCCGCCCTCTGCGACGCGATGAGCAGACGCCGCGGCCGCCCCGTCCACTTCCGTACGGCCGCCTTCCCGCCCGGCACGGCCAGCGGGCTGTGGCTCGACATGGCCGACCAGGACCTCGTGGTCATCGAGGAACGCACCGCGCCCGACCACCAGTTGGTGATCCTCGGGCACGAGCTGTGGCACATGAAGCGGGGGCACTGCAGCCATCACGTCGAGGGCGCCGCGGTCGCGGCCCGTTTACTCGACGACGACGCCGATCTCCAGGCGACGGTCCTGAAGGTCGCCGCGCGCACCCGGTTCGACCTCGCCGACGAGAAGGAGGCGGAGAGCTTCGGGCTGCTGCTCGCCAGCAAGTGCCGTACGTGGCTTGCCGGTTCGGCGCTGCGCGGTCCGGTGCAGCGGGATCATCTCGCCGGGCGGATCGAGGCGTCGCTGGGGTATCTGGGCCCGCAGGGCTGAGGCCGCCGAGCGTCCTTCGATGACGTTCCGCCTCCGCTGAGCGGGCGAACCGAGGGGCGGCAGAGCCGGATTGTCAGTGGTGGACGGCAAGCTGGAGGGGCGCCACCGGTGAGCGGGGCGTACGTGCCCTCCGGGCGCGTGAGGCCACGACGAGGCGGGGAGAGCCGACCGATGCCCACAGCCGTACTGACCGACCGCGAGCGCATGGCCGTGCAGGCCTATCTTCGACTGCTGCACACGGTACGGGCGGCGTTCGACACCGCGGCCGGCCCACCGGACGCCCGTATGCCACCCGTCGTCCCGCCCGCCGTCCTCGCCGAGGCGGAACAGGCGCTGGCGGCCGCGGGCCTGACCGGCAACGAGGAGGAGTTCTTCCGCCTGCTGCAGAGCTGGTGCCCGAAGCCCTGACGGTTCCGGCCGCCGTCAGATGTGCGGCACCACCACCGCCGTCGCCACCAGACCCCGTTGGACGGTCCAGCGTCCCTCGAAGCCGCCGAGGCGTTCGCCGCCGACGACAGGGCCCGGTACGAGCAGTGCGGCGCGGAAACGGCCGTGCGTCCGCCCGTGCGGGTCGATGACGAGGTCGATGTCGGCCTCCGAGAAGTCCAGCCACTTCCGGGTGAGCGGGAACCACGCCTTGTAGACCGACTCCTTGGCGCTGAACAGGAGCCGGTCCCACGGGAGCGCGGGGTGCTCCGCGGCCAGGCGGCGCAGCCGGTCCTGCTCGCCCGGCAGGGCGACGGACTCCAGGACTCCCTCCGGGAGCGGTGCGTGGGGTTCGGCGTCGATACCGAGGGAGGCCAGGTCGGTGGCGCGGACCAGGGCGGCGGCGCCGTAGCCGTCGCAGTGGGTCATGCTGCCGATCAGGCCGTCCGGCCAGCGCGGAGCGCCGCGTTCCCCGGGCAGGACGGCCTGCGGCGGCACGCCGAGCTTCTCCATGGCGCGGCGGGCGCAGCCGCGTACGACGGCGAACTCACGCCGGCGCTTGGCGACGGCCCGCACGACCACCGCCGCCTCCTCCGGGTACAGCGGCGCCGGCTCGGTCCCGTCGTCGTGTGCCTCGACGGCCACCACGGAGTCGGGCAGCAGCTCCTCGATCACCGGGTCGCTTCCTCTCTCGGCAGGATGCGGCGCAGCCGGCCGGGCGGCTGCGGGCGCCCCCGCCATTCGCGCGGGTAGCCCACGGACACCTCTTCGAAGCGGACGCCCTCGTGCCAGGTGGTCCGCGGGATGTGCAGGTGCCCGTAGACCATGGTCTCCACCCGGAACCGGCGATGCCAGTCCGCGGTCAGCCGGGTGCCGCACCACATGGCGAACTCGGGGTACCAGAGGACCTCCGTCGGGTGCCGGTCCAGCGGATAGTGGTTGACCAGGACGGTCGGCAGGTCATCGGGGAGCTCGGCGAGCCTGCGCCCGCTCTCCGCGACCCGGGCCCGGCACCAGTCCTCACGTGTGGGATAGGGGTCGGGGTGCAGCAGGTACTCGTCGTTGCAGACGATGCCGGTCGAGTGCGCGTACGCCAGGCCCTCGTCCTTGGTCGTGCAGCCGGAGGGCAGGAAGCTGTAGTCGTACAGCAGGAACAGCGGCGCCACGGCCACCGGCCCGCCGGGGCCGTCCCAGACCGGGTACGGGTCCTCGGGCGTCGTCACGCCCAGCTCACGGCACACCTCGACCAGGTGCTCGTAGCGGGCGACCCCGCGCAGGGTGACGGGGTCCGACGGGTGGGTCCACAGTTCGTGGTTGCCGGGCGCCCAGATCACCTTGCGGAAGCGGCCCGCGAGGGTTTCCAGCGCCCAGCGGATGTCGGCCACGGTTTCGGCGACGTCACCGGCCACGAGCAGCCAGTCGTCGTCGGAGCCGGGGCGCATCTTCCTGACCAGATCGCGGTTCTCGGCGTACCCGATGTGCAGGTCGCTGATGGCCAGCAGCTGCCCGGCACCACCGGCCGTCGATGTCACTTGTCGCCCCCTTACGATCACACGGACGGGACCACGAGAACACAGCCGCGGCTCGTCAGGCAAGGGCGACCCGAGCGTACCGGCGGGGTATCAGGCACCCGCGCTGCGGGTGGGCACGACCGGAGAATCCGTAACACGCACGTTGCACGCAGCGGGTCCGCGAAGCCGTATGATCGCCCCAACACCACCGCCACGAAACTCCCTTCACGCAGGGGCGGTTCGGTGTCCCTCCAACCACCCCAGGCCGGGCCGGCCTCGCTCCGCCGTGCCCGCGAACCGTGAAAGGCGGCCTGCATGGTCTCTCGCGTACGCGTCTGGCTCAACCGCACGTACGCGGAGAACGTGTTCTTCATGGATCAGCTGCGGAGAAATCCCAGCGACCGGGCCGTCGAGATCCACGCCACGCACGGCGACCCCGACTCGCCCGTACTGGCCGCCGCCGACACGGCCGAGCTGGAGCCGGAGGGCCTGTCCCCGGCCGCGTACGTCGAGTTCGCCCTGGACCTGTGCGCCAGGCGCGGTATCGACGTGTTCGTGCCGCGGCTGCACCAGGCGGCGATCGTGGCGCACCGCGCCGAGTTCGAGGCGGTGGGTACGGCGCTGCTGGCGCCGCCGCCGGAGGCCGTGGCCGTCTTCCAGGACAAGGTGATCGCCTACGAGGCGGTCCAGGCGATCGGCGTGCCCGTGCCGCCGTGGTGGCGGGTGCGCAGCGCCGACGAACTGGTCGCGGCCGTCGAGGAGTTGGAGGCGGCCGGGCACAGGGCGTGCTTCAAGCCGGCGTCCGGGGCGGGCGGGGTGGGCTTCCGTGTGATCACACGCGCCCCTTTCTCGCTTCTGCACCTCAGCGGGTTCCCGAGCCCCTACGTGCCGCTCGACCTGGTGCTCGAGGCGGTGCGACAGGCCGACGAGCCCGTCGACTGGCTGGTGATGCCGCGGCTGGAGCAGCCGGAGGTGTCCGTGGACTGCCTCACCGGCACGGACAACCAGGTGCGGCTGATCGTCGGACGGACGAAGAACGGGCGCCGGCGCGGTTTCACGCTGCACGAACAGTGGCTGGAGCCGGCGCGGCGACTCGCGGAGGGTTTCGGGCTGCACTATCTGTCCAACATCCAGTTCCGGATGTTCGACGAGCAGCCGGTGCTGATGGATGTCAACGCGCGTCCGGCGGGTGGGTTGCACCAGCTGTCGCTGTGCGGGGTCAACGCGCCCTGGGCGGCTGTGCGGCTGGCTCTCGGGGATGATCCCGGGGAGATCGTGCCGCCGTTCCTCGGGCAGGACTACACGGTGGTGTCCGCTCCGCGGCCGCTCAGGCCGGTGGCGGTTCCGCAGCAGCGGGAGGCACCGGAGACGCTGCCGGCGGTTCCTTCTCCCACGCCGGTTGACTCCGTCGGTAGTGCGGCTCAGGTACTGCCGCTTTAGGGCTTCTGCCGGGTGCGGGTTGTTCGTGGCTTGTCGCGCCCACGCGGCGGAGCCGCATATTGACACGGCCCCGCGCCCCTTTACGTCGGCACGCCCTCCCGGTGTTAGACCCGGTAACCCCACGCCTTCGCCAGCTCCGCCAGTCGAGGCGGGAGTTCGGTGGAAGGGTCGGCCGGCCTGGCGGGCTGGATGCGGCCCGACTTGATGGTGCTGCTCCAGTCGCCGAGCTGGGGGCGGAACGTGCCGTGGTCCCGGCTGCCGTAGTCGAGCATGTCGCTCTCCCACTCGACGCCGAGGTACTCGCACAGGCCGCGCGTCGTCTGCTCCGGCTCGGCGGTGAGCTCCTCGTACGTGATCACGTGCGCGTCGAGGGTCCGGCGCGCCTGCTCCAGCTTCTCGGCGTACCCGAGGACCTCGGCGTGGATGGACCGAAGGTCGGGATCCCGGCGGCGCTCGGTGAGGGACGCGATGACCGCGCCCGGGTGACGCAGCAGGAGGATGTAGCGGGCGTTCGGCCAACATCGGTGCAGCCGGGGCCAGATGAGGGTGTTCGGCGGCGTCTTGTCAACGATGACGTCCTTGCCGCTGCGGGTGAGCTCCAGGTGCAGCACCCGGTCCCACAGCAGGTGCTCCAGCTCGGTCTTGTCGAGTTCCAGCGCCTTCATGGCCTCCGCGCTGAAGCTGCGGGTCAGCTGGACGTGGACGGTGCGCAGATGCATCTCGTGCGGGGCCCGGATGCGGCTGTGGCTGTTCAGCAGCACCCGCAGCAGGGTCGAGCCGGAGCGCACCGAGGACAGCACGAACACCGGCGAGTCCACGAGCCGCGGGGCGCGCGGGGCGACGTACGACGACTCACGGGGCCCCCGCGGGGCCGGCATGGCGTTCAACTGGCGGCGCGGCGGGCTCACCGCCTGGACCATCAGCCGGCCGCGGCGCTTCAGCCCTTTCCCGATCGCGGACATACGCGGGTCTCGCACAGTGCCACCTTTCTCTGCTCCTTGCTCCGGCATCCCAGGGGTGACAGGCAAACTTCAGATGTCCAGGAGGCAACGAGTCCGGTTCACGGCGGCTGCCAGAGCCGCCGTGACCAGGTGATCTACCACTTCCTTAATTCTTCATGGGAACGGCTTCGGTCCGCCCTCAGAACCGGCCCGAGCCCCGGTACAGCTCCAGCTCGCCGTCCAGTTCGACCGCGAGCACCGTGGCGTGCGGGTCGAGGTCCGCCGCGGCCGGCGGCTGGATCCAGAGCACGCCCGGTGCTTCGTGCAGACCGCCGATGACCCGGTGGGACAGTTCGGTCCCGCTGCCGAGCACGGTGACCCGGCGTACGGAGCTCAGCAGTCCGCGTACGCCGATCTCGGCGCGCGGAGCGTCGAAGAGGGTCAGATAGAGCGTGCGGCGGTCCTTCGAGAGGGTGCTGGGGCCGTAGTGATGGCCGGCGGGCAGGCCGCGCACGGTCCCGTACACGGCCTCCGCGTGTCGGGCGATCCAGGCGCCGAGGCCCTCGAGCCGTTCGGCGTGCTCGACGGGGATGGTGCCGTCCTCCCGCGGGCCGACGCTGAGCAGCAGATTGCCGCCGCCCCCGATGGTCTCGGTGAAGTAGCGGATCAGCTGGTCGACCGACTTGTGGTTGTGGTCGTGGTGTTGGTGACCCCAGGAGTCGTTGATGGTCAGGCAGAGTTCCCAGGGGCCCTCGGGCGGTACGACGGGTGCGCCCTGTTCGGGGGTCGCGTAGTCGCCCTCGCTGAGCATGCGGGCGTTGAAGACGACGTCCGGCACCTCGGAACGGATGAGCGCGGCGAGTTCCGGGATGCGCCACTGTTCCTCGCTGCGGTCCCACTCGCCGTCGAACCACATCAGGTCGGGCTTGTAGCGGCTGGTGAGTTCGCGGATCTGACCGTCGCGGTAGGCGATGAACCGCTCCCAGGCGGCCAGGTCCTCGAACTCGGCCGCGACCTCGGAGTAGCGGTTGTCCTCCAGTTCCGGCGGGCGGCCCGGCTTGCGCGTGGAGGCGTAGTCGGGGTGGTTCCAGTCGGAGTGCGAGTAGTACAGGCCGACCTTGAGGCCCTGCTCGCGCAGGGCGTCGGCGTAGCCGGCTATCAGGTCGCGGCCCACGTTCAGGTCGCCGTGGGCGGTGTCCCACAGGGCGACGCCGTCGTGGTGGCGGCTGGTGAGCACGGCGTACCGGGCGCCGGCGCGGGCGAAGAGCTTCGCCCACTCTCGCGGGTCGTACCGGGACGCGGTGAAACGGTCGAGCTGGGACATGTACTGGTCGTGCGGCACGATGTCGTCGTAGAACGACCAGGATTCCTGGACGCCGTCGACGGCGTAGATGCCCCAGTGGACGAAGATCCCCAGCTTGGCGTCGGTGAACCAGGGTTGTACGGGCACGCGTCAGCTCCTCTTCAGCCGCAGCGTCAGCACCTGGAAGGGTCGCAGCGTGACGGAGACCCCGCCGTCGCCGGTGACGTCCGCGTCGTGGAGCGGTCGTTCCAGCAGGTCGGTGACCTGGGCCCCCGCGAACGGGAAGCCGGTGCGCAACACGCCCTGGGCCCGGCCGCCGCGGGACTCGTAGAGGCGGACCACGACGTCGCCGGACCGGTCGTCCGCAAGCTTCACCGCCTCGACGGTCACGCCCTCGCCGGCCACGGACACGACCGGCTCCGGCGTGCCCGCCGCGTCGGCGACGCGCAGCGGCAGGTTGAGGGCGTAGCCTTCGGCGATCGCGTCCTCGATGCTCGCGCCGGGCAGCAGCGAGTACGTGAACCGGTGCCGGCCCTGGTCGGCCTCGGGGTCCGGGACGCGCGGGGCGCGGACCAGGCTGAGGCTGACCGTGGTGGTCGTACCTCCGTCCTCGCGGACTGTACGGGACACGTCGTGGCCGTACGTCGAGTCGTTGATCACCGCGACGCCGTAACCGGGTTCGCCGATGTGCACCCAGCGGTGGCCGGAGACCTCGAAACGGGCCGCCTCCCAGCTGGTGTTGGTGTGGGTGGGGCGCTGGACGTGGCCGAACTGGATCTCCGCGGAGGAGTGCTGGGCGCGGATGTCGACCGGGAAGCCCGCCTTGAGGATCTTCTCGGCCTCGTGCCAGTCGATCTCGGTCTCGATGTCGATGCGGGAGCTGCCGGAGCGGAGAGTGATCGTCTGGGTGATCCTCGATCCCCGGCCGAAGGAGCGCTCGACCTTGAGCGCCCCGAGCAGCGGGTCCCGCTCCACGACGGTGATGGACTCGGCGTCCAGCAGGTCCGTGTAGCGGTTCTTGTAGTGCTTGTCGATGTCCCAGGCGTCCCAGTAGTTGGGCAGGTCCGTGTGGAGGCGGAGCAGGTTGCCTTTGCCGGCGAGGACTTCACGCTGCGCGCGCAGGTCGCGTACGGAGGCGAGGGTTCCGTCGTCGGCCAGTTCGACCCGGACCAGGCCGTTGTCGATGACGCGGTCCGTCACCACAACCATGTCCTGGGTCAGGGCGTTGCCGAGCGGAGCGCTCCCGTTCGCCGGCACGTTCACGACGGTGGTCTCACCGTCGGCCCTCCGCACCACCTCGGCCCGGTCGAACGGACTGGTGTTGAAGGCCCGGGCCTCGCCGGTGCCCAGCGCAGCGAGGGCCTCCCCCGTCACCGCCTCCAACTCCCCTGCCACCCGCGCATACTCTGCCTCCGCCTCCCGGTGCACCCATGCGATCGACGACCCCGGCAGGATGTCGTGGAACTGGTGGAGGAGGACCGTCTTCCACAGGCGGTCGAGCTGCTCGTACGGGTAGGAGTAGCCCGGCGCGTGCAGCGCGGCGGTCGTCGCCCACAGCTCGGCCTCGCGCAGCCGGTGTTCGCTGCGGCGGTTGCCCTGCTTGGTGCGGGCCTGGGTGGTGTAGGTGGCGCGGTGCAGCTCCAGGTAGAGCTCGCCCGCCCACACCGGCGCGTCCGGGTACTCCTCGCGGGCAGCGGCGAAGAAGGCGTCCGGGTGCTCGATCCGGACCTTCGCCGAGCCCTCCAGGTCGGCGAGGCGCCGGGCCCGCTCCAGCATCTCGCGGGTGGGGCCGCCGCCGCCGTCGCCGTGGCCGAAGGGCGCCAGGGACGTCGTACCGCGGCCCTTGTCCTGGTAGTTGCGGACGGCGTGGGCCATCTCCTTGCCGGAGAACTCGGCGTTGTAGGTGTCGACGGGCGGGAAGTGGGTGAAGATGCGGGTGCCGTCGATGCCCTCCCACCAGAACGTGTGGTGGGGGAACTTGTTGGTCTGGTTCCAGGAGATCTTCTGGGTCAGGAACCAGTCGTTGCCGGCGAGCTTGGCGAGCTGCGGGTAGGCCGCGGTGTATCCGAAGGAGTCGGGCAGCCACACGCCCTTGGTCTCGATGCCGAAGTGCTCCATGAAGAAGCGCTTGCCGTGGATCAGCTGCCGGGCCATCGCCTCGCCACCGGGCAGGTTGCCGTCGGCCTCCACCCACATGCCGCCGACCGGCGCCCAACTACCGTCGACGACCGCCTTCTTGATCCGCTCCCACACCTTCGGGTAGTTGTCGCGCACCCACTCGTACTGCTGGGCCTGGGAGCAGGCGAAGACGAACTCCTCGTACTCCTCGGCGAGTGCGGTGACGTTGGAGAAGGTGCGGGAGGTCTTGCGCTTGGTCTCGCGGATCGGCCACAGCCACGCGGAGTCGATGTGTGCGTGGCCGACGGCGGAGAGGGTGTGCGCGCTGGCGTGCGCGGGCTTGGCGAGGACGGGCTGGAGAACGGCGCGGGCGTCGGCCGCCGTGCCCGGGATGTCGTCCAGGTCGAGGGCGTCGAGGGAGCGGTCCAGGGCGTGCGCGATCTCGTGGCGGCGCGGCTCGTGCTCGCCGAGCTCCAGCATCAGCTCGCGCAGCACCTGGACGTCGAGCGAGAGGTGCCAGACCTCCTCGTCGAGGACGGCGAGGTCGGCGCGGCGGAACGTGTAGAGGGGCCTGTCGCCGGCGGTGAGGACGTCGCCGAGCGGGGTCGGGGCGGCGAAGTCATTGGCGAGGATGTCAGGGTTGGAAGCCGCCTCCACCAGATAGTGGATCTCCTCGCCGCCCGCTGCCGAGCGCGCGATCGGCACGTACTGGTTCTGCGGGTTGACCGCTTTCAAGGGCGTCCCGTCGGGCAGGTGGACCAGCGCCTCGGCCTGGTTGCCCGGCCAGTCGCCGACGAAGCCGAGGTCGATGACCGCCTCGACGCGCCGGCCGGCCCAGTCGGCGGGCACCTGGCCTTGCATACGGAACCAGGTGGTGCCCCAGGGCGGGCCCCACGGGGTGTCCATCGCGAAGGGCTCGTACGTGGCCGCGGCGGCGTCCTCGAACGGGACCGGCTCCCCCGGCGCCTGCCAGGCCGCCACCTGAAGGGGGACGGTGGCCGCGTACACCGCGGGCTTGATGCGCTGGTTGTGGACGCGTTCGACGCGCTCCTCGATCCGGCGGCGTTCGTCGTGCATGGGACAGCTCTCCTCAGGGCTCTACTTGAGGTACGAGAGGCCGGGGTGGACGGCCGTGTAGCCGTCGACGAGCCGCCGGGCCACGTTGACCGAGTCGACAAGCGGGTGCAGGGCGAAGGCCTTCACGGCCGTCGTACGGGAGCCGGAGTCGGCGGCGGCGAGCACCTCGCGCTCGACCGCCTTCACCGCGCAGACCAGGCCGGTGGCGTGGTCGGGCAGCGGATCGACGGCGACCGGGTGCGCGCCGTTCGCGTCGACCAGGCACGGGACCTCGATCACCGCCTCGGAGTCCAGCACCGAGAGCGTGCTGCGGTTGCGGACGTTGAGGATCAGGGTGGTGCGTTCGTCGCGGGCGATGGCCCGCATCAACGCCAGCGCCACCTTCTCGTAGCCGCCGGACAGGTCGTCGGCGTCGCGCTCACCGGCGCCGGCGGTCTCGCGGTTCTCGGCCATGTAGGTGGCCTCGCGCTCGGCACGGGTGGCGTCCCAGGCCTTCAGCGCCGAGGCGTCCGGGTTCCTCATCTCGGCGTAGAAGCGGGCCTGTTGGTCGCGCAGGAAGGCACCGCGGGTCTGCTCGGCCTCCTGGTAGGCGCGTACGGCTTCCCGGTTGAAGTAGTAGTAGTGCAGGTACTCGTTGGGGATCGCGCCCAGCGACCGCAGCCAGTCGGCGCCGAAGAGCTTGCCCTCCTCGAAGGAGCCGAGCAGGCCGGGGTCGGCGAGCAGCCGCGGGAGTTCGTCGCGGCCCGCAACGCGCAGGCCGCGCACCCAGCCGAGGTGGTTCAGGCCGACGTAGTCGATCCATGCCTCGGCCGGGTTCTGCACGCCGAGCACACGGGCGATACGGCGGCCGAGTCCGACCGGCGAGTCGCAGATGCCGATGACGCGGTCGCCGAGGTGGCGGGACATGGCCTCGGTGACGAGGCCGGCCGGGTTGGTGAAGTTGATGACCCAGGCGTCGGGCGCCAGGCGGGCCACGCGCTGCGCGATGTCGACGGCGACGGGCACGGTCCGCAGGCCGTAGGCGATGCCGCCCGCGCCGACCGTCTCCTGGCCGAGGACGCCCTCCGCGAGCGCCACCCGCTCGTCGTTCGCCCGTCCCTCCAGCCCGCCGACGCGGATCGCGGAGAAGACGAAGTCGGCACCGCGCAGAGCCTCGTCGAGGTCCGTCGTGGCGGCCACCTCGGGCGCGTCGGGCACGCCGGCCGCCTGCTCGGCGAGGACGCGGGTCACCGCGGAGAGCCGCTGGGCGTCCAGGTCGTGCAGCACGACCTGGGTGACCCGGCCCTCGGCGTGGTCCCCGAGGAGCGCCCCGTACACGAGCGGCACCCGGAATCCGCCGCCGCCCAGAATCGTCAGCTTCACGCCTGCACCCTTCCCACCACGATGACCTCGACGCCCGCTTCCCGCAGCGCGGTCCGGGTCGCCGGCTCCACGGCCGCGTCCGTCACCACCACGTCCAGCTCCTCGGGGCCGCAGACCTTTGCCATACCCGTACCCGGGAACTTCGCCGAGTCGGCGAGCAGCACGACCCGGTCACTGGCCTTGATCATGGCCCGCTTGACCGGCACCTCGACGACCGTCGTGTCCATCACCTGCCCGCCGGGCCGCACTCCACTGGTGCCGAGGAAGAGCCAGTCGGCGTGCAGCTGGCGCAGGTTGTCCTCGGTGAGGAAGCCGACCAGGGAGCGGTACTCGCGGCGGACCATGCCGCCGAGCAGCACCAGCTCGATGCCCTCGTCGTCGGCGAGTTCCTCGTACACCACCAGGTTGCTGGTGATCACGGTGAGCCGGCGGCCGTGCAGCTGCCGGGCCAGCCGGTAGGCGGTGGTGCCGATGTCGAGCAGCACCGACTGACCGTCCGCGATCATCGCCGCCGCCCGCGCGGCTATCGCGTCCTTCTGGGGCACGCGCACCTCGGCGACCTCGGCGAAGGGCTGGTCGCCCTCCTCGACGACGGCGCCGCCGTGCACCCGGGTGAGCAGCCCGTCCTCCTCGAGTTTGAGCAGGTCACGCCGGATCGTGGCGGGGCTCACCCCCAGCTGCTCGGAGAGATCGGTCACGGCCGCGGGGCCGCCCGAGCGCAGGGCCCGCAGGATGAGTTGGTGTCGTCGTTCTGCCAGCACGCCGTGAACACTACTCGTCATCTTCAATCATTTCTATGCTCACTTCTGCTCGGGTATTGACCAAACTCCCGGAGCGGCGCACGATTCCGGTCACTGAAATGAAGAGTTTTGACGGAGAGGATGTCCGCGTGGACGACGACCGGCCCGATGTGCTGCTGACCGGGCTGCTCTTCTACGACCTCGTCCTCACGGGTCTGGGCAGGCCCCCGACGCCGGGCGAGGAGATCTGGACGGCCGGCATGGGCAGCAGTCCCGGCGGCATCGCCAACCTCGCGGTCGCCGCATCGCGGTTCGGCCTGAAGACGTCCCTGGCGACGGTCTTCGGCGACGACTTCTACGGCATGTACTGCCGGGACGTCCTCGCCGGCCAGGAGGGCGTCGACCTGTCCCTCTCCCGCACGGCGGACGGCTGGCACACCCCGGTCACCGTCTCCATCGCGCACGGCTCCGACCGGGCCCTCGTCACCCACGGCCAGGACCCCCCGTACTCGCAGGACGCGCTCATGGGCGACCCGCCCGAGGCGCGCACCGCCCTCGTGCACCTCGAGGCCGAACCCCACGCGTGGCTCGCCAAGGCGGCCGCGAACGGCACACAGATCTACGCCGACGTGGGCTGGGACCCCACCCAGCAGTGGTCCACCGACCTCCTCGACCAGCTCTCCCTGTGCCACGCGTTCCTGCCCAACGAGGTCGAGGCGATGGCGTACACCCGCACGGACAGCGCGGTCGCGGCGCTCGGCGCACTCAGTGAGCTGGTGCCGGTGGCCGTGGTCACCCGCGGCGGCGAGGGCGCGGTCGCCGTCGACCAGACCACCGGCGAGTACGCGGACGTCCCCGCTCTCGACCTCGACGTGCTGGACGCGACGGGCGCCGGGGACGTCTTCGGCGCGAGTTTCGTCGCGGCTTCGCTGGGCGGCTGGCCGCTGGCGGAACGGCTGCGGTTCGCGGTGCTGGCGGCCGGGCTGTCCGTGCGGCACCACGGCGGGGCGCTGGCCGCACCCGGCTGGTACGGCATCGACCGGTGGTGGCGCGCGCTGAACGACCCCGAACTCAGGAGCGCGTACGGCTTCCTCGACGACCGCATCCCGGCGGACCCGGGCCCGCCCGTCCACCACGCCCCCGTCACACCCCCGAACGGCATCCCCGACTGACCACTCGCACACGTCATACATCCGAAAGGCGGTGGGAGCTGTGCGGCTCTCACGAAGAGGCCTGCTGCGCGCGGGCCTGGCCGGTACGGCCGCCACGGCGCTCGGCGGCCTCACATCCGGCTGCGCCGTCCCGACCGGTTCGACCGGCCGGAACATGGTCCTGTGGTACTGGAGCGGCGGCCTGAGCGACACCGTCGTCAAGGAGGCCACGGCCCGCTATGACAACGTCGTCAGCCTCAAGGCCCAGCAGATCGGCGGCTACTACCGGTCCAAGCTGATCACCACGATGGCCGGCGGCGCCCACATACCCGACATCGCGGGGCTCAAGGGCGAGGACATGGCCTCCTACCTGCCGAACGCCGACCAGTTCGTGGACCTGCGCACGCTCGGCGCCGACAAGCTCAAGAGCCAGTACCTGGACTGGAAGTGGCAGCAGGGCGTCGCCCCGGACGGCAGCCTAATCGGCTTCCCGATCGACGTGGGTCCGGTCGTGCACTACTACCAGAACGCCGTCTTCGAGAAGGCGGGGCTGCCGTACGAACCGGAGGACGTCTCCAGGGAGCTGGACACCTGGGAGAAGTTCTTCGCGGCGGGCGAGCAGTTGAAGAAGCGGATCCCGGGGGCGTACCTCCTGATCGACGTCGGCAGCGTCTTCGAGATGTCGATCGGCCAGGGGACCACCCGGTTCGTGGACGAGGACCGCAACTTCATCGGCGACGGCGAGCACGTCCGTATGTGCTGGGACCGGGCCGTGGAGGCGAAACGGCGCGGGATCGTGTCGAGCATCGTGTCGGGCACGCCCGACTCGATCTCGGCCAAGGAGAGGGGCCTGCTGCCCAGCGCGCTCAACGCCTCCTGGGCCGCGGGCGACCTCAAGCTGGAGGTGCCCAAGACCGAGGGCGAGTGGCGGGTGGCCGACTGCCCCGGCGGTCCCTCGAACGTAGGTGGCTCGTTCCTGTCGATCACCAAGGCGTGCCGGGAGCCGGAGCAGGCGTTCGAGATCATCACCTGGATCCTCAACGCCGACAACCAGGCCCAGGGGTTCGTCGAGGCCGGGCTCTTCCCGTCCACCCCCGCCTCGTACGAGATGAAGAAGCTGCGCGAGCCGGACCCGTTCTTCGGCGACCAGATCACGATGGACGTCTACGGCCCGGCGGCCGAGAAGATCCCGGTCGCCTACAACAGCCCGTACGACGTCGCACTCGGGCAGCCGATCCGCGACGAGATCAAGAACGTCGGCGTCCTCGGCAAGGACCCGGAGAAGGCCTGGAGGGACGCCATGAGGAAGTGCCGGCGTATCGCGGACCACCTGGGGGTGAGTCACTGATGGCTACCGTGCCCGTCGTCGAGCAACCCCCGCCGACAGCCGTGGCCGAGAAACCGGCCGTCCACCCCAGGAAGGGCATCCTCAGCTACTGGCGGCTGTACGCCGCGATCTCCCCCTTCTATCTCCTCTTCCTCGCCTTCGGCCTGATCCCCGTCGGCTTCTCGCTCTACCTCTCCTTCCACCGCTGGGACGGCCTGGGCTCGATGGAGTGGGCGGGCCTGGCGCAGTACCAGTACCTGCTGACCGACAGCGACTTCTGGCAGTCGATCGGGAACACGATCGTCATCTGGGCGCTGGCCACCTTCCCCATGATCTTCCTGGCGATGGTGACGGCCGTGATGCTCAACTCGGCGGTGCGCTTCAAAAACGTCTACCGCTTCGCGTACTTCCTGCCGAACGTCACCTCGATCGTCGCCGTCGCGATCATCTTCGGCTCGGTGTTCTCCACCAACTTCGGCCTGATGAACGCCCTGTTGCAGGCCGTCGGCCTGGACCAGGTGGCCTGGCTGAACACGCCGTGGGGCATCAAGGTCGCCATCGCCACGCTGATGACCTGGCAGTGGACCGGCTACAACGCGATCATCTTCCTCGCCGGGCTCCAGACGATCCCGAGCGATCTGTACGAGGCCGCCCGCATCGACGGCGCCGGGCCGGTGCAGACCTTCTTCCGGGTCACGCTTCCCCTGATGCGGCCGGTACTGCTGTTCGTGCTCGTCGTCTCGACGGTCACCGGACTGCAGAGCTTCGCCGAGCCCCAGGTACTGCTGCAGACCACCGCGAACGAGTCCACGTTCTCGGGCGGCCCCGACCACGCCGGCCGGACCATGGTCCTCTACTTCTTCCAGCAGACCTTCGACAACAACGACTTCGGCTACGGCGCCGCCGTGGCATGGGGCATCTTCCTCGTCGTCGTCCTCTTCTCGATCATCAACTGGCGCCTGGTGCAGCGCCGGGGCGAAGAATAGGCAGGCCGGTCACCATGGCATCCACCATCAAGGGCTCCCGACGCCGGGGCATCGCCCTGCACGCCGTTCTGGTCCTCGGCCTGCTGCTGTCGGCCTTCCCCTTCTACTGGGCCGTGATCATGTCGACGCACACGTCGACCGAGATCTTCTCCTACCCGCCGAAGCTGCTGCCCGGCCCGCACTTCCTGGAGAACGTCCGCAACCTCTTCGACAACATCGACTTCTTCGGGTCGATGCTCAACTCGCTGCTGGTCGCGACCTCGGTGACCGTGCTGGTGCTGTTCTTCGACTCACTGGCGGCCTTCGTCTTCGCCAAGTTCGAGTTCCCGGGGCGGAGGCTGCTGTTCGCGCTGCTCATGGCCATCTTCATGGTGCCGGCGCAGCTGGCGGCCATCCCCCAGTTCGTGATCATGGCGAAGCTCGGCTGGATCGGCTCGATGACGGCGCTGATCGTCCCGGCGGCGGCCAACGCCTTCGGCATCTTCTGGATGCGCCAGTACATGAAGGGCGCCATCCACGACGAGCTGCTCGACGCCTCCAAGCTCGACGGTGCCGGTTTCCTGCGCCAGTACTGGCACGTGGCGCTCCCCGTGGTCCGCCCCGGCCTGGCCTTCCTCGGCATCTTCACCTTCATGGGCCAGTGGAACGACTACGCCTGGCCCCTGATCGCCCTCACCAACCCGGACAACGTCACCCTCCAGGTGGCCCTCTCCCAGCTCAACGGCACCCATGGCACGACCGACTACGGAATGGTCATGACCGGCGCCCTGCTCGCCCTCGTCCCCCTGCTGATCGTCTTCGCGATCGGCGCCCGGCAGATCATCGGCGACCTCGGCAAGGGGGCCATCCGCTGATGGATCCCCTGCTGGGGCTCCGCCCCTGGGAGGCACCCGAGGTGACCTCCTGGGGGCGATTGCCCATGTGTGCCGTCGACCGGCGTGACCAGGCCGTCTCCCTGGACGGCGACTGGCGTTTCCAGCTGCTGCCGGCGCCGGACGCGCCGGTGCGGGACACCTGGTCCTTCTCGTACGTCCCCGGCGCCTGGACCCTCCAGGGCACGGACGACCTGCCGCAGTACACCAATGTCCGTATGCCGTTCGACGAGTTCCCGCCGTTCGTCCCGTCGGCGAACCCGACGGGCGTGTACGAGCGCGAGGTCGACGTGCCCGCCGAGTGGGCCGGGCGGCGGATCGTGCTCCAGGTCGGCGCGGCCGAGAGCCTGCTGCTGGTGCATGTGGACGGGCGGCCCGTCGGGATCTCCAAGGACTCCCATCTGGCCGCCGAGTTCGATCTGACGGATGTCGTACGCGCCGGGGAGCGGGCCGTCGTACGCCTGACCGTCGTCAAGTGGTCGGACTCCTCGCACATCGAGGACCAGGACCAGTGGTGGCACGGTGGGATCACCCGTTCGGTACTGCTGTACGCGACGGACCCGCTGCATCTGGCGGACGTGACCGTGCGGGCGCGTCGCAACGGTGAGCTGCTGGTGGACTGCCGGGTGCGGGACGCGGGCGGTGCGCTGCCCGAGGGGTGGTACGTCAGCGGGGAGCTGGACGGTCGGCCCCTCGCGCAGGACACCGAGTTCGACCGGGCCAACGCACAGGACGAGCGGGTCTCCGACTTCCTGGGCGAGGCGCGGCTGCTGACCACCGTCCCCGACGTGCGCACCTGGACCGCCGAGACGCCCGAGCTGTACGACCTGACGGTCCGGCTGCACCGCGCCGACGGAACGGTCGCCGACACCTCGCGGCACCGCACCGGCTTCCGCGACGTCGAGATCGTCGGCCGGGACCTGCTGGTCAACGGCGAGCGGGTGTTCATCCGGGGCGTGAACCGGCACGACTTCCATCCGCTGACGGGCCGGACCGTGTCGTACGACGACATGCGCGCGGACCTGGTGCTGCTCAAGCGCTTCGGCTTCAACGCGATCCGCACCGCCCACTACCCGAACGACCCGTCCCTGTACGACCTCGCCGACGAACTCGGCTTCTACGTGGTCGACGAGGCGGACATCGAGAGCCACGACCACGCCCACGAGATCGCCGACGACCCGCGCTATCTGAACGCCTTCGTGGACCGGGTCTCCCGGATGGTGCTGCGGGACAAGAACCATCCGTCGGTCATCATCTGGTCGCTGGGCAACGAGTCCGACTACGGGGCGAACCACGACGCGGCGGCGGGCTGGGTGCGGCGGCACGATCCGACGCGGCCGGTGCAGTACGAGGGCGCGGCCAAGCGCGGCTGGGCGGATCCGGACGTCGCCTCCGACATCGCCTGCCCGATGTACGCGCCGATCGAGGAGTGCGTGGCCCACGCGCTGTCCGGGAAGCAGACCAAGCCGCTCATCCAGTGCGAGTACTCGCACGCCATGGGCAACAGCAACGGCACGCTCGCCGACCACTGGTCCGCCATCGAGGCCACCCCGGGTCTTCAGGGCGGCTTCATCTGGGAGTTCTGGGACCACGGCATTCTCCAGCACGTGAGTGACGGAAGACCGGCCGGGCGCGCGGGCGCCGGGCTGTACGAGGGCGGCGTCGCCGCGCCCGGCCACCGCTGGGCGTACGGCGGCGACTTCGGCGAGGCGCTGCACGACGGCGCGTTCATCGCCGACGGGGTGGTGTTCCCGGACCGCACGCCCAAGCCGGTGCTGTACGAGCACCGGGAGATCGCGGCGCCGGTGCGGCTGGAGTGCCTGAAGCACGAGGGGCCGGTCATCGGCAACCACCAGCACTTCCGCGGCCTGGACTGGCTGACCGCCGAGTGGCGGCTGTCCCTCGCCGACGGTCGCACGCTGACGGCGCCGGCCGAGCTGCCCGATCTGCGCCCGGGAGAGACGGCGGCGGTGCCGCTGCCGTTCGATCTGCCGGCCGACGGGGGCGAGGCCTGGCTGACGCTGAAGGTCACGACCGCACGGGACGAACCGTGGGCGCCGCGTGGCACGGTGGTGTGTCTGCCACAGGTGCGGCTGCGGCCCGCACCCGTACCGCGGGCCGTCCCGGTGGCGGACCGAACGGTAGAGATCGATGCGGACGGGCTTCTGGTCCATCCCCTCCTCCTCGCCGCCCCCACGCTGTCGCTGTGGCGGGCGCCCACCGACAACGACGAACTGGGCGGGACGGCGGCCCGCTGGCGGGAGTGGGGGCTGGACTCGCTCGTGCGCAAGCTGGTCGCCGTGCGCCGGGACCGGGAGAGCGTCGGCGTCCTCGCGGAGTACGCCTGCGCGGCCGGAGTCGTCCGGCACGAGCAGGTCTTCACGGCCGTCGAGGGCGGGATCCGCGTCGAGGAGTCGGCTCAGCTGCCCGAGGCACTGGACGACGTGGCCCGGGTCGGGTCGGTGTTCGAGACGGTGGCCGGGCTGAACCTTCTGGAGTGGTTCGGGCAGGGTCCGTGGGAGTCGTACCCGGACCGCAGCGCCGGCGCGCCCGTCGGGCACCACTCGCTCCCCGTGGACGAACTGTTCACCCCCTATCTGCGGCCGCAGGAGAGCGGCGGGAGGCACGGCGTACGGCACTTCACCCTCTCCGCGCCGGACGCGACGGGGCTGTTCGTGCAGCTGGACCGGCCGAGCCAGATCTCCGTCACCCGGCACCGCGCCGCGGACCTCGCGGCGGCCGCCCACCATGACGAACTCGTGCCGCGCGACGGCTGCGTCGTACACATCGACGCCGCCCACCGCGGCCTGGGGACCGCCTCGTGCGGGCCCGACACCTCACCGGCGTACCTCCTCCCGACCGGCACCCACCGCTGGGGCTGGATCCTGCGCGTTCTCTGATCTGCTCTCCCTTCACCAGTCGCCACTGACGGAGCTGACGTGTGCACCGAGCATGACCACGACCGGGGCGAGGCCGCGCAGGCCGACGCCGGCAGACGCAACTTCCTGCGGGCCACCGCACTGATCGGCGCCGCCGCCACGGCCGGGGTCGCGTTGCCGACCGCCGCCGAGGCGGCACCGGCGGGCAGGTGGCGGCCCGACCCGGACAGCCGGCGCTTCACGCTGGCCGTCATGCCCGACACGCAGTACCTGTTCGACGGGCCGAGCATCGACCCCGCGCCGATCGAGGCCTCGCTGCGCTACCTCCTGGAGCAGGGCCGGGAGGAGAACATCGTCTTCCTGTCGCACCTGGGCGACCTCACGGAGAACGGCACCGAGGCCGAGATCGCTGCGGCGAGCAGGGCGTTCCGGATCCTGGACCGGCAGGGCGTCGGCTACAGCATGGTGGCCGGCAACCACGACGTCCGCTCGTCCACCGACGACCAGCGCGGCCCGACGCCGTACCTGGCGGCCTTCGGCCCGGAGCGCTTCGAGGGCAGGCGCACCTTCGGCGGAGCCTCCCCCGACGGCTACAACTCCTTCCACGTGTTCCGGGCGGCCGGGCGCGAGTGGCTCGTGCTGGCCCTCGACTGGCGGCTGTCGCCGAAGGGTTTCGCCTGGGCGAAGGACGTCATCGCACAGCACCCGAAGGCGCCCGTCATCCTCACCACGCACGAACTGGTGTCCGGCGACGACGCCCTCTCCTCGTACGGGCAGAAGCTCTGGGACCAGCTGATCGCGGACCACGACCAGATCTTCCTCACCCTCAACGGCCACTACTGGCCCGCCGCGCGCGCCGTGAAGAAGAACGCCGCCGGGAACGACGTACACCTGCACCTGACGAACTACCAGAACCGGTACTACGGCGGCGCGGCGATGATCCGCCTCTACCGCTTCGACCTCGACCGCAACACCATCGACGTCGAGACGGTCTCGCCGTGGATCCTGGGCCGGGCGGCCGAGGGGCTCAACGAGCTGGAGCGGCAGGAGATCGAACTGACGGGTCCGGAGGACCGGTTCTCCGTGCCGATCGACTTCGAGCAGCGTTTCTCCGCCTTCGCCCCCGTACCCGCCCGCCCGGCACGGCCGGCCGCCGGGATGCTGGTACGCGGCACGCTCGCCTACTGGCGTTTCGACGGACACGAGGAGGGCGCGGGCGTGGACGGCACGGTCCGTGACCTGTCCGGCCGCGGCAACGACCTGACCGTCGTCCGGGTCGGGGACGGCACCCTCACCTGGTCGGCCGACCACCACCCGGACCAGCCGGGGCACGGCAGCCTGCGCCTCTACGGGGACAAGTCGCCGCTGCGGGGCGCGTATCTGCGGACGGTAGCGGGCGCTCCGCTCAACTCGGCGACGTTCGAGCGCGGTTACACCGTCGAGGCCTTCTACAAGGTGCCTGGCACCTGGGCCGCGTCCCGCAACGCCTGGGGCGGGCTGGTGAGCCGGACCGGCACGGGCGGCGCCGCGGGCAAGACCGAGGGGGATCCGGACGAGCCGCTCGCCACGCTGTCGCTGTCCGACGGGCCCGGACCGCAGTGGGCGGTGCGGCCGCTCGACCAGCAGGGCATCGCCACCAACTGGGGCCACGAGACGGCCCGGGAGACCTGGTGGCATGTCGCCGTCGTCAACGACGGCAGCCACACCACGATGTACGTCGAGGGCTGCCCGGTCGTACGCAACCCCACCGCCCGCTCCGTCGGACTGACCTCGCTCGGACTGCCGTGGCTGCTCGGCGGCTACGAGTACGCGGGCCGGATCGACCAGATCCACCACGGCTGGCTCGGCGACGTGCGGATCGTCGACCGGGCGCTGCCCGTCTCCCAGTTCATGAACCACTGACCTGTTGAGGAACGTCATGACCGAGCAGCAGCTGCCCGAGTGGGCCGACCCCTCCGTCCCGCCCGCCGACCTGGATCCGCAGGGCCTGTCCAGACGCCAACTCCTCGCCGGTGCAGGCCTGTTCGGGACCGCCTTCGCCCTGGGGCCACTGCCCGCTGCCGCCGGGGAGCGGCACCTCGGCGGCAGCGACCCCCGCCTCGCCTATCTCGTCGGTGACCACCACATCCACACCGTCTACAGCCACGACGCGAAGTACACGTTCTCCCAGCTGGCCGGCGAGGGCGCCAAGTACGGCCTGGACTGGATGGTGTTCACCGAGCACTCCAACGTCGGGCACGCCGACCTCGGTGCCGCGCTGCAGCGCCAGGAGATCCTCAGGGCGCGCGCCGAGAACCCGCGCCGGCTGATCTTCCAGGGCCTGGAGTGGTACATCCCGGCCGCCGAACACTGCACGGTCTTCACCGCGCCCGGCCCGAACGAGGTCGACCTGCTCACCCGCTTCGAGCGGGCCTACGACGGCAAGCTGCTCGGCTACACCGAGGGCTCTCCGGGTCACGCCGACACCGCCCGCAACGAGGAGCACGCGGTCAAGGCCATCCAGTGGCTGGCAGAACAGCGCCGCACCGGCTACGTCGACGACGTGCTCGTCCTCGCCAACCACCCGATGCGCCTGGGCATCGACTCCCCGCACGAGCTGCGCGCGTGGCGGGACGCGGCCCCCGAGATCATGATCGGCATGGAGGGCGCGCCCGGCGCCCAGGGCGCGGCGATACCCGGCTGGCGCGGTACGAACTCGATCCGCGGCGAGTACGAGAACAAGCCGTCCGCCCAGTCCTGGCCGGGTTACCCGGCGGACGCCTACCTCACGTACGGCGGCTTCGACTGGGCGACGGCGACGGTCGGCGGCCTGTGGGACGCGATGCTCGCCGAGGGCAGGCTGTTCTCCATCACCACCAACTCCGACGCCCACCGGATCGTCTTCGACACCTGGCGGAACGGCGACTGGCAGCCGGGCCAGAACTTCGACAACACCGGCCGGCTGCCCGACCCGGTGAACACCGACACCCCGCAGCCCGGCAGCGACTTCTGGCCCGGTCAGTTCAGCCGCACCCATGTCGGCGTCACCCGCTACGGCTACCGCTCGGTGATGTCCGGCCTGCGCGCGGGCCGGGTCTGGGTCGACCACGGACATCTGCTCGACGGGCTGGAGGTCCGCCTCAAGCGGGACCGGGACCTCGGCCGAGGCGTCACACTGGGCGGACGGCTGCGGGTCCGCAGGGGCGAGCGGCTCACGCTCCATGTGACGGTGACGTCCGCCTCACGCCCCAACCCGTCCGGAATCCTGCCCGAGTTGGCGCATGTGGACGTCATCCGCGGCGCGGTGCGCGGCCCGGTCACCGACCGGGACAGCCGGCGGGCGCCCGACACCAGGGTCGTGCACACGAGGGACGTCGGCGGCCGGAAGGGCACGTACACCCTGCGCATTCCGCTCACCGCCGGCGACGAGTCGTTCTACGTCCGGCTCCGCGGCAGCGACGGCAACCGGCACGGCACGGGCTACTTCGGCGCCTCGGTCGACCCACACGGGCCGATCACTCATGCGCCCGGAAACGGTGACCCGTGGGCCGACACATGGTTCTATTCCAACCCCATCTTCGTCGATGTGACAGGAGGCCGATGAAGCGTCAACTCCTCACCCTCGCCGCGTCACTGGGTGCTCTCGCGCTCGGCGCGTCCACCGCGTCGACCGCCGGCGCGCCGCAATGGGCGGATCGCTGGCGGTGGCCGGGCAGATCATCCTCGACCGGCCGGTGCGGGACGTCCAGGGCTGCGACTTCGTGACGGACACCCGTCTGGTGTGCGCCTCGAACGACGCCACGGGCACACTGTTCCCGCAGATCCGGCCGCTGCTCCAGGTCGACCTGCCGCACCGGCTGGACGGCCGGCCGGTCACTGGCGCGGTGACGAGCCTGCTTGCGCTGCCGCAGCGCAGCATCTGCACGGACGGCACCTACGAGACGGAGGGCGTCGACCACGACGTGCACAGCGGCACCCTGCGCGCCCAGGTGATCCAGCCCGGCGTCTGCGCACTGTCGACGAGCGTGTACGCGTACCAGCAGGTCACGGGCTGACGCACTGATCGACCAGGGCGTACGGTGGGCCGCGTGACCACGGAAGAGTCGCTGCGGCCCCAGTCCCTGATGCTGACGTTCCTGGGCGACCAGGTGCTCGGGCGGGACGTCTGCGTGTACTCGGGCAGCATCATCGATGTCTTCGCCCGTGTCGGCGTCGGCGAGCAGGCGACGCGCTCGACGCTGACCCGCATGGTGCACCGGGGCCTGCTGCGCCGCCGGCGCGAGGGCCGCCGGATGTACTTCGGCCTGACCGAGCACTCGGCCGCCGTACTGCGCGACGGCGAGCGGCGCATCTGGCAGACCGGCGCGGTCAACCGGCAGTGGGACGGCACCTGGACCCTGCTCGGCTTCTCACTGCCCGAGTCCTGGCAGCGCCAGCGGCACGACCTGCGCTCCAAGCTCACCTGGAGCGGCTTCGGCCCGCTGTTCAACGGCCTGTGGATCGCGCCCGGCGAGGTCGATGTGTCGGAGCTGGTGGCCGAGCTGGGCCTCGCCGCCCATGTGAAGGTCTTCCGCGCGCACGCCGATGCCGGCATGGACATCGGCGCGATGATCGAGGAGACCTGGGAGCTGTCCGAACTGGCGGCGCGCTACGAGGCGTTCGTACGGCGCTGGCAGCCATGGGAGACGGAGCTGCCGGACGCCGACGACGCCCTCGGGCTGCGGCTGCTGTTGCAGGCCGAGTGGCTGCGGATCATCCGCCGCGATCCGCGGCTGCCGGTCAAGCATCTGCCGGACGACTGGCCGGCCGAGCAGGCCGAGAAGACGTTCCGGAGGGTGCACGAGCGGTTCAGCCCGCTTGCGCTGGACGCGTCGGAACGCCTTCTCGACCTCGTACCCGCACGCGACGATCAGGCGTAGAACCTCGACAGGCTCTGCAGGACGGCCGCGGGCTTGGCGCCGCCCTCGATCTCGATCGTGCCGTCGACGGTGATCTGCACCCCGCCCGGCACATCCTCGACCTCAGCCAGCCTCCCGACCAGCCGGATCTTCGACCCGACCTGCACCGGCGAGGGGAAGCGCACCTTGTTCAGGCCGTAGTTGACCTTCGTGGTGACGCCCTGGACGTCGAGCAGCTCGGTGAACAAGGGGATGAAGAGCGAGAGGGTGAGGTATCCGTGGGCGATCGGGGCGCCGAACGGACCCTCCGCAGCCTTCTGCGGATCCACATGGATCCACTGGTGATCGCCCGTGGCGTCGGCGAAGGTGTTGATCCGCTCCTGCGTGATCTCGATCCACTCGCTGGTGCCCAGGTCGCTGCCCGCGAGCTTCTTGAGTTCGTCGAGGCCGTTGACGGTGACGCTCATAGATGCTTTTTCCTTAAGGGAGTTGGTTGCCGAAGCGCTTGCGCACCCGGGCCTTGAGAAGCTTCCCGGAGGCGGTGCGCGGGAGTTCGTCCGCGAGCACCACCGACTTCGGGATCTTGTACTTGGCGAGGCGGCCGGACAGCGAGGCGAGCACCTCGTCCGGGTCGAGGTCGGCGCCCTCGCGCGGCACCACGACCGCGCGCGGCACCTCGCCCCACTTGTCGTCCGGCACACCGATGACCGCGCACTCGACGATGTCGGGGTGGGCGAGGAGGAGGTCCTCGATCTCGGCGGGGTAGATGTTCTCCCCACCCGAGATGATCATGTCCTTGATGCGGTCGACGATGAAGACATAGCCGTCCTCGTCGATCCGGGCCGCGTCCCCGCTGCGGAACCAGCCGTCCACGAAGGAAGCGGCCGTCTCCTCGGGCAGCCCCCAGTAGCCGGGCATGACGTGCGGCCCGCGCACCACGACCTCGCCGGTCTCGCCGACGTCGACCGGCGTGAGGTCCGGCCCTACCACCCGTACGTCGCTGAAGAAGTGCGGTACGCCCGCCGAACCGGCCTTGCCGACCGCGTGCTCGGCGTCCAGGAACAGTGTCCCGGGCGCGGCCTCCGTCATGCCGTAGCCCTGGAGGAAGGTGAGCCCGCGCTCCTGGTAGGCGGCGATCAGCGGTGTCGGCACCGGCGAGCCGCCGCAGGTCAGTATCCGCAGCGAGGACAGGTCGGCGTCCCGCCAGCGCGGATGCCGGGCGATCTGGTCGAACATCGTCGGCACCCCGAACATGAAGGTGATCCGGTGCCGTTCGACCAGGTCGAAGGTGGCGTCCGGATCGAAGGCCTCGACCAGGACGCAGGTGCCGCCCTTGAGCAGCACCGGCAGGGTGAGCATGTTCAGGCCGGCCGTGTGGAACAACGGGGCGGAGACCAGGGCGCGTTCGTCGGCGATCAGGTCGGTGTCGACGAGAACGTTGACGGCGTTCCAGGTCAGGTTGCCGTGCGTGAGCATCGCGCCCTTGGGGCGGCCGGTCGTCCCCGAGGTGTACATGATGATGCAGGTGTCGTCGGCGCCGACCGGTTCGTCGATGGGCTCGTACGCGGCGGCGGCCACCGCTTCCTCGTACTCGGCGCCGACTTCGATGTACGTACGGACGTCCGTGCTGCCGGGCAGCCCGGCCACGAGCCCGGCGTGCGAGGGGCCGTAGACCAGGGCCTTGGCGCCCGAGTCGGCGAGCTGGTAGGCGATCTCGGGCCCGGCGAGGCGGGTGTTGAGCGGGACGAAGACCGCGCCGAGCGTGCCCGCCGCGAACAGAGTCTCCAGGTAGGAGGGATGGTTGGGGCCGAGGTAGGCGATCCGGTCGCCGCGGCGTACGCCCCGGGCACGCAGGGCGTGGGCGAGGCGGGTGGTGCGCGCGTACAGGTCGGCGTACGTGAACGTCGTCTCGCCGTGGATCAGGGCGGTGCGGTGCGGAGTCTTGCGGGCCCGGCGTGCGGGCCATGACCCCAGTCCCTCGTTGCGCATCGTTGCGCCCCTTACGGTTTGGTCAGCCCGAGCAGGCGGGCGGCGTTCTCCTTGAGGATCTTCGGCTTGACCTCGTCCTTGATCGTCAGCTTCGCGAAGTCGGCGAGCCAGCGGTCGGGGGTGAGGACGGGGAAGTCGGAGCCGAACAGGACCTTGTCCTTCAGCAGCGTGTTGGCGTACTGCACCAGCTGCGGCGGGAAGTACTTGGGCGACCAGCCGGACAGATCGATGTGCACACCCGGTTTGTGGGTGGCGACCGCGAGGGCCTCGTCCTGCCAGGGGAAGGACGGGTGCGCCAGGATGATCTTCAGATGCGGGAAGTCGGCAGCCACGTCGTCGACGTGCAGCGGGTTGGAGTACTTCAGCCGGATGCCGCCTCCGCCGGGCACCCCCGCGCCGATGCCGGTCTGACCGGTGTGGAACAGCGCGATGGTGCCGGTCTCCTCGATCACCTCGTAGAGGTCGTACGCCACCGCCCGGTCGTTGGGGAAGAAGCCCTGGATGCTGGGGTGGAACTTGAAGCCCTTCACCCCGTACTCCTCCACCAGCCGGCGGGCTTGCCTGACCCCCGCCCTGCCCCGGAAGGGGTCGATGGAGGCGAAGGGGATCAGCACGTCCGGGTTGGCGGCGGCGGCCTCGGCGACCTCCTCGTTCGGGACGGGCGCGGTGCCGGTCGCGGATTCGGCGTCCACCGTGAAGATCACGGCGGCCATCTTCCGCTCGCGGTAGTAGGCGGCGGTCTCCTCCAGAGTCGGCTTCCGCTTGCCCTCGACCTTGAAGTAGGCGGAGGAGGCGTCGTGCAGGTCGTCGTCCAGGGAAGAGTGGCCCTTGGAGGAGACCTCGGCGTGGGTGTGGACGTCGATCGCGACGAGTTCGCTGATGTCCATCACGCCTCCGGCAGCTTGGGCGCGGGGATGCCCACCGACTGGAGTTCGGCGCCGACCGAGGTGGGCCAGGCGTCGGCCAGGGTCTCGGGGGTCCAGCCGCCATCGGCGTACGCCGCCCTGAGCTCCTGCGGATGCGACCAGAGTGCCACCTTGTCGCCGCCGATGCCGATGGCCTGCCCGGTGATGCCGCGCGCGGCCTCGGAGGCGAGGAACGGGACGAGGGCCGCGCAGTCCTCGGGAGTGCCGAAGCCCTCGCCCTTGCGCAGGAAGTCCGGCAGCGGCTCGCCGTTCTTCATGGCCTCGATGTACGGGGCGAAGGCGGGGATGGTCTCGGTCATCGCGGTGGCGGCGACCGGCACGATCGCGTTGACGGTGATGTTCGCGCGGCCCAGCTCCATGGACCAGGTGCGGGCCATGGCGGCGATGCCGGCCTTGGCGGCGGCGTAGTTGGTCTGCCCGAAGTTGCCGCGCTGCCCGGCCGGGGAGCCGACCAGGATCAGGGAGCCGCCCTCGCCCTGCTCGCGCATCCGGACCGCGGCGGCACGGGCGCAGGTGAAGGTGCCCTTGAGGTGGGTGCTGATCACCGCGTCGAAGTCGTCGTCGGTCATCTTCCACAGCACCTTGTCGCGCAGGATGCCCGCGTTGGTGACCAGGACGTCGAGCCGGCCGAACTCCTCGACGGCCCGCCCCACCAGCCGGTCGGCGGCCTCGGTGGTGCCGACCGCGACCACCTCGGCAACGGCGGTGCCGCCGGCCTCGGTGATGGACTTGACGGCCTGCTCGGCCACGGTCTCGTCGACGTCGTTGACGACCACGGACGCGCCATGGGCGGCGAGGGCGTGGGCGTAGGCGAGGCCGAGGCCCCGGCCACTGCCGGTGACGACGGCGACCTTGCCGGTGAGATCGATGCTGGGCACGGGCGAGTCCCTTCGCAAGTGATGCGTGTGATGCGGCTACGAGACAGAAGCTAAGAGCAATAATTGTTGACGTCAATAGTTGTTGCCGACCGGAAGGCGCGAGAGACTGGGATCGACCCGCAGAAGACCGCCCCCACCCGGGGCCTCGACCAGGGAGCCCGCCATCGCCCGCCAGCAGCACACCCCGAACGCAGCCCCGATCGACGCGCACGAACCATGGATGCGCGGACTGCACGCGGACACCGGCTACCTCCTGTACCGACTGGGCCTGCGCTCGGGGCAGTTGTTCAACGCGTTCCTCCAGGAGTCGGGCCTGCGCCTGCGCCACTACGCGGTGCTGCGCTTCCTCGCCACCTCTCAGGGCGCCCTCCAGCGCGAACTGAGCGAACGGCTGGGCTACGACCCGAGCGCGATCGTCGGACTCGTCGACGACCTGGGGAAGCTGGGCTTCGCGGAGCGCCGCCCCGCGCCCGAGGACCGCCGCAGCCGGATCGTCGTCCTCACCGAGGCCGGCCGCGCGTTTCTGCGCGACACCGACGAGGCGGGCCTGCGCGTCACGAACGACCTGCTGGAGCCGCTCGACCCGGCCGAGCGGGAGACCCTGCACGCACTGCTGCTGCGGATCGCGGAGCCCGACTCCCGGAGCTGATGTTGTGCAAATGATTGACGGCCGCATGATATCTGCCTAACTTCAGCCGGGCATCGGCGCGGTCCCCCGCCGGTGCACTTCCACGGCATCGGCCCAGGGAGCTCACCGTGCAGCCATCCCGCTCATCCGCCCGTCAATCGTCCCCGGAATCACGGCAGTTGCGCCGCGTCGCACTGTCCGGACTGCTCGGCACGGCAGTGGAGTTCTACGACTTCCTCGTGTACGGCACCGTCGCCGCGCTCGTCTTCGGCGATCTGTTCTTCCCCGACGCCGACCCCGCGGTCGGCACCATCGCGGCCTTCGGCACCTTCGCCGCGGGCTATGTGGCCCGCCCGCTGGGCGGCATCGTCTTCGGCCACTTCGGCGACCGGCTCGGCCGCAAGTCGATGATGCTGCTGACCATGGTCCTGATGGGCTGCGGCAGTTTCCTCATCGGCCTGCTGCCGACCTACGACGCGATCGGCGTGTGGGCACCCGTCCTGCTGGTCACCCTGCGGGTGGTGCAGGGCATCGCGATCGGCGGCGAGTGGGGCGGCGCGACCCTGATGGTCGTCGAGCACGCCGAGCGTGCCCACGGGTCCCGGCGCGGCCTGTGGTCCAGCTTCACCATGCTCGGCGCCCCGCTCGGCTCCGTGCTCTCCGCGGGAGTGGTCACCCTGGTCTCCGCACTGCCCGACGAGCAGTTCCGCTCCTGGGGCTGGCGAGTGCCGTTCCTGCTCAGCATCGCGCTGCTGGCCGTCGGCCTGTTCGTCCGGCTGAAGGTCGCGGAGAGTCCGCTGTTCGCCGCGGCCAAGCGCGCGCCGGTGGACAAGCCACCGGTCGTGGAGGTGCTGCGCCGCCCGAAGCCGGTGCTGCTCGCGGCGGGCGTCGGCATCGGCGCGTTCACGGCCCAGTCGCTGCTGACCGGGTTCATGATCTCGTACGCTGTCCAGCAGGGCTACAGCCGACCGCAGGTGCTCACTGCGGTGACCATCGCCTCCTGCGTGGCCCTGCTGGTGCTGCCCGCCGCCTCCGCGCTGTCCGACCGGGTCGGCCGCCGCCCGGTGGTGCTGGCCGGCGCCGTCGCCTCAGCCGCGCTCGCCTTCCCGGTGCTCGCCCTGGTGAACTCCGGCTCCCCCGGCCTACTGATCCTCGCCCTGGCGCTCGGTCACGGTGTCGCCCAGTCCACGATGTACGGCCCGCTGGGCGCCCTGCTCACCGAGATGTTCGGCACCCGCGTGCGCTACACCGGCGCCTCCCTCGGATACCAGGCCGCGACCCTGGTGGGCGCCGGGTTCTCCCCGCTGATCGCGAGCAGTCTGCTCGCCTCGTCCGGCGGCAGCAGCGCCCCCGTCTCCCTGCTGCTGTGCGGCGGCGCGGCAATCACCGCGCTCACCGTGTGGCGGGTACGCGAGACACACACCAACGCCCTGGAATCCCCCGCGGCCCGAGCCGCCGCCCCCACCCCGGAAGGGACGCCCCGTTGAGAGCCCGTATCGCACTGCTGGCCGTGTCCTTGTGCGCCGTGACGGCGCTGCCGGCGCAGGCCGCCACCGACTCGCACATCGAGGGCCGACTTCCCTCCGGCGCCACCTACTTGATGGACGTCCCCACCGCCTGGAACGGCACCGTCCTGCTCTACAGCCACGGCTACCGTGCCGCGGGCTGGCCCAACCCCGCGCAGAACGCGCCCAGTTCACAGACCCGGGACGAACTCCTCGCCGACGGCTACGCGCTGATCGGCTCCTCGTACGCCACGAACGGCTGGGCCGTCACCGACGCCGTCCCCGACCAGCTCGCCACCCTCGACCTGTTCACGACGCGGTTCGGCACGGCCCGGCGAACGCTCGCCTGGGGCACCTCCTACGGCGGGCTCGTCACGACCACCCTGGCCGAGCGGCACGCGGACCGCTTCGACGGCTCGCTGTCCATGTGCGGGCTGGTGCAGGGCGGGGTCGCCAACTGGAACAGCACGCTCGATCCGGTGTTCGCGCTGAAGGCGCTGCTTGCTCCCGGGGAAAGCATCCCGCTCACCGGGTTCGCCGACCAGGCGGCCGCGCAGAGCGCCGCGAGCGCGCTCACCGCGAAGGTAACCGCCGCCCAGCAGACCGACGAGGGGCGGGCCCGTATCGCTCTCGCTGCCGCCCTGCACAACATCCCCGGGTACAACGACGCCGCGCAACCGAAACCCGGGCCGACCGACTGGGACGCCCAGCAGGCCAACCAGTACGCGGCCGTCACCGGGCTGCTCCAGCTGCCCGCCTTCAGCTGGCGGCAGGAGGCCGAGCGGCGGGCCGGCGGGAACCCGTCGTGGAACACCGGCGTCGACTACACGGCGATGCTGCACCGCTCGCCCGGGTACAAGGAGGTCACCGAGCTCTACAAGAAGGCGGGACTGTCACTGCGGGCCGACCTCACAGCCCTGAACCGGGCGCCCCGGATCTCCGCCGACCCGGCGGCCGTACGGTGGATGCGGGACACCAGCGTGTTCAAGGGCCGGCTCACCGACCCCCAGCTCAACATCCACACGACCGGCGACGCGCTGATCCCCGTCCAGGCCGAGAGCGCCTATCGGCGGGCCGCGGCCGGCAGCGGCCGACTCCTCGCCCAGGCCTACGTCGACGGCCCCGGGCACTGCACCTTCACCCCGGGCGAGACCCTCGCCGCCCTGCACACCCTGGAGCACCGCCTGACAACGGGCCACTGGGACGCCTCCGCCGACGCCCTCAACACCCGCGCGCGCCAGGAGGAGCCGACGGCCGAGCCCCGGTACGTGACCTACCGCCCGGCGCCGTATCCCCGCCCGTACGACCTCGCCCATCCGGGGGACGCCCGGCCATGAGATCACCTCGTGCCGATATCCCTCTCACCGGTGAGGCCTGCCCCCGGCCACCTCGGGATACTGGAACGGCCCTTGCCCCGAGGAGCCGCCATGTCCGCTCGGTCCTGGATCACGCCTGCCGTCGCCCGACTGCGGACGACGCATCCGTACGTCGTCGACGCGGCGCTCGCCGCCCTGGTGCTGTTCGCGACCTCCCTGCAGTGGATCTTCCCCGGCGGGAAGGACGAGCCGCTGTCCTGGCAGGGCTACCTGCTCGGGGCGGCGACCGCGGTGCCGTTGGTGTGGCGGCGGCGGGCACCGTTCGGGACGGCGTGCGCCGTGTCGGTCGCGACCCCCGCGATGGCGGTCTACCACGCGCCGCCGCCGGATGTCGAATACGGCGGCCTCGTCGTCCTGTACACCGTCGCAGCCCTGTGTCCGCCCTGGCAGCGGCGGGTGATGCTGGTGGGCTGGCTGGCGGGGGTCGCGCTCACCATGGTGCACACGGACAAGACCGAGCCCTTCGAGTACGCCTTCCACCTGATGGGCGTCGTCTGCGCCTACGCGCTCGGGATGCTCGAACGCGTCCAGCGCGCCTACACCGCGGAGTTGGAGGACCGGGCCCGGCGGCTGGAACGGGAACGCGCCGCCGACGCCGAGCGGGCCCGGACGCAGGAGCGCGCCCGGATCGCCCGGGACATGCACGACATTCTCGCCCACGCGGTCAGCCTGATGGTAGTGCAGGCCGAGGCCGGTCCGGTCGTCGTCCGCAGTGATCCGGCCCGCGCCGAGGCCGCGTTCGATGCGATCGCCGCGAGCGGGCGGGACGCCATGGCCCAACTGCGCCGCATCCTCGGCGTCCTGAAGGAGGAGGCCAGGGGCGGTTCGCGGCGGCTGCCGCAGCCCGGCGTCTCGGCGCTCGTGGAGCTGGTCCGCCAGGTCGGGGAGTCCACCGGACTGCGGGTGGAGCTGCGGACCTCCGGCGAGCCCCGTCCACTGCCCCCGGACACCGAGGTAGCCGCGTACCGCGTGGTCCAGGAGGCGCTCACCAACACCGTGAAGCACGCGTACGCTTCCACCGCGACGGTCGAACTCGGGTGGACGGAGGAGGCGTTGACACTGGCGGTCACGGATGACGGACGCGGGCCCTCGGGCGCGGGTGGCGGGCACGGGCTGATCGGCATCCGGGAGCGGGCCGCCGCCTGCGGGGGCAGCGCCGAGGCCGGGCGCGGTCCGCACGGCGGCTTCCGGGTCGTCGTACGGCTGCCGGACGACGACCGACAGGCGGCCCTGGGGTGAGCATCCGCGTGGTCGTCGCCGACGACCAGGAGCTGGTCCGCAGCGGCTTCAGCATGATCCTCGAGGCGCAGCCGGACATCGAGGTGGTCGCCGAGGCCGGCGACGGCGCCGAGGCGGTCGACGCCGTGCGGCGGCACACGCCGGACGTGTTGCTCCTCGACATCCGGATGCCGGTCATGGACGGCCTGGAGGCGGCCCGGCAGGTGTGCACGCAGTCCGGCTGCAAGGTCGTCATGCTGACCACGTTCGACCTGGACGAGTACGTGTACGAGGCGCTGTGTGCGGGTGCCAGCGGGTTCCTGTTGAAGGATGTGCGCCGGGACGACCTCGTGCACGCGGTGCGGGTGGTCGCGGCCGGCGACTCGCTGCTCGCGCCGGCGGTCACCCGGCGGCTGGTCGCGGACATCGTGCGGCGCCGCCGGGAGGAGGCCGCCGCCGAGGTGACGCCGCAACAGCTGGACCTGCTGACGGCGCGCGAGGTGGAGACGCTCCGGATGCTCGCCCGCGGACTGTCCAACGCGGAGATCGCCACGACCCTGTTCGTCAGCGAACACACCGTCAAGACCCACGTCAGCAACGTACTGAGCAAGCTGGGCCTCAGGGACCGGGTACAGGCCGTGATCTGCGCGTACGAGACCGGACTGGTGACCCCCGGCTCCCCCTAGCGAGGGAGCGCCGGCCGCGTCTCCCCCGTACGGCGGAGGCCTCGAAACCGCTCCCGTCGGCGATCCGTTGGCATCCCCCTCGGCAGGAGTCTGAGGGCGTTCGAAGCCTACGATCCGCCGGGAGGGACCGTGCTCTCCACGCTCGCCCGGGCGGCGACCCGCCGCCCGCTGACCGTCATCCTGCTATGGGTGCTCTTTCTGCTGCTCGGGTTCGGGCTCGGGACGGGCGTCTTCGCGCGGCTCTCCGACGAGGTGCCGAACGTTCCGGGCACCGAGTCGGAGCGGGCCGCGCAGTATCTCGACCGCGTCGACCCGACCGGCGAGTCGATCACCGCCGTCGTCGAAGGCGGCGCGATCTCCGATCCCGCGCTGCGCGGCGAGGTCGGCCGGGCCGTCGCCGAGGTGCGCGATGTGCCCGGCGTCGCCGCCGTGCCCGACCCCTTCACCACGCCGGGCCTGGTCTCCGAGGACGGACGCGCTGTGCTCATCCCGGTCACCCTTGAGGGCGGACTCGACGACGACGCCGAGGAACGGGCGGTGGACGACGCGTCCGCCCGCATCCACCAGATCGACGCGCCGGACGTCCATGTGAGCGGCGGCCCGCTGCTCGGACAGCAACTCGGCGAACGCGCCCAGGAGGACGTGGCGAACGCGGAGCTGATCTCCCTGCCGGTCGTCCTCGTTCTGCTGGTGGTGATCTTCGGTGGGCTGCGCGCGGCGGGGCTGCCGCTGCTCGTCGCGGTCAGCGGGATCGCGGGAGCGTTCCTGGCGCTGTTCGGGTTCAGCCAGGTCACCGACATCTCGGTGTACGCGGTCCAGGTCACCACCATGCTGGGGCTCGGGCTCGCCGTGGACTACGCCCTGCTGATGCTGCTCCGCTTCCGCGAGGAGCGGCGGCACACCGACGACGTGGTCGAGGCCGTGCACCGGACGGTCGCGGCGGCGGGCCGGACGGTGCTCTTCTCCGGGCTCACCGTGGCGATCAGCCTGACCGGACTGCTGGTCTTCCCGAGCGTGTTCCTGCGCAGCATGGGCCTCGCCGTGGCCGCGGTGGTGGTGATCGACATGCTGGCCGCGCTCACCCTGCTGCCGGCGCTGCTCACCCGGTTCGGCGGGAGGATCGCCCCGGCCAAGGCCCGGCCGAAGGGCGGAGAGGGCCGTGTCTTCGCACGCCTGGCACGCTTCTCGGCGCGCAACCGCGTCGCCGTCCTCGCCGTGGTCGTCCCGGCCCTGCTGGTGCTGGCGCTGCCGGTCACCGGGATGCGGATCAGCATCGGTGACGCCCGGCAGCTGCCGACGGGCACCGAGGCACGGCAGTTGTACGACACCGTGGAGGCGCACTTCCCGCCGGGCGCCGGGGTCGATCCGGTCACCGTGGTCCTGAGGCCGGGGACGGACGCGGCGACCGCCGAGCGGATCCGGACCCTGGCCCCGGGCGCCCAGTCCCGTGAACTGCCCGGCGGCACGACCGTCGTCGAACTGCCGCCGTCGGGCAGTGTGGACGGCGACGCGGCGACCGACCTGGTCCGCGAGGTGCGGGAGGTCCGCGGGGACGAACCCGTCGAGGTGGCCGGTGTCGCGGCCCGGCTGGTCGACTTCCGCGAGATGCTCGCCGACCGGGCGCCCTGGTCTGCGGCGACCGTTCTCGCCGGCATCTTCGCGCTGCTGTTCGCGTTCACCGGCTCGGTGCTGATCCCGCTGCGCACCATCGCGACCACGCTGCTCAGCCTGGCCGCCGCGCTCGGCGTGGTGGTGTGGGTGTTCCAGGACGGGCATCTGGCCGGGCTGCTGGGCGCCGAGGGCCTGGGCGCGCTGAGCCTGACCGCGCCACCGCTGATCATCGCGATCGCCTTCGGACTCGCCATGGACTACGAGCTGTTCATCCTCGCCCGGATGCGCGAGGCCCGGCGGCTGGGCGAGGCCGACCAGGAGGCCGTGGTGACCGGGCTGCGCCGCTCCGGCCGCGTGGTGACCTGCGCCGCGCTGCTGCTCGCGGTGGTCTTCGGCGCCTTCATGACCGGCGGCTTCTCACCCATCCTGCAGATCGGCCTGGGCCTCACCCTCGCCGTGCTGATCGACGCGACGGTCGTACGGATGCTGCTCGTCCCGGCGACGATGGCGCTGCTCGGACGGCACGCATGGTGGGCGCCGAAGCCCCTGCGCAAGGCGCACGACCGGTTCGGGCCGCAGGAGGAGGCACCGCAGCGCATCCGGGTGACGGAACCGGTCTGAGCCACGGAGGGAGACGGGGGCCGGACGCATCGGCGCGCCCGGCCCCCGCGCTCACCGGGCGCCGACCAGCCGGCCCCGCTCGTGGCACAACGCCCCGCTCTCGCACATCCGGGGCCTGTTGAGCCGTCCTCCCGTCCGGGTCCCGGCCCGGTCGCAGGAGTGTGCAGGGCCGGGACGCAGGATTCAGATGCGGTCGGCGACGATCAGGAGGTAGTGGAAGCTGCCTTCCTTGTAGGCGGTGAGGAAGGGCTCCTCGATACCGGTGGCCACCGAGGACTTGGCGCGCAGTTCCCAGTACGGGATGGTGTCCGCGGTCAGATCGACGACCTGGATGGGGACGAGGTCGTTGGTGGCCAGCGCCTTGAAGTACTCGCTGCGCGGGTGGATGTTGCAGGTGTAGTGCTCGTCGATGCGGCTCACGGCCTTGGAGCGCAGGCCCGTGACGTCGTTGGAGCAGCCGGTGATGCAGACGTAGCGGCCGCCGTACTCCAGCAGGCGTGAGAACTCGGCGAAGAGGTCGAACAGGTCGACGTACATGGTGGTCTCGTTGGTCCAGATCGCGCGGCGGGATCCGGTGTCGAGACGGGTGTCGAGCATGTTGCGGAAGTGGAAGCGGACCTTGTCGGCCACGCCCCGTTCGGCGGCTTGGTCGTTGGCGAAGGCGACTTGCTGCTCCGAGATGCTCACACCGTCCACATGGCAGCCGAAGCGGGCGTTGGCCATGATGCTGGTGCCGCCGCGGCCGGAACCGGCGTCGAGCAGACGGTCGGCGCGGGTGATGTCGCCGAGGTGGTCAAGGAGGACGTCGGCCTGGGCGGTCTCCAGGCGGTGCAGTTCCTCGATGATGCGCTGGTCTCGGGTCTCGGCGGGGCCTTCCAGGACGGACGGGTCGTAGTCGCCGAGGCCGTAGTGGTGGTGGTAGAGGCCGTCGACCTCGCCGAGGCGCAGGTTGACGGGGTCCTTTTCGCTGTTCCAGTAGGCGGCGACCGACTTCTGGTAATCGGTGCGCAGGACGTCGCGCATGGCGAGGTCTTCCATCTGGGAGCTCTTGGGCATGGAGATCCTTCTCAGGTAGCGGTAGGTCGGGGAGTTCAGGCGGCGTCGGCGCCGTGGTAGCGGGCGCTGCCGGCGTGCCACTCACGGCTGCCGCCCAGCCAGGCCCAGGTGCCGGCCAGGAAGCGGCGCAGCTCGCAGGAGCCGGTGGCGGTGAGGGCTGCCGCCTCGGTCTCGAAGGTGTGCATGAGTTCGTTGTGGATGTCGACGGTGCGGTCGACGGCTGCTTCCAGGGAACAGTGGTCCTCGGCGGCGATCAGCCTCGGCAGACTGAAGTCCGTCGGGTCCTCCTTGCCCATGGAGTACAGGTCGTTGACGATCACGCTGGCCGAGCCGGCCATGGTGAACGCGCGGCGCACCCGGGGGTCGGCGAACTCACCTTGCGGCAGCTCGTATCCGGCAACCGCGTCGATGAGCACCATGCACGGCACGAAGCTGTTCTCGTGCCGGTGCATCAGGAACTCCCAGACGGGCGGGGTCTGTTGTGCGGTGTGCCAGACGCCTTCCTGGTTGTAGGCGACGAACATGATGGCCAGTTCGTGGCGGAGTCGCCGCACCTGGGTGGTGGTGGCGTAGGCGGTGAGGCCGGCGAGGCTCGACCGCAGGGCCCGCATCACCGGATCCGCCCGTACCACCTGCTCGAGCTGGGGTGCGTAGCCGAGTGGGAGGTGGGCCTGGTCGATCACGGAGTGGGCGATCGCCAGGCGTTGGCCGAGCAGGTCGTGGTGGGCCTCCTCGACCTCGCCGTCGACATAGTGGTCGTCGACGGCCCACTCGGCGAGCGCGCACTTGGCGGCCGCGAGCAGCCGGTCGGGGTCGTCCGACTCGGGGTGGGCGAGCATGATGAGCCGGCCGAATTCGGCCTTGCGGACCTTGTCCAGCTGGCCGGGATAGATCCCGACCTCCTCGGCCCACTCGACCAGCCGCTCGTTGACGGTCTCGCCCAGGGCGGGGTCGTCGCGGACGGCGGGCGGGCAGTACAGCCCCCGACCGGGTCCGCCGGGGCCGGCTCCCGGCGAGGTGGCGGAGCGGTGCGAAGGTGGGCGGCCGAGGTGCCCGGTCCGGTGGGACCGGTGGGCAGCCGGGGGGCTGGGGGGTGCGGTGTCGCTGGTGGCGGTGGTGCGGGTGAGGGCATGGTGATCCGCGCCGCGGTGGTGCCCAGCCCTGTCGGGGCGGACGGCAGGAGTGGCCCGCGCGTCGCCTCGGGGGCGGCCGACAGCCGCGGTGACGCCGACGCCTGCGCTGTCAGCAGCGCCCGCACCAGCCCCGCCACGTCGTGGTCCGTCGCGGGCGCGACGGACCTGGAGATCAACGACACGCGCGTCAGCTCCCGTTCGTGCGGGTGACCTGAACGTTCTCCAGAACACCGAGCGCGTCCGGCACCAGCACGGCTGCCGAGTAATAGGTGCTGACCAGGTAGGAGATGATCGCCTTCTCGTCGATGCCCATGAACCGTACGTTCAGGCCGGGCTCGACCTCGTCCGGGATCCCAGTCTGGTAGAGGCCGATCACTCCCTGGTCGTCCTCGCCGGTACGCATCGCGATGATCGACGAGGTGCCCTGCTTGCTGACCGGGATCTTGCTGCACGGCAGCAGCGGCACCCCGCGCCAGGCGGGCAGCATGTTTCCGTGCAGTTCCACGCCGCCGAAGTAGATGCCCCGCTTGTTGCACTCGCGGCCGAACGCGGCGATCGCCTTGGGATGGGCGAACATACAGCGAGTCTTGCGCCGCATGCTCAGCAGCTCGTCGAGGTCGTCGGGGGACGGCGGCCCGGAGAACGTGGAGATCCGCTGGTCGAAGTCGGCGTTGTGGAGCATGCCGAAGTCCTTGTTGTTGACCAGCTCGTACTCCTGCCGCTCGCGCAACGCCTCGATCGTCAGGCGCAGCTGCTGCTGCGTCTGGTTCATCGGCTCGTTGTAGAGGTCGGCGACCCGGCTGTGCACCCGCAGCACGGTCTGTGCCACGCTCAACTCGTATTCGCGAGGCCTCAGCTCGTAGTCGGCGAAGGTCTGCGGCAGGGTCTCCTCACCGATGTGGCCCGAGCTCAGACTGATCTCCGCCTCGCCGGACCGGTTCAGCTTCTGATGACCGTCGGAGCTGATCCGCTGCACATGCTCGCGCAGCTTCTCGTGCCGGTCGGCAACCGCCTTGTACGCCGTCAGCGGCAGCGCGAGGACCGTGGTGGGCGTGGCCGCACGCGCCGTGAACTCCCACTTCTTGCCCGGCCCGGCGATGACCTGGCCGCCGAAGGTGTCGCCGTCGGCCATCAGCCCGAGGACCACCTCGTCGCCGTACGGCCCCTCGCCGATCTTCTCCACCTTGCCGTGCGCGACCAGGTAGACGTGATCCGCCTTCCGGCCCGCCTCCACGATGACCTGGCCCGGCTCGAACTCCTTCTGCACGAACTTCTCCGCGAGCGCACCGAGCGCATCGCCGTCCGTGAAGCCACGCAGCGGTGGCAGCTCGCCCAGCTCCTCCGGCACGACCTGGACCTTCGCACCGGTCTTCACGAACGACACCCGTCCGTCGCCGAGCGTGTAGGCGAGGCGGCGGTTGACCCGGTAGGTCGCGCCCGGCACGTTCACCCACGGCAGCATCCGGGTCAGCCAGCGCGAGCTGATGCCCTGCATCTGCGGCTCGGACTTCGTCGTTGTGGCCAGATTCCTGGCCGCCTCGGTGCCGAGGCTCTGCCTCTGCTCCTCCTCGGCCGGCGCCGGGGACGCACTCGTCTCGACCGACGTCTCACACCTCTTCCTGTTTGCACAATGGCACAGATGATCGACATGACAACACCTGCACGTCGTCACGTTCCGCACACAGACCTATCAGGACATTGATCACAGTGAGTAATTGATTTGTGGGCGCACAGAAACACTTGGACATCGACTGAACGCGCCCTTCACGCTCCCAACCGATGGGGATGTGCTGGTCAGCACCACACCAAGTCAATGAAGAGACGACACGAGCAGCTCCGACAAAGGACTCCCGGCATCACGGAAAGTGACCACACGGATGACAGGGTTGCGAGGCGCGACCCCAGGCGTCTCTGCATCTCATGTCGACTTCCTACTCCGTCAGCGCGGCCGTGAACATGTCGCGGTGCGCCACCAGCCAGGCCTGGATGCGATCCCAGCGTTCCCAGCCACCGCGCTCGGCCAGTGCATCGACGTACACGGGATCGCCGTGGGCCACGCGGTCGGCCACGAAAGCGCGGCAGGTCTCGGTGGCCTGTTCGATGACTGCGGGCAGCTCGGCGCGTTCCCGGCGCGCGAGGCGGTAGCCGTCGGCGAGGATCCGTAGCCGTGCGCAGGCTTCCGACCCGACGGGATAGAGAGCGGCAGCAGACGCGGGATCGAGCATGGGGACCCAGTAGCGGGCCGTCATGGCAACGTCCCACAGGGGGCGGCCGGGTGCAGCCAGGTCGAAGTCGATCAGTGCAGCAGCACGGCCGTCGCGGAAGACGACGTTCTCGGGACAGACGTCGTTGTGGCACAACATCGTTCCGCCCTGCGGGTCCGCCAAGTCCCGCGGCCACTCGACCGAGGTGTCGACCGGAACGGCCGCGGCGGCCTCGTGCAGGCGCCGCAGCAGGACTCCCACCGATCTCAGTGCGGTCGATGTCATCATCCAGCTGGGAAACGGCGGCAGGGCCACCTCGCCGGGAATGAAGGTCAGCTGCTCGCGGCCGTCCGTGCCGAGGTGGACGGGGGTCGGAGCCGCGTCGAACCCGTGCTCCTTCAGCGCGCGGAGGTGGGCGTGGAGGGCGCGCGCGGTGGGCGGTGCCGGGCGTTCCACCACTGCACCCCAGCGCAGGACCCCGCCCGCGTTCATCATGCCGCCGGCCAGCGCCTCGCGGCGCCTCCCCTTCATCCCTTGAACCCCCTTACCTCGCAAGGACTTTCTCGACTGCACCTCTTGACGACTGGAGTACCCGAGAGGACATTGTCCGCGCAGCCATTGTCTGAGAGCGCTCTCAGAACTCCCCTCGGGCGCTCCCGGACAGGCACCCGCGCACCCCCACTCCGTACCGAGAGGCACCCCATGAGCGAAACCTCCGGCACACCCGGCAGACGCCGGACCTTCCGACGGGCTCTCGTCGCCGGCCTGAGCACGCTGGGCCTCGCGGCGCTGGTCGCCACGGCCGTGACGCCGTCCGCGACCGCTGCCGCGCCGCCGCCCCCGTCTGGCTGGACGCAGGTCTTCGTCGACGACTTCAACGGCGCCGCGGGCACCGGCGTCAACACAGCCAACTGGCAGTATGCGACCGGGACTTCGTACCCGGGCGGCCCCGCCAACTGGGGCACCGGCGAGATCGAGACGATGACCTCCAGCACCAACAACGTCGCCCTCGACGGCAGCGGCAACCTCCGCATCACCCCGCGCCGCGACGCCGCCGGCAACTGGACCTCCGGCCGTATCGAGACCAACCGCACCGACTTCCAGCCACCGGCCGGCGGCAGACTCCGGGTGGAGGCCCGGATCCAGATGCCCAACGTCACCGGCGCCGCCGCCCGCGGCTACTGGCCCGCCTTCTGGATGCTGGGCGCACCCTTCCGCGGCAACTACTGGAACTGGCCGGGCGTCGGCGAGCTGGACATCATGGAGAACGTCCAGGGCCTCAACACCGTCTGGGCGACCATGCACTGCGGCACCTCACCCGGCGGCCCCTGCAACGAGACCACCGGCATCGGCGGTTCCACCACCTGCCCCGGCGCCAGCTGCCAGTCCGGCTTCCACACGTATCGCATGGAGTGGGACCGCTCGACGAGCGTCGAGGAGATCCGCTTCTACGTCGACGGCACCAACTACCACACCGTGCGCGAGAACCAGGTCGACGCGACGACGTGGGCGAACGCCACGGAGCACGGCTTCTTCATCATCCTGAACGTGGCGATGGGCGGCGGCTTCGTGGACGCCTTCGGCGGCGGGCCGGACGCTGCCACGGTGCCGGGCCACTCGATGGTCGTCGACTACGTCCAGGTGCTGTCGGCCGGTGGGAGCGGTACCACGCCGCCTCCGACCGGCAACCGGGACGCCTACAGCGCCATCCAGGCCGAGTCCTACGACGGCCAGTCCGGCACGATGACCGAGGGGACCTCCGACACGGGCGGGGGCCAGAACATCGGCGCGCTGGCCAACGGCGACTGGGCCCTTTACCGAGGCGTCAACTTCGGCTCCACGGCGGCCACACAGTTCAACGCCCGGGTCGCGAGCGGTGCGGGCTCCGGCGTGAGCGGCCTGGTCGAGGTGCGCCTGGACAGCCGCAGCAGCGCGCCCGTCGGGAGCTTCGCCGTCGGCAACACCGGCGGCTGGCAGTCATGGCGTACGGTCCCGGCGAACATCAGCTCCGTCACGGGCACGCACGACGTGTATCTGACCTTCACCAGCGGTCAGCCGGCGGACTTCGTGAACGTGAACTGGTTCACCTTCGGGCGCTGACCCGCCCCTCCATGAAAGGGGGCTCCACGCGCGCGTGGAGCCCCCTTTCAGCGTCACCGCAACTCCGCCCGGAACACCGCCGGCGTCACATCCGTGTGCTGATGGAAGAACTTGGAGAAGTTCGCCGCGTCGGGGAAGCCGACCGCCGCGCCGACGCGGCCGATGGGCAGGTCGGTGTGGGCGAGGAGGCGTTTGGCCTCGAGGATCACCCGCTTGTCGATGAAGGCCTTCGGCGTCTCGCCGGTGGCGGCGCGGACCGCGCGGACGAGGGTGCGGCGGGAGTAGCCGAGGGCGTCGGCGTAGGCGCTGACGCTGTGGTTGGTGGCGAAGCCCTGCTCGACCGCGTCGCGGAAGAGGGTGAAGGTGGTGTCCGCCTGCTGCCGGGCCGCCTCCGCGGAGCTGGCCGCGAGGTGCGCGAGGCGCAGCAGGAACGCGGTCAGGGTGTGGCGCAGGACGGCGGTGTGCAGGCTGAGCGGGAGGGTCTCGGTGTCCTCGTACTCGCGTTGCAGCTGGCCGAGGGCCGCGCGCAGGGCGGCGAGCTGGGCCTCGTCGGGGTGCAGCAGGGGCGGCAGGTCGTAGCGGTACAGGCCGGTGGCCTCGACGGTGGCGCGCGGCAGGAAGCCGGGTTGCATGGCCAGGACGATTCCGCGGTACTCGCTCATGTCCGTGAAGCGGTGCACCTGTCCCGGGCGGATCCACAGCACGTCGCCGGCCGTCGCCCCGTACTCGGCGAAGTCGATCATGTGGCGTACGGGTCCGTCGCTGAAGATCATCACGATGTGGAAGTCGATGCGGTGGATGCGCTCCAGCGGCGCCTCGGCGTGCCAGGTACGGCCCTCGCCCATCGGACCGACCTGTACGCCCACACCGGAGACGCTCCGCTCCACCGGGAAGGGGAACGTTCTGATCCCGCCGTCGTCTCCGTCTTGGATGGTTATGCCCGCCATGCCCTGCTCACGCCGCCTTGGTCTCGCGCTGCACCGGTCTCCGTGTCCCACTTTCACCACAGGCTGGCACACCCGGACCTTCCCGCGAAAAAGTCAGACTTTTAAAGTCGAACGCGTCCGACCAGCCGAAACGCTGGTTCCGATGACCTTTTGAAGAGGACTGCCTACAGATGAGCACGCAGACACCCGACAGTTTCGAGTGGACCGACCTCGACCGGCGTGCCGTCGACACCGCCCGCCTGCTGGCGGCCGATGCCGTGCAGCAGGTCGGGAACGGCCACCCCGGCACCGCGATGAGCCTCGCCCCGGCGGCGTACACGATCTTTCAGAAGGTGATGCGACACGACCCCGCCGACCCGGAGTGGACGGGCCGTGACCGCTTCGTCCTCTCCCCCGGCCACACCTCGCTCACCCTCTACACGCAGCTCTTCCTCGCCGGGTACGAGCTGGAGCTCGACGACCTGAGGGCGTTCCGCACGCACGGGTCGAAGACCCCCGGTCACCCCGAGTACGGGCACACCGCGGGCGTGGAGACAACCACCGGCCCGCTCGGCCAGGGCGTCGCCAACGCCGTCGGCATGGCGATGGCCGCTCGCTACGAGCGCGGCCTGTTCGACCCCGACGCGCCGGCCGGCGAGTCCCCGTTCGACCACACCATCTGGGCCATCGTCTCCGACGGCGATCTGGAGGAGGGTGTCTCCGCCGAGGCCTCCTCCCTGGCCGGCCACCAGAAGCTCGGCAACCTCGTTTTCCTCTACGACGACAACCACATCTCGATCGAGGGCGACACCGCCACCGCGTTCTCCGAGGACGTGCTGAAGCGGTACGAGGCCTACGGCTGGCACACGCAACGCGTGGAGCCCGCCGAGAGCGGCGACATCGACGTGGCCGCGCTGTACGCGGCGCTCAGGACGGCGCAGGCCGAGACCGAGCGCCCCTCCATCATCGCGCTGCGCACGATCATCGCCTGGCCGGCGCCGAACGCCCAGAACACCGAGGCCTCGCACGGCTCCGCCCTCGGCGAGGACGAGGTCGCGGCCACCAAGCGCGTGCTGGGCTTCGATCCGACGAAGACCTTCGAGGTCACCGACGAGGTCCTCGCCCACACGCGTCGGGCCCTCGACCGGGGCGCCGACGCGCACGCCGCCTGGGACAAGCGGATCGCCGCGTGGCGGGACGCCAACCCCGAGCGCGCCGCCGAGTTCGACCGGATCAGCAAGGGCGAGCTGCCCACCGGCTGGGAGGAGAAGGTCCCGGTCTTCGAGGCGGACAAGGCGGTCGCCACGCGTGCCGCGTCCGGCAAGGTGCTGCAGGCGCTCGGCGCCGTGATCCCCGAGCTGTGGGGCGGCTCCGCCGACCTGGCCGGCTCGAACAACACCACGATCGACAAGACCTCGTCCTTCCTGCCGAAGGGCAATCCGCTGCCGGAGGCCGACCCGTACGGCCGTACGATCCACTTCGGCATCCGCGAGTTCTCGATGGCCGCCGAGATGAACGGCATCGCCCTGCACGGCAACACCCGTATCTATGGCGGCACGTTCCTGGTGTTCTCCGACTACATGCGCAATGCGGTGCGCATGTCCGCGCTGATGCAGCTTCCGGTGACGTACGTCTGGACGCACGACTCCATCGGCCTCGGCGAGGACGGCCCCACCCACCAGCCCGTCGAGCACCTGGCCGCCCTGCGCGCCATCCCGGGCCTGAACATCGTGCGCCCGGCGGACGCCAACGAGACGGCGATCGCCTGGACCGAGATCCTCAAGCGGCACGCCACCCACCCCGCCCCGCACGGCCTCGCGCTCACCCGGCAGGGCGTACCGACGTACGAGCCGAACGAGGACGCGGCGCGCGGCGGTTACGTGCTCTTCGAGTCCTCGACCGGAACTCCGGACGTGATCCTGATCGCCACCGGCTCCGAGGTGCAGCTCGCCGTTGCCGCGCGGGAGCAGTTGGAGGCCGAGGGGACCGGCGCCCGGGTGGTGTCGATGCCATCCGTGGAGTGGTTCGAGGAGCAGCCCCGCGAGTACCGCGAGAGCGTCCTTCCGCCGTCCGTGAAGGCGCGTGTCGCTGTCGAGGCGGGGGTGGGCCTGACGTGGTACCGCTTCGTAGGTGACGCAGGACGCATCGTCTCCCTCGAACACTTCGGCGCCTCCGCCGACGCGAAGACCCTGTTCACCGAGTTCGGCTTCACCGCCGAGAACGTCGCCGCAGCCGCCAGGGAATCGCTGGCTGCCGCGCGTGGTTGATCCGATCGCCAGAAAGAAGATGATCACTGTGACCGAAGCATCCGCCACCGCGGGAGCACTCAAGCGCCTCTCCGACGAGGGCGTGTCGATCTGGCTGGACGACCTGTCGCGCAGGCGCATCACGTCCGGCAACCTCGCCGAACTCATCGACACCCAGCACGTCGTGGGCGTCACCACCAACCCGTCCATCTTCCAGGCCGCCATCGGCTCCGGTGAGGGCTACGAGGAACAGCTCACCGACCTCGCCGTGCGCGGCGTCACCGTCGACGAGGCCGTCCGCATGATGACCACCGCCGACGTCCGCGCCGCCGCCGACATCCTGCGACCGGTGTACGACGCGACCGGCGGCCGGGACGGCCGGGTCTCCATCGAGGTCGACCCGCGCCTCGCCCACAACACGGCGGCCACCATCGCCGAGGCCCGCCAGCTCGCCTGGCTGGTCGACCGCCCTAACGTCATGATCAAGATCCCGGCGACCAAGGCCGGCCTCCCGGCGATCACCGAGGTCATCGGCGCCGGCATCAGCGTCAACGTCACGCTGATCTTCTCGCTGGAGCGCTACCGCGAGGTCATGGACGCCTACCTGGCCGGCCTGGAGAAGGCGCAGGCGGCGGGCCTGGACCTGTCCGCCATCCACTCCGTGGCGTCCTTCTTCGTCTCCCGGGTCGACAGCGAGATCGACAAGCGCCTGACGCTGCTGGGCACGGACGAGGCCCTCGCGCTCAAGGGCCGGGCGGCACTCGCCAACGCGCGGCTGGCCTACGAGGCCTACGAGGAGGTGTTCGCCGGTGAGCGCTGGCTCGCCCTGACCGGCTCCCGCGCCAACAAGCAGCGCCCGCTGTGGGCCTCGACCGGCGTGAAGGACCCCGCGTACAAGGACACCCTGTACGTCGAGGACCTGGTCGCCCCCGGCACGGTCAACACGATGCCGGAAGCCACGCTGAACGCCACCGCCGACCACGGCAACATCCACGGCGACACGGTGACCGGCGGCTACGCGCAGGCCCGCGCCGACCTCGCCGCCGTCGAACGGCTCGGCATCTCCTACGACGAGGTCGTCCAGCAGCTGGAGGACGAGGGCGTCGCCAAGTTCGAGGTGGCCTGGCAGGACCTGCTGGACGCCGTCACGAAGTCACTGACCGGCAAGGAGGTTGACGGGGAATGACCGAGAAGCTTTCCGAAACGTCGGCTGCGGAGAACGAGGTGACCGAGCCTCAGGAGCCCGGAGCTCAGCAGCCCGAGGCGTCCCCTCGGGGGATCGCCGCCCTCGCCTCCGACTGGTCGAACCCCCTCCGCGACCCCCGGGACCGCCGCCTCCCCCGGATCGCCGGCCCGTCCGGCCTCGTCATCTTCGGCGTCACCGGCGATCTGTCCCGCAAGAAGCTGATGCCGGCCGTCTACGACCTGGCGAACCGCGGCCTCCTGCCGCCGGGCTTCTCGCTCGTCGGGTTCGCCCGCCGGGACTGGGAGGACCAGGACTTCGCGCAGGTGGTGCACGACGCGGTGCGCGAGTACGCCCGTACGGAGTTCCGTGAGGAGGTCTGGCAGCAGCTGGCCGAGGGCATGCGGTTCGTCCCGGGCGACTTCGACGACGACGATGCGTTCAAGCAACTGCGCAGCTCCATCGAGGAGTTGGATGCCTCCCGGGGCACCAGCGGCAACTACGCCTTCTACCTCTCCGTGCCGCCGAAGTTCTTCCCGAAGGTCGTCCAGCAGCTGAAGAAGCACGGGCTGGCGGGCGCGCCGGAGGGCTCCTGGCGCCGCGCGGTCATCGAGAAGCCCTTCGGCCACGACCTGAGGTCGGCCGAGGAGCTGAACAGGATCGTGCACGACGTGTTCGAGCCGGATCAGGTGTTCCGCATCGACCACTACCTCGGCAAGGAGACGGTCCAGAACATTCTGGCGCTCCGCTTCGCCAACCAGATGTTCGAGCCGATCTGGAACCGCAGTTACGTCGACCATGTGCAGATCACGATGGCCGAGGACATCGGCATCGGCGGCCGCGCCGGCTACTACGACGGCATCGGCTCGGCGCGTGACGTGATCCAGAACCACCTGCTCCAGCTGATGGCGCTGACCGCGATGGAGGAGCCCGCCTCCTTCGACGCCGCCTCGCTGCTCATGGAGAAGCTGAAGGTGCTGAAGGCGGTGAAGCTGCCGGGAGACCTCGGCAAACACACCGTGCGCGCCCAGTACGCGGCCGCCTGGCAGGGCGGCGAGAAGGTGCGCGGCTACCTCGAGGAGGACGGTATCGACCCGGCCTCCATGACCGACACGTACGCCGCGATCAAGCTGAACGTCGACAACCGCCGCTGGGCGGGCGTCCCGTTCTACCTGCGCACCGGCAAGCGGCTCGGGCGCCGGGTGACCGAGATCGCGGTCGTCTTCCAGCGCGCCCCGCACTCCCCCTTCGACTCCACGGCCACCGAGGAGCTGGGCCAGAACGCCATCGTCATCCGGGTTCAGCCGGACGAGGGCATGACGGTCCGGTTCGGTTCGAAGGTGCCGGGCACGTCGATGGAGATCCGGGACGTGACGATGGACTTCGCCTACGGCGAGTCGTTCACGGAGTCCAGCCCTGAGGCGTACGAGCGGCTCATCCTGGACGTCCTCCTGGGGGATGCCAACTTGTTCCCCCGTCATCAGGAAGTGGAAGAGTCCTGGAGGATCCTCGACCCGATCGAGGAGTACTGGGCGACGCACGGCAGGCCGGCGCAGTACACGTCGGGCAGCTGGGGCCCCGAGGAAGCCGACGAGATGCTCGCACGAGACGGACGGAGCTGGCGCAGGCCATGAAGATCGACCTGACCGACACCACGGCAAGCAAGATCAACAAGGCGCTGGTGCAGGGTCGCCGCGCCATCGGTACGCCCGCGGTGGGCATGGTCCTGACGATGGTCATCGTCACGGACGAGGAGAACGCCTACGACGCGATCAAGGCGGCCGAGGAGGCCTCGCACGAGCACCCCTCGCGCACCCTGGTCGTCATCAAGCGGCACGCCCGCACCCCCCGGGACCGCACCCAGTCCCGCCTCGACGCCGAGGTCCGGGTGGGCGCCGACGCCGGCACCGGCGAGACGGTCGTCCTGCGGACCTACGGCGAGGTGTCCGACCACGCCGACTCCGTCGTGCTGCCGCTGCTGCTGCCGGACGCGCCGGTCGTCGTGTGGTGGCCGGTGGATGCGCCCAAGGTGCCCGCCAAGGACCCGCTGGGGGCACTCGCCCAGCGCCGGATCACCGACATGTACGCCGTCGAGACGCCGCTGGCCGCACTGGAGGACCGCCTCCACTCGTACGCGCCTGGCGACACCGACCTCGCGTGGACCCGGCTCACGCCCTGGCGTTCGATGCTGGCTGCCGCTCTGGACCAGGCCAAGCTGCGGATCACCTCGGCGGCCGTGGAGAGCGAGGCGGACAACCCCAGTGCCGAGCTGCTGGCCCGCTGGCTGGAGGCCCGGCTGCACGTCCGGGTCGACCGTGTGGAGACCGCAGGTCCGGTCGTCACCGGCGTACGGCTGGGCACCGAGACCGGCGAGATCGTCATCGACCGGCCCGAGGGCCCGCTGGCCACGCTCACCCTGCCGGGCCAGCCGTCGCGCACGCTCGCGCTGAAGGTGCGCCCCACCTCCGAACTCATCGCCGAGGAGCTGCGGCGCCTCGACGCCGACGAGATGTACGCCGTCGCCCTGCGGGGCGAGGGCACCACCAAGGAGACCCCCTCCCATGTCTGACCAGCCCTTGCTGACGCGGCGGCCCGAGTGGACCGCCCTGGAGGACCACCGCGCGGACGCACTGCAACGCCCGCGGCTGCGCGAGCTGTTCGCGGCGGATCCCGGGCGCGCGGAGCGGTACGTCGTGCGCATCGGCGATCTGCGCATCGACTACTCCAAGCACCTCATCACCGACGAGACGCTCGCCCTGCTCCAGGAACTCGCCACCGCCACCGATGTGTTCGGGCTGCGCGACGCCATGTTCCGCGGTGAGCGGATCAACATCACCGAGGACCGCGCCGTGCTCCACACCGCGCTGCGCGCCCCGCGGGACGCGGTGATCGAGGTCGACGGCGAGAACGTGGTCCCCCAGGTCCACGCGGTGCTCGACAAGATGAGCGCCTTCGCCGACCGGGTCCGCTCCGGGAAGTGGACCGGCCACACCGGCAGGCGGATCAGGAACGTCGTCAACATCGGCATCGGCGGCTCGGACCTGGGCCCGGCGATGGCGTACGAGGCGCTGCGCGCGTACACCGACCGCTCGCTGACGTTCCGGTTCGTGTCGAATGTGGACGGTGCCGACCTGCACGAGGCGGTGCGGGACCTGGACCCGGCCGAGACGCTGTTCATCGTCGCGTCCAAGACGTTCACCACGATCGAGACGATCACCAACGCGACCTCCGCCCGCTCCTGGCTGCTGGCCGGGCTCGGCGGCGAGGAGAAGGCGGTTGCGAAGCACTTCGTCGCCCTGTCCACGAACGCCGGGAAGGTCACCGAGTTCGGCATCGACCCGGACAACATGTTCGAGTTCTGGGACTGGGTCGGCGGCCGCTACTCGTACGACTCGGCGATCGGCCTGTCCCTGATGATCGCGATCGGCCCGGAACGCTTCCGGGAGATGCTCGACGGGTTCAGGATCGTCGACGAGCACTTCCGCAGCGCGCCCGCCGAGGCCAACGCCCCGCTGATCCTGGGCCTGCTGGGCGTCTGGTACGGCAACTTCTTCGAGGCCCAGTCGCACGCGGTGCTGCCGTACAGCCACTACCTGTCCAAGTTCACGGCCTACCTGCAGCAGCTCGACATGGAGTCCAACGGCAAGTCGGTGGACCGGGACGGGCGCGCCGTGGGCTGGGAGACCGGCCCGGTGGTGTGGGGCACGCCCGGCACCAACGGACAGCACGCCTACTACCAGTTGATCCACCAGGGTACGAAGCTCATCCCGGCCGATCTGATCGGGTTCGCCCGACCGGTCGCCGAGCTGAGCGACGAACTCAGGGAGCAGCACGACCTGTTGATGGCGAACCTGTTCGCCCAGGGACAGGCGCTCGCCTTCGGCAAGACCGCCGAGGAGGTGCGCGCGGAGGGCGTGCCCGAGGAGCAGGTGCCGCACCGCACCTTCAAGGGCAACCACCCGACCACCACGATCCTGGCCGCGGAGCTGACCCCGTCGGTCCTCGGCCAGCTGGTCGCGCTGTACGAGCACAAGGTGTTCGTCCAGGGCGCGATCTGGAGCATCGACTCCTTCGACCAGTGGGGCGTCGAACTCGGCAAGGTGCTCGCCAAGCGCGTCGAGCCGGCGCTCACCGAGGGCGCCGAGGTCCCCGGTCTCGACCCGTCCACGGCCGCGCTGGTGGCCGCTTACCGCGAACTGAGGAAGTGAGCTGACATGCAGATCGGTCTTGTTGGTCTCGGCAAGATGGGCGGCAACATGCGCGAGCGCCTGCGCAACGCCGGCCACGAGGTCGTCGGCTACGACACCAATCCCGAGCTCTCCGACGTGAAGAACCTGGTCGAACTCGCCGACCGGCTCCGGGCGCCGCGCGCGGTCTGGGTCATGGTCCCGGCCGGCGCCATCACCCAGGGCGTCATAGACCAGCTGGCGAGCGTGCTCAAGCCCGGCGACACCGTCATCGACGGCGGCAACTCCCGCTGGACGGACGACGAGAAGCACGCCGAGGAACTCGGCAAGCGCGGCATCGGCTTTGTCGACGCGGGGGTCTCGGGTGGTGTGTGGGGCCTGGAGAACGGCTACGCGCTCATGGTCGGCGGAGACAAGGAGCACGTCGACCGCCTGAAGCCGATCTTCGACGCGCTCAAGCCGGAGGGCCCGTACGGGTACGTCCACGCGGGCAAGGTGGGCGCCGGCCACTTCGCGAAGATGGTCCACAACGGCATCGAGTACGCCATGATGCAGGCGTATGCGGAGGGCTGGGAACTCCTGGAGAAGGTCGACTCCGTGACCGACGTCCGGGAGGTCTTCCGCTCTTGGCAGGAGGGCACCGTCATCCGCTCCTGGCTCCTCGACCTCGCCGTCAACGCCCTCGACGAGGACGAGCACCTGCACAAGCTGCGCGGCTACGCGGAGGACTCCGGCGAGGGCCGGTGGACGGTGGAGGCGGCGATCGACAACGCCGTGCCGCTGCCCGCGATCACGGCGTCGCTGTTCGCACGGTTCGCCTCCCGGCAGGACGACTCCCCGCAGATGAAGATGATCGCGGCCCTGCGCAACCAGTTCGGCGGGCACGCCGTCGAGTCGAAGGAGTAGCCGGCCGTGGGGGATCTCCTGCTGGTCCGCCACGGTGAGACGGAGTGGAGCGTCACGGGACAGCACACCAGCTGGACCGACCTGCCCCTCACCGGGCACGGCGAGGAACAGGCCAAGTCCCTCGCTCCCTCCCTCTCCGGCCGGACCTTCGCTCTCGCGCTGACCAGCCCGCTGGGCCGCGCGATACGCACCGCCGAACTGGCAGGCCTGACCGGGGCCGTACCCCACCCGGACCTGCACGAGTGGGACTACGGCGGCTACGAGGGTGTCACCACCCGCGAGATCCACCGCACCCGTCCCGACTGGTACCTGTGGACGGACGGCGTGCCGCCCGGCCCCCAGGGGCATCCGGGCGAGTCCCCGGCCGAGGTGGGCGCCCGTGCCGACCGTGTTCTGTCCCGGGTCGGCGACGCGCTCGCCGAGGGCGACGTGGTCCTCGTGGCCCACGCCCACTTCCTGCGCGTCCTGGCGGCCCGCCGGCTCGGGCTGCCGCCCGGGGACGGGCGGCTGTTCCAGCTGGCGACGGGGACGGTGAGCCGGCTGTCGACGGAGCACGGACGGCCGGTCGTCGCGGAGTGGAACACCCGGCCGTAGGTGCTGTGTTGACACCCGTGGTTCGGTCGGGTCAGAGTCGCCGGCGATGGAGATCAACGATCTGACGGCGGCCGAACTACGGGTGTGGCGGGCCTTTCCGCGCGGGGAGTCCGTGGACTTCCGCACCGTCGACGACGAGGACCCGGCCACGGGGGTGGACTGGGGGCCCGAACGCACCGTGCGTGCGGCTGTGTTGAGGTCGCTGCTCCTCAACGGACCGCAGGAGGACGGCGAGACAGCCTCGCTCAGTCTGGCGGGTGCCCGCGTCACGGGGATGCTCGACCTGCAGTACGCGACGATCGACCACCCCGTCCGGCTGCGGCACTGTTACTTCGACGAGGTTCCGCGTTTCTACGGCTGCCGGCTGCGTGAGCTCAACCTGAGCGAGTCCGTCCTGCCGGGGCTGACCTCCCACGCCGTGCACGTGGAGGGCGTCCTGCGGATGACGCGCGCCCGGTTCCTGGGAGTGGTGCGGCTCGGCGGGGCCCAGATCGCCGGGAGCCTGTACATGGAGGGCGCGGAGATCAGCGCGCCGGACACCCAGGAACCGGCGCTCCAGCTCAACCAGGTGACCGTGGGCGACGACCTGTGGGCACCCGGGCTGCGTGTCCACGGGCAGATCAGGCTCAACGGCGCCGACGTCGGCGGGTCGGTCAACCTCAACGAGGCACAGCTCAGCCATCTCGGACACGGCGCCCTCGACGCGGAGACGCTCGGCGTGGGAGGCCACTTCCTGATGCGGCACGCGCGCGTGCAGGGGTGGATCGGTCTGCGCGGCGCCCGGATCGCGGGCCGGCTCGACCTGGCGTACTCACACCTGTCGAACCCCGGCGAGGCGGTGCTGCGAGCGAGCAGCAGCACGATCGGCGAACTCTGGCTGCGCAAGGGCCCGCCCATGGAAGGCACGCTCAATCTGCGGCGCGCCCAGATCGAAGTCCTGTTCCTGGAGCCGGAGATGCTGCCGGACCGCGTCCTCCTCAACAGCCTCACCTACACCTCCCTCACCCCGCACGAGCCCGCCGAACGCCGCCTGCCCATGCTGGAGCGCGACGGCGACGGCTATGTCCCGCACGCCTACGAGCAGTTGACCGCCGCCTTTCAGCGCATCGGCGACGACCACGCGGCCCGGCTGGTCCAGCTCGCCAAGCAGCGCCGGCATCGCGGCACCCTCCCCTGGTACGGCCGCCTGTGGGGCCACGTCCAGGACGCCACCGTCGGCTACGGCTTCCGTCCGCTGCGCGCGGCCGGCTGGCTGCTGTCGTTGCTCGCGGTCGGCTCCGTCGCCTTCGCCCTGCACCGTCCCCAGCCGCTGAAGGCCGACGAGGCACCGCCCTTCAACCCGGTGTTCTACACGCTGGACCTGCTGCTGCCGGTGATCTCCTTCGGCCAGGAACCCGCGTTCGCCCCCAAGGACGGGTACCAGGTGCTGGCCTACGTCCTCGTCCTCACCGGCTGGATCCTGGCCACGACGGTCGCGGCGGGCCTGACCCGGACCATCAGCCGCCAGTGACGGCCTTCATCGCGTGCTGGGCGGCCAGGCGCACCGGAGCGTTCTGGGCGCCGTAGCCGCGGTAGCCGTCGTCGCGCTGGACCAGCTCGAAGAAGACGCGGCCCACGGTCTGTGTGTAGCAGTGGCGGAAGACGCCGTACGCGTCACGGTCGTAGAGGATGCCGAGGTCGCGGTACGTCGTCAGCTCCTCGTCGGTGAGGTCGTAGCGGGCCGCGAGGTCGTCGTGGTAGTTCGCGGGGACGGGCAGCAGGCGGCCGCCTGCCTCGCGGAAGCGGCGGGCCGCGGCGACCACGTCGTCGGTGGCGAGGGCGATGTGCTGGGCACGGACGGTGTCGTCGGTGGGCGCGGCGCCGACGGTCAGGGCGATGCGGACACTGCCGTCGGCGTTGGTGACGGCGCGGCTGCGCAGCAGGCCGTAGGGGTCGGCGACGTCGACGCTCTCCTGAGCGTGCAGTCCGAGGACGCTGCGGTGGAAGAGGGTCGCCTCGTCGAAGTGGTGCCAGGGCTGGGTGAGGGCGAGGTGGTCGATGCGGTGGACGTTCGTGGCGGCGGGGGTGTGGGCGAGGTGCTCGAAGTCGGTGCGCCAGCGGTCGGCGCCGCAGAAGAAGAGTTCCGTGCCGTCGGGGGCGGCCACGGCATCCAGCGGTGCGTCCTCAGGGGCGCGGCGGCGGGGCAGCACGGGGGCGAGGAGCGCCTCGGCACGGTCGGCCGCGGCTGCCGGGTCCGGTGACTGAAGGCCGATGGCGGCGAGTTGGGTACCGCCGCGGGGTACGGCCGGTCCTGTGTTGACCAGGATGCGGGCCTCACCCTGCTGCCACAGGTCGACCGGCTTGGTGCGGTGCCGTGCGGTGCGGGCGAAGCCGAGGGCGGTGAGCAGGGCGGAGACGGGTGCGGTGTCGGGGGTGACCAGTTCCGCGAAGGCGACCCCGGTGGGGACGACGGGTCGGGGCAGGGCCGCGGCGCCGACGGCTTCCTGGAGCACCAGCAGCGAGCGGTGGGCGTCCACGGCGGTCGGGCCGGCCTCGGCCTGCCGGAAGACGTCGTTGAAGACCTCGAGGGAGAGCGGGCCGGCGTAACCGGTGCGCAGGACGTGCTGGACGAGACCGGCGACGTCGAAGCCGCCCTGGCCGGGGAAGCAGCGGTAGTGGCGGCTCCACTGCAGGACGTCCATGGCGAGCAGCGGGGCGTCGGCGAGCTGGAGGAAGAAGATCTTCTCGCCGGGGATGTCCGCGATGCCCTTGGGATCGGAGCCGCGGGAGAGGATGTGGAAGCTGTCGAGGCAGGTGCCGAGCGCGGGATGGCCGGCCGCGTCGACGATGCGCCAGGCGTGGTCGTAGGTGTTGACATGGCGGCCCCAGGCGAGCGCCTCGTAGGCGACGCGGATGCCGAAGTCCTGGGCGAGGTCGGCGAGTTGGTGCAGCTGCTCGGCGGCGAGCGGGTCGTCGTCCACGGCGAGCGGGGAGACGCTGGAGCAGACGAGGACGGTGTCGGCGCCGAGCCTGTGCATCAGCTCGAACTTGTGCCGGGCCCGACGCAGGTTGCGGGCGAACTCGTCGGCGGGCACGGCCTCGATGTCGCGCATCGGCTGGTAGAGGTCGATGGTCAGGTCGAGGTCGGCGCAGCGGGCGCGGATCTCCTCGGGCGTGAGGGGGCTGGCGAGCAGGTCGTTCTCGAAGATCTCGACGCCGTCGAAGCCGGCCCGGGAGGCGGCCGTGAGTTTCTCGGTGAGGGATCCGCTGAGGGAGACGGTGGCGATGGACGTACGCATGGCGGTACCTCTCTCTACCTGGGAGTTCCCACGGCGCCGGCCAGTTCGGCGATGTCCGCGAGCATCCGGGCACTGTCGGGTTCGCGCCCGGTGAACAGCCGGAACGCGTCCGCGGCCTGGAAGACGGCCATCCCGCCCCCGTCCAAAGCGGCGCAGCCGATCGCGCGGGCGGTGCGCAGCAGTTCGGTCTCCAGCGGGCGGTAGACCACCTCGGCGATCCACAGGCCGGGGTGCAGCAGGCCGGCGGGGAAGGGCAGGCCGGGGTGGGCGGCCATGCCGGTGGGGGTGGCGTGGACGATGCCGTCGGCGCGCTCGAGCAGGCCGGCCAGCTCCTCGGGGGCCGCCGTGACCGCCCGGCCGCTGCCGAAGTGCCGGTTCAGGGAGCCGGCGAGGGCTGCGGCCCGCTCGGGCAGGGCGTCGACGACGGTGACCTGCCCGGCGCCGAGGGTGAGCGTGGCGTGCGCGACGGCCGCGCCCGCGCCGCCCGCGCCGAGCTGTACGACCCGCTCCATCGGGGCGTCGGGCAGTCCCCGGGCGAAGGAGGCCGCGAAGCCGGTGACGTCGGTGTTGTGGCCGATGGCGCGGCCGTCCTCGAAGACGACGGTGTTGACCGCGCCCAGCGCCTCGGCCTGCGGGGCGAGCGCGTCCAGGTGGTCGATGACGAGCTGCTTGCACGGGTGGGTGATGTTCAGCCCGTCGAAGCCGAGGTCGCGGGCGGCCCGCAGCAGTTCGCCGACCGCCTCGGGCGGCACGCCGAGGGTGTCGATGTCGATCAGCCGGTACAGGTAGCGCAGGCCCTGACGGTCGGCCTCCTGCTCGTGCAGGGCCGGACTGAGCGAGGGTCCGATACCGGAACCGATCAGACCGACGAGATACGAGTCCTTGGCCACCGAGGACCTCCTGAGCACCTGGAAACCAGTAATGTACGAACCAGTACGTTAGTCATAGCAGCAGTCCTCGGACAGGGGAAGACTTCCGGACCGACTTCCGACGGCGAGCTCTACAATCTCGACACCTGCCCATCGCCCGAAGGAACCCGATGACCAGCGTCGACGAAACGGCACGACCAGGCGGGCGCATCCGTGACGCCGCCCGCACCAAGGCCGAGATCCTCGACGTCGCCACCCAGGAGTTCGCCCGGGCCGGCTACGACGGCGCCCGGGTCGACGAGATCGCCGCCCGCACCCGCACCACCAAGCGGATGATCTACTACTACTTCGGCGGCAAGGAGCAGCTCTTCACGGCCGTCCTGGAGCGGGCGTACGGCGTGATCCGCGAGGCCGAGCAGGAGCTGGACGTCGAGCACCTCGACCCGGTCGCGGCCATCCGGCGCCTGGTGGAGGTGACCTTCGACCACCACGAGGCACACCCCGACTTCATTCGCCTGGTCAGTATCGAGAACATCCACGGCGCCGAGCACATCGCCGCCTCCGAGAAGCTCGGCAGGATCGGCTCACCGGCACTGGACGTGATTCGCCGCATCCTGGCGTCGGGACAGGAATCCGGCCTGTTCACGGCCGACGTCGACGCCGTCGACCTGCACGCGATGATCAGCTCGTTCTGCTTCTTCCGGGTGTCCAACCGGGCCACCTTCGGCGCCCTGTTCGGCCGCGACCTGGTCGACCCCGCACAGCGTGAGCACTACCGGACCATGCTCGGCGACATGGTGATCGCCTACCTGACGGCGGAGCGCGCGACCGACTGAACGCCGCACGGCACAACCCCTTGACAGCAGGGAAACGCGGGCGCAACATCCCTACCCACCGGGACTAACTATCCAGTGGGTTAATTAGCCGAAGATCCGGCCCTTCTCCCCCGCCGCTCACTCCGCCTAAGTTGGAGTTCCCTCAAAGGAGCCGCCGTGTCCGTCCCCACTCCCGCCGCCCCGCCCGGGCAGCCGAAGAAAGCCGCGACTGCGGCCTGGATCGGCAGCGCCTTGGAGTACTACGACTTCTTCATCTACGGCAGCGCTGCCGCCCTGATCTTCCCGGAGGTCTTCTTCGACGAGTCCGACCCGGCCACGGCGACCCTGCTGTCGCTGGCCACCTTCGGAGTGGCATACGCCGCCCGGCCGGTCGGCGCACTCTTCCTGGGCCACTTCGGCGACCGGGTGGGCCGCAAGAAGATCATGGTCTTCACGCTGATGCTGATGGGCATCTCCACGTTCCTCATCGGCTGTCTGCCCACGCGCGCCCAGGTGGGGACCCTCGCACCCGTCCTGCTGGTCCTGTGCCGCGTGCTGCAGGGCATATCGGCGGCCGGCGAGCAGGCCAGTGCCAACTCCATGACGCTGGAACACGCGCCAGCGAACCGGCGCGGCTTCTTCACCAGCTTCACCCTCAGCGGCACCCAGGGCGGCCAGCTGCTGGCCACCCTTGTCTTCATCCCGGTCGCCGCGCTCCCCGAGGAGCATCTGATGTCCTGGGGCTGGCGCGTGCCGTTCTGGCTGAGCGTCGCCGTCGCGGTCGTCGGCTACGTCATCCGCCGCAAGCTGGACGAGACCCCGGCGTTCGAGCAGCAGACCGCCACCGAGGGCGTCGTGAAACTGCCGCTGGCAGTGCTGCTGCGCGAACACTGGGCGGACGTGCTCCGGGTGATCGCGGGTGCACTGATCGCCTCCGTCAGCACGATCTTCACGGTCTGGGCGCTGTCGTACGCCACCAGCGACTCGGTCGGCATGAGCCGCTCCTCCATGCTGTGGGTGGGCGCCCTCGCCAACGTCGTCGCGCTCGCCGCGATCCCGCTGTGGGCCACGCTGTCGGACCGTATCGGCCGCCGCCCGGTGTACCTGGTCGGCGCCGTCGGCAGCGCGATCACAATGTTCCTCTACCTCTGGGCGATCTCCACCGGCTCGTACCCGCTGACCCTGCTGCTGGGCATCGTCGCCTTCGGTGTCGTCTACAGCGCCGCGAACGGGGTGTGGCCCTCCTTCTACGGCGAGATGTTCTCCACCCGGGTGCGCCTGTCCGGCATGGCGATCGGCACACAGATCGGCTTCGCGGTCGCCGGTTTCGCGGTCACCTTCGCCGCGCAGATCGCCGGCCCCGACGGCGACGACTGGTCCTCCGTGGCCCTGTTCACCGCGGCCCTGTGCGTCCCGCCGGTGATCGCCGCGCTCTCCGCCCGCGAGACCCACAAGGTGCCCACGGAACACCTCGGCGTGCGGACCTCCCGCGAGGCCGCGCAGCCGGAGACGGTGACGGCCTGACCCATAACGCCCGAGCCCCCGGAGCCGTGACGGCATCCGGGGGCTCGGGCGTTATGGGCGGTCCCGGCGGGCGGCAAGCACCAGCAGCGCTCTCGACGTCCTTTGACTATCGTTGCCCGATCACATGAGCGGGCGAAGAGAGGCGGGCGAGGACGTGGCGGGGGCCGGGTGGATACGGGTGCCGGTCGGGGACGACGCGGCGCGGTGGGCGACGCGGGGGCACAGCCGCAAGGTGCTGCTCGTCGTGCACAACGTGACCTCGGCGACCCGGCTCCTCGACATCCTGCCCCTCTTCCACGACGACTTCCGGGTGCAGCTGCTGGCGACGAGCCCGGGGTCGTCGGCGTTCCGAGCGGGCCTCGCCGAGCTGCTGGCGGACACGGAGGTTCCCGTGCTGCCCTGGGAACAGGCGGTTGCCACTCCGGTCGACCTCGCGATATCGGCGAGCTTCGGCGGTCAACTCCGAGCACTTTCCGGCGTATTGACCGTGATGTCACATGGTGTCGGATACACTAAGAGGCTGGCGGCACCCAACACCCAACACCCAACACCCGGCAGCGGGCGAGCGCGGGAAGCCGGGGAAGCGCCCGTCTTCGGGATGTCGAGGGAGTGGCTGCTCACCGAGGACGGAGCGCCCGTCGCCGACTCGCTGGTGCTTTCCCATCCCGAGCAGTACGAGCGCCTGTGCACCGTCTGCCCCGAGGCCGCGCCCTCAGCCGTACTCGCCGGGGACCCCTGCTGGGACCGCATGCTGGCGGCCCGCACGTACCGCGACCGCTTCCGCCGGGCCCTCGGAGTGGGCCGGGGCCGACGTCTGATCGTCCTCACCTCCACCTGGAACCCCGAGTCACTCTTCGGTGACGACGGAGATGACGTACTGCCATCCCTCCTGCCACGTCTGACCTCGGAGTTGCCGACGGACGAGTACCGCCTCGCTGCCGTCCTGCACCCCAACATCTGGCACGGTCACGGCCCCGGCCAGATCCGCGCCTGGCTCCATCGCGCCCGGCGCGCCAGCCTGGCTCTGATCGACCCCCTGGAGGGCTGGCGGCAGGCCCTGATCGCCGCCGACGCGGTGATCGGCGACCACGGCTCGGTCACCTACTACGCCGCCGCCCTCGGTACACCGGTGCTCCTGGGCGCCGCCCCCCTCTCCGGTCTCGCCCCGGACGCCCCGGTCCACGAGTTCGTGCGCACCGCACCCCGTCTGGACCCCGCGCTCCCACTCCGTCCCCAGTTGGAGACACTGCTCGACCACCACCGGCCTCCGCCGGAACCGGCCGAGTTCACCAGCTCGGTGCCCGGCGAGTCGGCGACCCTGCTGCGCCGCCACTTCTACGACGTCATCGGCATCCCCGAACCCGACGGCCCCGCCCACCTCGAACCGCTCCCGCTGCCGCCGTACGAACCGTCCGTTCACGCCGTGCCCCTCCTGGTGCTCACCCGGCTGCTGGGCTCCGGCGAGGTCGCCGTCACACGGTACGCGGGCCCGATCGCGCCGGACGACGACACGGGCGAGGCGCACACCGCCATCCACGAGGACACCTGGGAGACGGACCAACTGGACCTCGCCGACGTGGTGTTCCGGTACAGCGATGCCAACGACCTGCGCTTCGGCTCCCCCGCCCGGTGGACGGCGGAGGTCCTGGACCGGCATCCGCACTGCGCGCTCGCGGCCTACGTCACCGGCCCGAGGTCCTGTGTGCTGCGCACGCGCGCGGGAGCACTGCTGCATCTGGACGCCGACTCCGGCGCGGACGCCGACCCGGCCGCGTACGCCTCCGCCCTCCATGCCTGGCTCGCGGCCGGCAAGTCCCTGGACGAGCTGACCGCACAGGGACTGACGGTCCGAACGGGTGAGACCGGGCACCGGGTTACGGTCACTCCGGTGTGACGCACCGTTCCCGCAGCATCCGCAGATGGGCCACGTGATACTCGGCCTTCTCCGCGGAAAGGGCTGCGATCGCCTCCTCGATCAACGGCAGGGCTGCCACGAACTCACCGCCGTCCAGGCGGGTTTCGGCGAGGTCGGTGAGAGTGCGGGCGGTGTTGTAGGCCTCGCCGCCGTCCCGGAAGAAGCGCAGGGCGCCTTCCAGTCGCCGTACGGCCTCGTCGCGGCGGCCCAGACCGCGCAGTGCTCGCCCTCGGTGCCGCTGCAGCAGGGCGCGGGCGCGCGGCAGGTCGGCGGCGCCCTCGTCGGCGGGACCGATGCCGTCGAGGATGCCGTCCGCCTCCTCGAAGCAGGCGTACGCCTCCGCGAACCGCCACTGGCGCAGCCGCAGCAGGCCCAGGAACTCCACGGCGGAGGCGTGGCCGCGGACGTGTCCCGCGGACTGCTCGTCCCGGGCGGCCGCGAGCGCCTCCGGCTCGGCCTCGTCCCAGTGGCGCAACTCGGTGAGGGCGTGGGCGAGTTGGGCGTGCAGGGCACCGGCGGTCCGGGTGCCGGGGAAGTGCTCGTCGGCGGTGCGGGCTCCGGTCCGCAGGGCGGGCAGCAGGACCTCGTGGTGTCCGGCCTTGAGCTGGAGCGGCCACAGGGCCTGGCAGAGCAGGACGACTGTGTCCCTGTCTCCGAACTCGTCCGCCGCGCGTACGGCCTCCACGAGGTTGGGCGCCTCTGCGGCCAGGGTGGCAACAGCTGCACCCCTGTCCGGGTAGGAGACCGGCGAGTCCGCGTCGGGGACCCGCCAGCTCTCCGGAAGGGCCGCCCGCGCCGCGCCCACCGCCAGGTCCCGGTAGCCCTCGACGACTCGGGCCACGGCGGCGGAACAGCCCGCGATGCCGTCGACGGTGGCGGCCGTGCGCTCGGCATGGACGCGCACCGCGGGGCGGTAGCGGTGACGGCCGGTGTCGGTGCGTTCGAGGAGGAGCGCGTCGACGAGCTCGTCCAGGAGGTCGGGGACTTCGGCGGGGTCGAGGTCGGCGGCGCGTGCCGCGGCCGCGGCGTCGAGGGCGGGCCAGCCACGGAGGCCGGCGAGGCGGTACAGGCGGGCCGCCCGCGGTGTCAGCCGGCGGTACGAGTCCTCGGCGGCGGCACGGACCGGGTCGCTCTCGGGCACGGCGGGGGCCTCCGGCTGCGGGGGCGGGTCGGCGAGGCGGGGTGCGGCGGCGCGCAGGGCGTAGGGGGAGCCCGCGCAGCGGTCGAGTACGGCGGGCAGGGTGGCTCGGGCGGCGGTGACCGCGGGTTTCCCGGCCAGCTCGGTGAGCAGCCGCACGGCGTCCCGCCGGGCCAGCGGACCGACCGCGATCGGCAGGGCGTCCAGGCCGATGAGCCGGTGCCGGGCGACGACGATCGTGAACACACCGGGCGCCGAGGTCAGCAGCGGCTGCACCTGCGCGGCGGTCCTGGCGTGGTCGAGCACGAGGAGCAGCCGCCGGTCGGCCAGACAGCGCCGGAGGAGGTCGGCGCGGTCCTCTGCGGCCGGGGGTATCTCCTCGTCCGGCAGACCCAGCCCACGCAGCAGAGTGCGCAGGAGCGCCTCGGGCGTGCGGGCGCGCAGATCGGCGTACAACTGGCCGTCGGGAAAGCGGGCGGTCTGCCGCCAGCCCCAGTGCACGGCCAGTGTGCTGGTGCCGATGCCTTCGGGGCCGTGGAGGAGAACGCGGCGGGGACGTCCGTCGAAGGAGCGCTTCGCCTCCTTGTCGAGGAGTTTCAGGGCCTGTTGACGGTCCGTGAAGAAGCGCGGTGCGTCGGGAAGGCTCGGGCGCCCCGACGCGTTCGGAAGGCGGACCGTGCGCGTGAACTGGGACCACGCAGTGGCCAGTTGAGGATCGTCGTGCAGACGCTCGTGCACCAGGCGGGCCACGTCGTCCAGTTGACCGGGCGTGGTGGGCGCGGGCACCTCGCGTCCGGCGATACGGCGGACCAGACCGCCGGCCGACTCCCAGGCCCACTTGCCCGCTTCGTTCGCCATGCCGGCCCCGACGGCTCCGAGCACCGCGCCGACGGCCCCCACCGAGATCGGATCCACCATGCCGCGCATTCCCCCGTCCAGGTCTCGGTCGTGATCAACCCTAGCGGCATGTGACGGCACATCAAGGCGCGTACCGAAGCACCCACTTGAATCTGCCACCTGGCGAAATGAACTAGCCCCGCGGGGCGCCGTACACCCTCTCCACCCGTAGCCTCACCACCAGTCGACGGTCACGGATCATGGCGGCGCGGTAGTCGTCCCAGTCGGGGTGTTCGCCCCCGATGTCACGGTAGAGGCGGACGAGCTCCTCGACCGTTTCGTCGTACGGGTCCGCGGCCACCGGCGAGAGGTCGGCGGTGCCGTCGACGACCGTGTAGGCCCACCGGTCGGCGGTGGTCACGTGGTACGACGCCCGGGGGTCGCGGCGCAGGTTGCGGGTCTTGGCGCGGTCGTCGGTGACCGAGATCCGAATGGTCCGCTCCTCCGGGTAGTAGGCGTGCATGACGTTCGACAGCTGGGGGCGGCCGTCGCGCCGGAGGGTGACCAGCACCCCGCTGTGACCTTCGGAGAGCAGCTTCAGCAGTGCGTCCTCACTCATGACTCGGTAAACCGCCCGTACATGGCCTCACATTCCCAACGAGTAGACAGTGTCTACGACTGGCTGGTAGACACTGTCTATGAGCGAACCCGAGAAGGACCTGCGGACCCGTCTCGTCGACGTAGGCGTGGAACTGGTCGCCGATGAAGGCGTGCACGCGCTCACCCTGCGTGAGATCGCCCGCCGCGCCGGCGTCTCGCACGGCGCCCCTCGCCGCCACTTCCCCACCCACCTGGAACTGCTGTCCGCCATCGCGCGCCGCGGCTTCGCCGAGCTGGCCGACCGGACGACGACTGTGACCGACGGCGACCCGCGTGCGCAGCTTGAGCAACTGACCCGGATCTACCTGGAGTTCGCCTTCGACAATCCCGGCATGTATGAGCTGATGTTCCGTCACGATCTGTTGGAAAGCGGCCACTTGGGCCTCCGGGACACCAGCCTGCCGCTGTTCGCCGTCCTCGTGGACCTGGTCGGCCGGGTCCGCCCCGACGCGGATGCCCGCGCCGTCGCGGGGGCGCTGTGGGCGCAGCTGCACGGCATCGCCCAGCTGTGGGGCTGGGGCAGCCTCCAGCTCGCCACGGGCGCCGACGACCACCTGCCCCTGCTGCACACCGCCCTCGACGCCCACCTCGGCCCCGGCGGCGAGCGATGAACCGCCGGCTGACGCTGGCGAGCAGCGTGGCCGGTGCCGTGCTCGTCGCTCTCGACGGCACGGTGCTCACCATCGCGCAGCCCACCCTGCAACGGGAGCTGGACGCGTCGTTCGCACAGGTCCAGTGGACCAGCACCGGCTATCTGATCGCGGTGGCCGCCCTGCTGGTGTTCGCCGGGCGGCTCGGCGACCGGTACGGCCACCGGCGCCTGTTCGCCGTGGGCATGGTCGGTTTCGGCGTCACCTCGGCCGCGATCGGTCTGGCGCCCGGCATCGGCTGGGTGATCGGGCTGCGGATCGCGCAGGGAGTCTGCGGCGCCCTGCTCCAGCCGGCCACGCTCGGCATGCTGCGCGCCGCCTACGCGCCCGACCTGCTGCGGACGCCCCTCGCGGTGCGGACCGGCGCGATCGGGTTGGCGGCCGCCGCGGGGCCGCTCGTGGGCGGGGCGCTGGTGGACTTGCTGGGCTGGCGCTCGGTGTTCTTCGTCAACGTCGTCCCCGCCCTGGTCTTCGGTGTGCTCGCCGTGACGGCGGGCGGGCCGGAACCCCGGACGGCCACCGCACGGCTTGATCCGCCGGGTGCACTGATGCTCGCGGTGAGCCTAGCCTGCCTGGTGTACGCCCTGGTCACACTGCCGGACGCCGGCCGGGCGGCAGTCGGCTGGATCGGAGCGGTGGTCGCCGGTGCGGCGTTCGTCCGGCATGAGCGCCGTACCGCCGCCCCGCTGGTGCCACCGGAGGTCGTCGGCTCGACGGCGGTCGCTGCGGCGCTCGGCGTGCTGGTGGCAGCGTCGGCGGCACTGTTCGGCACGCTGTTCGTGGGCACATACGTCCTACAGGGCGCGCTCGGCCTCGGCCCGTTGCGCAGCGCCCTGGTCAGCCTGCCGCTGGCGGTGCTGATGGTGGTGGCGGCACCGGTGTGCGCGGTGCTGCTGCGCCGGACCGGCCCCCGGCGTACGACGGTGGCGGCGATGGCCGTCCTGGCCCTCGGCATCCTGGTGCTCGCCGCGGGCTCGGCCGCCCTCACGCTGGGCTGCGGTTTCGCCCTGCTGGGCGCCGGGTTCGGCACGGTGATGGTGGCGGCGACCCATGTCGTCGTACGCCGTGCCCCGGTCGAGTCGGCCGGCGTGGCGGGCGGTCTGCAGCAGACGGCGATGAACATCGGGCCGGTGCTGGGCGTGGCGGTGGCGGCCACGCTCCTGGGCACCGGCAGAACCGGCGTGTCCCTGACCGTCCTCGCCGTCGTGGCCGCGGCCGGGGTTCTGGCGGCCCTCGCGCTGCCGGGCCGGGACGACGAGGAGTCCGCAAGTCAGGCGCATCGCGGCCGTCCGGCGGACCGTTTGCGGATTGGTGCGCGACGATGAGGTCTGAGGGCGCCTGGGCCGGGTATGTCCGATCGCACTCGACGGAACCGGAGGCGAGCGATGGCACAGTTGCGGCAAGAGGTCGACCCGCGCGAGGCCGGGCTGGATGCGAAGGCGCTGGACCGCCTCGACCAGCACTTCGCCCACTACGTCGACGAGGGCCGCCTGCCCGGCTTCCTCGTCTGCGTGGCCCGCGGTGGCCGGGTCGCCCACCTCACGACGCACGGCCGCCGCGACATCGCCGCCGGACTCCCCGTCGAGCCCGACACGCTCTGGCGGATCTACTCCATGACCAAGCCGGTCACCGCGGTCGCCGCGCTGCTGCTGGTGGAGGAGGGGCGGCTGTCGCTGGACGACCCGGTCGCCCGTCACCTCCCCGCCTTCGCCGACGCGCGGGTGTACGAGAGCGGCTCCGGCACAGACACCAGAACCCGCCCCGCCGCCGGGCCGATACTCGTCCGGCATCTGCTGACCCACACCTCGGGCCTGACCTTCGGCTTCTACCACACCCACCCCGTCGACGCCCTCTACCGCGAGGCCGGTCTGGAGTCATCCGTGCCGCCGGGCGCGAACCTCGCCGAGACCATCGAGGTGTACGCAAGGCTGCCGCTGCAGTTCGAACCGGGCACGCAGTGGAACTACTCGGTGGCCAGCAACGTCCTCGGCCGGGTCATCGAGGTGGTGTCCGGGCAGCCGCTGGACGTGTTCTTCGCCGAGCGGATCTTCGGCCCGCTGGGGATGCCGGACGCCGGATTCGAGGTCACCGGCGAACAGGCGAGCCGACTGGCCGAGTTGTACGGGGAGAAGGAGGACGGCACCGGAATCGAGCCGATCCCCGGACTGCCGCTGCACGGGCGACCGCGGTTCCTGTCGGGCAGCGGCGGCATGGTGGCCGGCGCCTACGACGTGCACCGTTTCACGGAGCTGCTGCGCCGCCGCGGTGAGCTCGACGGCACCCGGCTCCTCACGCCCGAGACCGTGGACCTGATGACCGCCAACCACCTCCCCGGCGGTGCCGACCTGCGCGCCTTCGGCAGCCGCCCGGCCCACGACGAGCCCGGCAACGACGGGGTCGGCTTCGGCTTCGGCGTGTCCGTGGTGATCGACCCCGACCGGACGATCGCGCCCGCCGGGCTCGGCACGTACGGCTGGAGCGGCGTGGCGACCACGACGTTCTGGGTCGACCCGACCCGCGACCTGACCGTGCAGTTCCTGACGCAGGTGCGCCCGCGCACCTCGCACACGATGTTCCGGGACCTCAAGCAGCTGATCCACGACGCGGTGACGGACTGACCGTTTCAGCACGTGAGCGGCCCCCGGCGGGTCGCCCCGGCCCGGACGCCGGGGCGGTCTCCCGTCAGGACGCGTGCCGCGCCGGCTCAGGACCAGTGCGCCACCGCGTCCAGGTGCGGCAGATGATGGTCCAGTCGCTCCCGCTTCGTCCGCAGATACGTGATGTTGTTCTCGCACGGCGGGATCAGCAGCGGAACCTCCTCGGCGACCTGGATGCCGTGCCGCAGCAACGCCTCCCGCTTGCGCGGGTTGTTGGACATCAGGCGCACCGAACGCACGCCCAGGTCGCGCAGGATCTCGGCGGCGACACCGTAGTCGCGGGCGTCCACCGGCAGGCCGAGGGCGAGGTTGGCCTCGACGGTGTCCAGGCCCTCCGCCTGCAGGGCCATCGCGCGCAGCTTGGCGAGCAGGCCGATACCGCGGCCCTCATGCCCTCTGAGGTAGACGACGATGCCGCGTCCCTCGGCGACGACGGCACGCAGTGCGGAGGCCAGCTGGTCGCCGCACTCGCAGTGCTGCGAGCCGAAGGCATCCCCGGTCAGGCACTCCGAGTGCAGCCGGGTGAGAACGTCGTCGGTGCCGATGTCGCCGTAGACCAGGGCCACTTGCTCGTCACCGCGGTCGTGGTCCAGATAGCCGACCGCGCTGAATTCGCCGTACACGGTGGGCAAGGGGGCATTCACGACGCGTTCCACGCCCGTGCGCTGCGGTGACTTCTTGCCGATTATGCCAAGGTTTTCTGTCATGATTCTCGAGTTCCTATGCAGAGACGAAAGGCCGGGAAAAGATGAGTGGTTCGGGAACGCGGTCGGTGACACACGGGCTGGTGCCGTCCGACACCACGGAGGATGTACGCGCGCGCGGAGCCGGTGTCTCACGACAGGTCGCCGTCCTTCCCGTCGGCAGCTTCGAGCAGCACGGTCCGTTCCTTCCGCTGGCGACCGACACGCTCGTCGCCTGCGCGATCGCCCGGGAGATCGCCGACGCGTACCCGGTGCACCTCCTCCCTCCGGTGACGGTCTCCTGCTCGCACGAGCACGCGGCCTGGCCGGGAACCGTCAGCATCTCCTCAGTGACCCTTCATGCGGTGGTACGGGACATGGCGGCGTCGCTCCGCCGGTCGGGCGTCGAGGCCCTGGTCCTGGTCAACGGGCACGGCGGAAACTACGTCCTGGGCAACGTCGTTCAGGAGTCCTCCGCGCGGGGCGAGACCATGGCGCTGTTCCCGGCCGCGGAGGACTGGGAGGCGGCAAGGGAGCGGGCCGGGGTGCGGACCTCGCTGCTCACCGACATGCACGCGGGGGAAATTGAGACCTCCATCCTTCTGCACACTCATCCGGAATTGGTCCGGCCCGGTTATGAGAGCGCCGATTTCGTTGCGGACGACCGGCGCCGGCTGCTCACCCTGGGCATGTCCGCATATACCGATTCGGGCGTCATAGGCCGTCCTTCACTCGGAGCCGCGGAAAAGGGGAAGGAGCTGCTGGCGAGTCTGGCCGAGTCGTTCGGCGCGTATTTCAAGGTGCTCACCTCGCCATCGGCCCCGGCGGGGGGCGAGCGCGGGTAGTCGCCGTCGGATGTGTGACCCGGTTCCGCGTCCGGTACGACGGTCACGGAACCGGCGCGCAGGCTCACGCACCAGCGGGCGACCAGGACGAGAGCGCCCGGCAGACTCGCCACGAAGCTCAGCACCCCGTACACGACGGCGACGGCCAGTCCGTTGCCCGCACCCAGCCCGGCGGCGCCGAACGCCCAGGCGGTGACGCCCTCCCTCGGGCCCCATCCGCCGACGTTGAGCGGCAGGCTCATCGCCAGCAGCGCAAGCACCGCGAGCGGCAGCAGTACGGTCACGGAGGCGGACGTTCCGGCAACCCGGGCGGCAAGCAGGAACATCGCCACATAGCCGGCGAGGACGACGACGGACGAACCGACGACGCCCGGGCCGTTGCGGCGGGACAGCAGGGCCTCACGTGCCTCGTCGAGAAGGGCACGCCGACGGGTCGCGGACGTCCGGTTCATGCGCAGGGCGAGCACGATCGCAAGCGCGCCCAGCGCGGCGAACGCCAGCAGCACGGCGACGTGCCGGGCCCCGGCCATGACCGGGGACGGGACGGTCAGCAGGACGGCCACGCCCACCACGGCCAGCACGGCCTGACCGGCGGTCCGTTCAAGGACCACCGAGCGCACACCGCGGCCCAGATCACCGGCGCTCCGCCCGTGCCGTACGGCGCGGTGCACATCGCCGAGGACGCCGCCGGGCAGGGCGGCGTTCAGGAACAGCGCACGGTAGTAGTCGGCGACAGCCGGCCCGAACGGCAGCCGGATCCGCAGCCCCCGGGCCACCAACTGCCAGCGCCAGGCGCTGAACACGGTGGTGACCAGGCCGATCCCGACCGCCGCGACCAGCGTGAACGCATCGATCCGCCGCAGCCCGTCCAGGAAGACACCGGTACCGAGGCGCCACAACAGGACGGCGAGGATGACGACACCGGCGATCGTGCCGAGGTGGGCGCGCAGGGCGCGCCCACGGCGGGGGCGGTCGGACGGGCGAGGGGTCACCGCGTTCCCATCAGGGAGCGGCCTCGCCGTCCCGGGCCTGGGTATCGGCAGCGTGCCCGCGTGCGCCGTCCGCGCGCTCATGACGCTCCGCCCGTCGGCCGGGCCAGCGCCAGGAGGTCGCTGTGGTGGACGACGACGCGCAACTCGCCCGCCGCGCAGGCGGCCAGGCGGGCCGCCAGGTACTTCTGGGCGCGCGCCGCCAGTTCCGGGCGTTGTTCGACCGCCGCGCCGACCCAGCCGCGCAGCCACTGCGCCGTGAGCGTGGCCTCGTCCGGGCCGAGCCGCCACGGGCTGGGCTGCACCCGTACGGTCGCCCCGTGGTCGGCGAACGCCTCGCACGCCACCGTGACCGCGTCCGGGCCGAGCAGGCCGCTGCGGCGCTGGTGGGCGTTGAACGCCTCGGTGATCTCCGCGTCGAGCGGGTCGGCCGGTGTCAGGTCGACGCGGCCGACCACGGACAGCGTCAGCAGTGCCGGGCAGCCGGCCCCGGCGCAGGCGGCGGCGAGGGTGTCGACCTCCTCCCGGGTGAGGACGTCGAGCAGCGCGGACGCCGTCACCAGGGATGCGCCGGCCAGGGCGTCCGGGGTGAGGCGGGCGACGTCACCGCGGCGTGTCTCGACGGTGACCCGGCTGCCGTCGGCGGCGGAACGCGGGGAGCCGACGGCGGCGAAGTGCAGGAGGTAGGGGTCGCGGTCGTGGAGGATCCAGTGCTGGGCGCCGTCCAGCCGGGGGGCGAGCCAACGGCCCATCGAGCCGGTGCCGCAGCCCAGGTCGTGCACGACGAACCCGTCCGCCCGTCCCGGCAGGTTGGCGAGCCGGATGCGCAAGGGGTCGAGCAGCTCGGGCGCCCGCGCGGCCGCGTCGGCCCCCTCCCGCAGCTCCAGCCACTCGGGCGCGTACCGGGGCGGATCGTCGGGATCGGCGTCACGCAACCGCACGGTGGGCCGCTCACCGGGGCGCGAGACGGGACCGGCACCGGCACTGACGGCCTCGCCGGGAGCCGCAGCAACGGGGCCGTCCTGGGGATCGGCCTCCCCCGCGGCCGGAGCCGCCTGCGCACTCCCCCCGCTGTCCTCGCCCCGCGGTCCCGGCTGGGCCGGGATCCTCGCGGCGGCCCCCTGCGCAGCCGTCGGCGTGCTCCTCATGCTGCCCTCCGGGGTTCGTTCGGGAGCCGGCCCAGTACGCCGGCCAGGTTCTTCGCCGTGGTCGCCCAGCCGTCGAGTGCGGCGCGGCGGCTGCGGGCGGCGGACTTCAGGCGGCGCCGTACGTCGGGCTCGCCGAACCAGCCGCGCAACTCGGCGGCGAGGGCCGCCGGGTCCTCCGGCGGGACGAGGATGCCGGGGACGCCGCCGTCGGGGGCGCGGCCGACCGCCTCGGGAACGCCGCCGACGTCCGTGGCCAGCACCGGGATACCGCGCGCGAGAGCCTCTGTGACCGCCATGCCGTAGGTTTCGGCGTAGGAGGCGAGGACCATGAGGTCTGCGGTGGCATAGCTGGCGTCGAGTTCGGCGCCGGCCTGGGGGCCCGCGAGGTGGATGCGGTCCTGCAGGCCGTACTTCCTGATCAGGGTGCGCAACTGCGTGACGTACTCCGGGTCCTGGCCGAGTCCGCCGACGCAGACACAGCTCCATGGCAGGTCGGTCACCGCGGCGAGCGCCTCGACGAGCCGGTGCTGTCCCTTGCGCGGGGTGACCGCGGCGACGCACAGCAGTCGTGAGACACCGTCGGTTCCGGAGGCGAGGGGCGCGATGTCGGCGCCGGGGGCGGCGACATGGACCCGGTCGGGGGCGAGGCCGTGGTGGGCGACGAGCCGGCGGACCGCCCAGTCGCTGGTGGCGATCACTGCCCCGACGGCCCTGAGGACCGTACGTTCCCTGGCGTCCAGCTCGGCGGCCACGGCGGGCGCGAGGCCCGTCTCGTCACCGAGGGGGAGGTGGACGAGGACGGCGATGCGCAGCCGTTCGGCCTCGGGGACGACGATCTCGGGGACGCCGCACGCGACCAGCCCGTCGAGGAGCACGACCGAACCGTCCGGCAACTCCTCCAGTCTTCGGGCGAGTTCCGTACGAGCCTCGGCCCCCGGCCGGGGCCACGCCCCGTCGACCACCGCCTTGCGGACCTGCCAGCCGAAGCCGGGCAGGTCCAGACAGACCCGCCGGTCATAGGCGTTGCCGCCGCTCGGAGTGGCCGGGTCGTCCACGCCGCCCGGCATGACGAAGTGCACGGTACGCAGGGACATGGGGATGATCTCGCCGATCTTCGGGGCGGCGGGCTGTGCGGGGACGAAGGCGAGGGGCGACTGCTCCATGGTCGTGTCGGTCACAGGGCACGCTCGTAACTCGCCCAGGCGACATGCGACTCGTGCAGCGTGACCGTGATGCCCGCCAGCCCCCTGGCGCCCTCGCCCAGCGCACCCTTCTCGATCCGCTCGGCGAGCCGGTCGGCGATGACCTTCGCCAGGAACTCGGTGGAGGTGTTGATCCCGGCGAAGTCGGGTTCGTTGTCGAGGTTGCGATAGTTCAGCTCGGCGACGACGGCACCGAGTTCCCGCGTGGCCAGTCCGATGTCGACGACGATGTTGTCGTCGTCCAGCTGCTCGCGCCGGAACGTTGCGTCCACCAGGAACGTCGCTCCGTGCAGGCGCTGCGCGGGCCCGAAGACCTCACCGCGGAAGCTGTGGGCGATCATGATGTGATCGCGGACGGTGACACTGAACAACGGACGACCCTCCAGGTGCGGGGCATGGATGCCGAGTAGTACGGCTGCTGTCCTTCCCTTGTTCAGCGGCTCGTACGTCTTTTCTGAGGTCAGGCTCGCATTAGGCGGGGTCCTCGTACCGCACCCGGTGGCACAGCGCGGGAATCTCCCCGGAGGCGAGCCGGGGCAGCACGTCCGGGAGTTCACCGAAGGCGCACTCTCCGGTGACGAGCGCGTCGAGGGCCGGGTCGGCGAGCAGCTCGAGGGCGAGGGCGAGCCGGTCGGCGTAGGTGCGGCTGGCGCGGCGGGCCGGGGAGACGGTGCCGACCTGGCTGCTGCGGACGACCAGGCGCCGGGAGTGGAAGGCCTCGCCGAGCGGGAGACTCACCCGCCGGTCGCCGTACCAGCTCAGTTCGACGACCGTGCCTTCGGCGGTGAGGAGTTCCAGGGAACGGGCCAGTCCCTGCTCCGTCGCGCTGGCGTGGACGACGAGGTCGCACTCGCCGAGCGCGCCCTCGGGGGACGCGAAGTCGACGCCGAGCGCCTCGGCGACCTCGGCCCGGCCGGGGTCGGCGTCGACCAACTGGACGCGCACGCCGGGGAACCGGGCCAGCAGCGCGGCCACCGAGCAGCCGACCATGCCCCCGCCGACCACCGCGATCCGGTCGCCGACCAGGGGCGCCGCGTCCCACAGCGCGTTGACGGCGGTCTCCACGGTGCCGGCGAGCACGGCCCGTTCGGCGGGGACGTCGTCCGGTACGGGCGTCACGGCGGCGGCGGGGACGACGTACCGCGTCTGGTGCGGGTAGAGGCAGAAGACGGTACGGCCGGCCAGGTGTGCCGGTCCCTCCTCCACGAGGCCGACGTTGAGGTAGCCGTACTTCACCGGGCCGGGGAAGTCGCCCTCCTGGAACGGCGCCCGCATGGCCGCGTACTGGCTCTCCGGCACCCCGCCGCGGAAGACCAGCGTCTCCGTGCCGCGGCTCACCCCGGACCACAGGCTGCGGACCAGCACCTCGTCCTCGGCGGGATCCGGAAGGTCCACGTCCCGTATCTCGCCCTGACCTGGCGAGCGGAGCCAGAACGCACGTGCGCTACGGGTCATCGGCGGGTCCTCCTGAACGATCGGGAAGTTGTTCACGTACCGAGGTGTGCACAGGCCGCGCACAGTACGCGGCGTTGATCGACTCTGTCACACGGCCGGAGGATGTTCGGTGGCCCTGAACAACACTTACGACGCGAGGCTGGTCCAGCAAGAGACCGCCGTGGGCGCGGGCCTGCAGGTCCTGTTGCTGGCCCTGCTGGGCACGGCGGTCGGCATGGGACCGGCGGGCTGGCTGACCGGCCTCGCCTTCGCGATCGCCACCTGGGCGGTGCTCTCGCGGGCCCTGCACCGGTCACGGCTGCGGTCCTTCGGCCCGGCCAACCGCGTCACACTCGGACGCGCGATCCTGGTCGGCGCGGTGACCGCACTGGTCGCCGACTCCTTCCAGAGCTCACCGCCGGTCACGCTGTTCGTCGGCCTGACGGCGGTGGCGCTCATCCTGGACGGCGTGGACGGCAAGGTCGCCCGGCGCACGGGCACGTCGTCGGCGCTGGGGGCGCGGTTCGACATGGAGGTCGACGCGTTTCTGATCCTGGTGCTGAGTGTGTACGTGTCGATGTCGCTGGGTCCGTGGGTGCTGCTGATCGGCGGCATGCGGTACGTCTTCGTCGCCGCGGCACGTGTCCTGCCGTGGCTCAACGCCCCGCTGCCGCCGAGCACGGCCCGCAAGACGGTGGCCGCGCTGCAGGGCGTGCTCCTGCTGGTCGCCGCCGCGGACCTGCTGCCCCTCCTGGCGAACGCCGGGGTGGTGGCGGTGGCGCTGACTCTCCTGGTGTGGTCGTTCGGGCGGGACGTGCTGTGGCTGTGGCGGACGTCGCGGGGCCGGCGGGACGGGGCCTACGGGGCCGTGGAGGCTACGGGCGCGGTGACGCTCACCGAGACGCGTGCACGCGTCGAGACCACTGCACATGCGACCACCGAGGCAGCCTCCCCCCTCGACGTTTCCGAGAAGGTGCTGGAGCCCGTCGCCGGCTGACGGCCGTCGTTCAAGTGGCCCGGCGCGGCAGCAGCCAGACCGCCGCTGCCGGTACGGCAGCCAGCGCCAGCCACGGCACGGCCGACGGCAGACCCGCGTCGAGCAGTGAGCCGGTGGCCGCGCTGCCGATCAGGACGATCAGGCCGGAGACCGAGGACAGCGCCCCGGTGTACAGACCGAGCCGGCCGTCCTCCGCAAGGTCCGGTACCCAGGCCCGGGCCGCGGGCGCGACGAGCATCTGCCCGACGGTGAGCAGCACGACGAACCCGGCCGCGGGCACCAGCCCCGCCGTACCGCTCCACCCGGCGGGCCGCGCCACCGCGACGACGGCGAACCCGGCGGCGATCAGCAGCAGTCCGGCCGCCATGGAGCGGCGCAGGGCGAGCCGGTCGCCCACCCAGCGGGTGACGGGCAGTTGGGCGGTCACGACCAGCAGCGAGGACAGCGCGAACAGCCAGGCCAGCGGCGCCTGCGAACCAGTAGCACGCGCCACCTCGTCGGGCAGGGCGAGATAGAGCTGGTTGTACGCCAGGAGGTAGGCACCGTAGGCGCAGCACAGCGCCAGGAAGCGCCGGTTGCGCAGCAGGGCCCGAAGCCCGCCCTTCGCCCGGACGCGCTCCCGCCCGGGGGTGCGCTGTGGCAGCAGCCATGCGTGCCCGGCGAGGACCAGCACGAAGACCCCCGCACCGGCGAGGCACGCCGTACGGAAGTCCACCGCGAGCAGCAGCGCGCCGAGCAATGGGCCGACGAACGCACCGGCCTGACCGGCCACGGTGAACAGCGCCAGCACCCGGGTGCGCGAGCCCCCGCTCTCCTCCTCCCACAGCACCGCCTGCCGGGCGACCTCCGATTCCACGGCGGGCGAGAACAGCGCCGCGGCGAAGCCGATCAGCAGGACCGAGCCGATCACCGACCAGGTCTGCTCGGCGTGTCCGAGCCAGGCGAACCCGGCGATGCGCAGCGCGCAGCCGGCAAGCACGACCGGCCGGATGCCGTACCGGTCGGCGAGCGCACCGCCGACCACGAACAGCCCCTGCTGGCTGAACGTCCTGAGCCCGAGCACGAATCCGACCAGCCAGCCCGCCATGCCGATCGCCTGTCCGAGGTGTTCGGACAGGAACGGCAGGACGGCGTAGAAGCCGATATTGAAGGCGAGTTGGGTGAGGATCAGCAGCCGCAGGAGCGCCGACAGGCGGGTGCGCTCCGCTGACCGTCGAACGCGGGAGGCGGACAGGGCGGTCATCGGGTCTCCGTTCCGGCGGCGGCCAACTCCTTGGTGACCGGCTGCTGTTCGGCGCCGGCCGCGGCCGTATGGCGCTCCGCCCGCCGGGGCCGCCATCGCACTCCTCCCGCCGCGGTCACCGCGAGCGCGCCGAGGAGGGCGAGGACGGCGGCGGGGGCGAGGACGGCCCAGGGGGCGCGCTCGGCGTAGGGCTGGTTCTCGGCGAGCAGCAGGCCCCACTCCGGGGACGGCGGCTGGGCGCCGAGGCCGAGGAAGGCGAGGGAGGCCAGGGAGAGTGCGACGCCGGGCAGCCGCAGCAGGGCGTGGCGGGTGACGGGCGGCAGGACGGCGGGCAGCAGTTCGTGGCGCAGCAGGTACCAGCGGCCGGCGCCCAGGGCACGGGTGGCGGTGATGTGTACGGCGGCGCGTTCCTGGAGCAGCAGCGAGGAGGTGTGCGCGGCGAGCGGCGCCCAGGCGACGACGCTCACCGCGAGCGCGGGCGTGGCCGTCCCGCGGCCCGCGACGGCGGTGACGAGGAGGGCGCCCAGGACGGCCGGTACGGCGTTGACGGTGTCGACGAGCGGCCCGGAAAGGCGGGGCACCAGCCCGAGCAGCACGCCGGTGAACAGGGCGACGGCGGTGATGGCGAGGGCGAGCAGCAGGGTGTCCAGGGCGCCGTGACCGATCCGGGCGAGCATGTCCCGGCCCAGCGAGTCGGTGCCGAACGGGTGTGTCCAGGAGGGCGGTCGGAGGCGCTCGGTGGTGTCGAGGGCGAGCGGGTCGCGGGGCAGTCCGGCGGCGATGACGCCGAGCAGTACGGCGGCGTGCACGAGGGGCAGGATGCGGCGTGCGGGCGGGGTGGGCCGGTGCAGGGTGGGCAGGGCACCGTCGCGCAGGGCGGGGCCGATCAGCGGTCGCGCGGCGAGCCGGGCCAGTCCGGTGGCCGCCGCCGCGAGCAGCAGGAGGGCCAGGGTGCCGGCCTGGAGGACGGGCAGGTCCTGGGCGAGGGCGGCCTGGAGGGTGGTGCGGCCGAGGCCGGGAATGTCGAAGATCTGCTCCACGGCGACGGCACCGCCGGTGAGGCCGACGACGAACAGCCCGGCGTTCGGCAGCAGCGCGGGCACACACCGCCGCACGGCCTGACGTGCGATGCTCCGCCCCGGCAGCCCGCGCGCCGCCGCGGCCAGCGCCCACGGCTCGGCGAAGGCACCGGGCAGCAGATCGTCGAGCATCCGCCCGAGCACGGCCCCGGCGGGCACCCCGAGGGCCAGCCCGGGCAACACCGTCCACTGCGGCCCGTACCAGCCGAGCGCGGGCAGCCACCCGAGCTGCACTCCTACGACGGTGGCGAGCACGGACGCGGCGAGGAACTCGGGCAGCGCGGCAAGGACCGCCGACCCGCTGCCGCCCGCCCGGCGCCCACCGAGCCGGCGGCGCGAACCGAGCCACAGGGTGCGGGCGCACACGAGCCCGGCGGTGACCGCCGCGACGACCAGCGCCACCGCCGTCAGCAGCAGGGACACGCCGAGCGCGTCGAGCACGGCGGGCATGACCTCGGTACCGGACAGCCAGGACCGCCCGGCGTCCCCCCGCGGCAGCCCGGCCAGCCACTGCCCGAGCAGGTGCAGCGGACCGGCGTCGAGCCCGAGTTGCGCGCGGATGTCCGCCAGCACCTCGGGCGTGGGCTCACGGTCGACCGAGCGCGCCTTGAGCACGGTGAGCGCCGGGTCGGTGTGCGCGAGCCACGGCAGCAGGCCGATGGCGCACACGAGGGCGGCGGCGAGGGCGGCCCGCCACAGCAGCGTGACCGCCCGTCGGTGGTGTTGCATCGTTCAGCGCCGCGTCCCGGTGCCGACGAGGGTGCGCTCGTACGGGTCGAGGAGCGCGCCCCGGACGTCGGTGCCCACACCGGTGATGACCCGCTGGTGGACCAGCGGCACCACGGCGTCGGTGCCGAGGATCCGCGCCTCGGCGGCCATGACGGCGTCCTGCCGCTCGGCGGTGTCGGAGGTGGCCTCGGCCTGCGCGACGGCCCGGTCGATGTCCTTGTCGCACAGCAGCGCCAGGTTGTAGCCGCCGTCGCAGGTGAAGTCGCTCGCGAGGACGGCTACGGGGTCGCCGGTGTCGACCAGGCTGTTGCGCGCGAGTACGAAGGCGTCGAACTTGCCGGCCAGCGCGTCGCTCTCGATCCGCGAGTACTCGCGCACCTCCAGCCTCACCTTGAACCCGGCCTTTTCCAGCTGCTGTTTCAGCACCTGGGCGACCTCCGGCAGTTCGGGCCGGTTGTCGTACGTGGCAAGAGTGATCGACGCGCCGTCGGGCTGCGCGGCCCGCGCCCGCCCCACGGGCTGCTGCCGCTTGCCCTCGGCCCAGGTCACGGCCGGCCCGTAGATGCCGACACCGGCATCGGCGTGCCCCTCGTAGACGCCGTCGGCGAGCGCGGAGGTGTCGACGGCGGCCCGCGCGGCGGCCCGCAGCTTCGCGTCCTTGAAGGCTCCGGACCTGCTGTTGAGCAGCAGGCTCGTGGTGCGGGTGGTCGCGGTCTCCCGGCCGGCGCCCTCGTCGAGGCTCGCGGCCTGCGAGACGGGCACCGCCTCGGCGATGTCGATGTCACCGGTACGCAGGGCAGCGGTGCGGGCGGTGCCGTCGGCGATGAACTTCGCGTCGATGCCGGAGGCCTGGGCCCGGCCGCCCCAGTAGTCGTCGTAGCGGTCGAGGGTGGCGGAGCTGCTGCCGGTGACCTTGGTGAGCTCGAAGGGCCCGGTGGCGGTGCCGACGAGGTCGACCCGGTCCTTCTCGTCGTACGCCTTCGCCGCGAGGATCGCGAGGCTGGGACTGGCGAGCCGCAGCGGCAGCACGGGATCGGGTTCACCGGTGGTGATCCGTACGGCACTGCTGCCCTCGGCCTCGGCGGTGAGGGTGACGCCGGAGAGGGCAGCGGGCTCGGGCTTGGCCTCGGTGGCCTCGGTGAGGGAGGCGGTGACCGCCTGCGCGGTGACGTCGGTGCCGTCCTGGAAGGTGGCCTCGCGCAGGGTGAACAGCCAGGTCCGGGCGTCCTTGCGCTGCCAGGAGGCGGCGAGCGCGGGCGCCGCGGCACCGTTGGCGTCCAGGGCGGCCAGACCCTCGGTGACGCCGAGCCGGCTCAGGACGGTGGCGTCGGCACCGTACGGGGAGAGGTTCTCGGCGGGCGGGAAGGCGAGCGCGACACGGAGCCGGGAACCGTCCTTGTCCTCACCGGAGGAGTCGGTGTCGCCGCCGGAGGCGAAGCAGCCGGCGAGCAGCGGTATGAGCAGCACGGAGGCGAGCAGTCGGGAGGAACGCACGCGTGTCACCGCCCCAGGGGGATCTCGAAGTGCACGATCCCCTGCCCGCCGCCGGGATCCTCCCGCTCGTCGTGCACCACCTTGGCGCACGACCGCCAGAAGCCTTCGGCGCCCGGCACGGCAGGATCGGTGTGCAGATACGCGGAGCGGTATCCGCCGTCGGCCTCGGCGAAGGCGACCAATGCGTCCACCAGCCGCCGGGCGAGCCCGCGACGGCGGTGCTCGGGGCGCACGTACACCCGGCGCAGCTGCGCGGTCTCGCCGGAGGGGAAGCGCTCGGCGACGTCCCGTGGGTTGGGCGGAAAGGCCGGGCCACGGGAGTCGAGGGCGGCGGTGGCGACCACGCTGCCGTCGCCCTGGTCCACCGCGACGAGGAGGGTGTGGCGGGCGGGGACGAGATAGGCGGCGGCCGGGTCGATGATGTCGCCGTGCCAGCGGGGCACGTATCCGGTCCCGAAGTCGCGGTAGACGGTGTCGAGCATGACGGCTCGGGCGCCGTCGAGGTCTGCGGGTTCCGCGGTCCTGATGCAGTAGTCACGCACTTGCACATCATATGCATTAAGTTCGGGGCATGATCACCAGTCGTCGTTGCCCATCTTCGTGAGGTAGTCCATCGCTCCGTCATTCCATGTGATCACGAACGTGTCCTCGCCACCGATCGGGTCCGGGGAGATGACGGCCGTGCCTTCGAACACGTCGGTCTTCGGGCGCCCCGGTTTCAGGTCCTCCGTGTTGACGCACGTGATCTTCACCTTGTAGGGGTCCGGCCCGGCGGTGAGGTCTCCGAAGCAGAGGTCGGTACCGCTCCCGCTCGCCCCGCCCCGGGGGCGGCCCAGCATGCTGAGGTCCCGGTTCTTCTCGACGGTCAGGACGTAGAAGACGGAGCCGGCATCGCTGTGGCTCAGCGTCCAGTCGCCGACGGGGCTGACCGGACCGCGGGTGGGGGTCGGACTCGGGCTCGGGCTCGGGCTCGACGGGGACGCGGACGGACGGGAGCGGGGCTTTCGCGTGTCGTCGTCCGTGCCGGACGTGCCGTCGCCGCAGCCCGCGGTGGCAAGTAGCACGGCGGGGAGGACGGCAGTGAGGGCGCGGTACGTGGGGAACCAGTATGGGGTGGGCATGGGCTGTCCGTTCACCGGTTGACGATCGATGAGAAAGCGTTGCGTACGTCGGAGTCGGACGGACTGACGTAATCCGCGTCGCCGAAGTAGGTGAGGAGGTAGGGGCAACTCGAACCGCCGATCTGCACGCTGCGGTCGGCCACGAGCCTTCCGGTGCGCAGTTCGTACGCCTTCACTGGGAGGCGGATCTTGTGGAACGTGACATACCTGATGGGCCCGCCGGAGTCGTCGGGATCCCGGTAGGGGCACGTCTCCACGGCGGTGCCGTAGCTCGACTCCCCCACGCACACGATCAGCGCGGCCTTCTCCGGGACCGTTGCCTCCCACCGATCGGGCACCTGCTCCGAGTAGTCGTCGTAGCCCACGAAGTACGCGAGGTTCGATCCCTTGCGGTAGGCGGGCGCCGCGCTGTACTTCGCCGGTGCCGCGCAGTACCCGCTCTTCATGTCGTGCGTGTCCTGCAGCAGTTCGCGGACGTGGTCCAGCTGGATGCCCAAGGTCACCTTCCGCAGTCCGCTGCGGGCCTGCTTGGTACGGGCGTTCTCCGGGTGCTCGTCGAGGAGTTGCCGGTATCGCGACCGGGCCTGCGTCCACTGCTGCTTGCCCAGGAGGTCGTCGCCGCATTCCAGAAGGGCGTCCGGCGCGGCCCGGGTGGCGGCGGCCGACGACGGCTCCAGTACGTCACTGCCGTACTTGCGGGCGCGGAGCCAGTCGGTGATCCGTACGGTCTCGCACGCGTCGCCCGTGGGCAGGCCGCCGAGGAAGTCGTCCAGGGCCGTCTCGACCGTCTTGTCGTTGCCCGGCTCCTTCAGGAGCGCGGACAGCACCGCGTACCCCACCCCGAGCGCCTCGACGTCGGCGTCGAGAAGCCCCGCGGACAACTCGGCCCGCGCCTCGTCCAGCCGCCCGCAGGCCTCGACGGCCACATCACCACGGGCGGCCTGCGGGGCGCCCACGAGACGGTGGCCGAACCACACGTCCTCCTGCGCGGACACGACGCCCACGCAGTCCCCGCTCTCGCGCGCCTCGGTGACGCGGTCCTCTATCGCGTGCGCGTCGAACCGCAGCAGCCCGACGACCAGCAGCACAGGGACCGTCACGGCGAGCGCGCGCAACCACTGCCCGAGCCGTGCCGGGCCCTGCGGCACGGGCAGTGCGGGATGCAGCTGAGCGCGCGCTGCCGGGTCCTGCTGCTCAAGTCGCAACCGAAGCTGCTCCCCGCGCGCCAGCAGCCACCCGTGTGCGATGACCACCAGCCACCACACCAGCAGCAGGGCCTCGCACCAGGCCTCCGCGACCGACACGACCGTCCACACCAGCGCGACGGTGACCGTGCCGGAGGCGAGGAACAGCCCCCGGCGCCCCATCAGCAGATAACCGACGCCCAGCAACGATGCGTTACCGACAGCGACGGCCACCGGGTCGCGCTCCGCCCGGCCCTCGGGCGGCTCGTCCGCGGCGTACGCCGGCTCGTCCATGATCCTGCCCCCCCTTTTCGGTGCTCGGTGTACGCCGGCTCGTATCAGTCGTCGCTCAGGGCCCGGTCGGCATGCAGAAGGTCCATCCGGGCGCGGACGTACGCCTCGGCTCTGGGCGTGTACAGCAGGGCCACCCCCGGGACCGCGAGGGCGGCGGCGAGGAGGAGGGTGACGCCGCCGTAGAGCGGGTCGGCGAGGGCGAACGGCGTGGCGAACACCAGCATCACCACCGTCAGACAGGTCACCGTGGTCCGGGCGGTACGCCGTCCCCGGCCGGCCCGGATCCCGAACCAGAAGCAGGCCAGGACGAGCCCGGCCGTCAGGTTCTGCACGCCCGGGTCGGACGACGCCGCCACGGCCGCCACGAACGTCCCCAGGATCAACAGGATCACCGCGAGGGTCACGCTCCCGGGCCGGCGGGCGTCGTCGGTGCTCATCGGTGTTCCTCCCTCGGTGCAGGTGTGCGGGCCTTGCGGGGCGACGCGGCACACGAGCGGTAGCGCTCCGCGCCGCCCCGGGCTCCCCCCTGGCATCAATCACACCGCCGTACACCGTTGTTCAGCAGCCCGATCGCGGCACTGAACAATGCGGCGCGACGGCGGACCCGTGCTTGAACAACCATCCGCGCGCAAACAGTGAACACACCGTGAACCACTCGTGCCCCAAGGGCCGGAGGGCTCCGCTCCGCTTGCAGCCGGTCTCGCGGGCTCCCTACGGTGGGCGCCCGGACGGACACCGACAGCTGCCGGGGCTGGAGTTCCGGGACGGGTGCGGAGGCTAGCGGGGTGGCTGGCCCGTGCCGTCGACGGCGGGATGCCGCCGACGGCGTTCGACCGGGGCAGTTCTTTGCACCACGCATTGCGTGAAGCGCTATCGGACCAGGATCGCCGTCAGCGGCGACGCCCTGACACGGCGAGGTTGGGTCTGCGCGGGTTGAAAACCCAGAGGCCCTGGGACTGAGTGGCCCCCAACACCCGGCCGACATCCAGGAGCCAGGGGTTGGACTTCTGGAAGGGTGCGAAGTTGTCGTTGGAGACGATCACTCCGTTGATCTCGTCCGCGATACTGATCACCAGGGCGTCTCCGCGGCCCTCGGTGCCGGCGGGCGGCTGGACCACCGTGCCGCTGGCGATGGCCTCCTCCACCAGCGGTCGTTCCTCCGCGGCGACGTCGTGGCGGAGCGTGGCGTCGACAACGACGTGGATGTCCTTGTCCGGGTTCTTGAACCGCAGCGCCTTGATCGCCGCCTGAAGGGCGAGGAAGCTGGGCCGTCCTCCCGCTGAGCGCGGAGGGCGCCCGTTCCATGCCAGGTTCGACCCGTCGACGACCAGGGCGGCGGACTGCTGCTTGGTCACTGGAGCGGGCTTCTTGGCCAGGGAGGCCGGGGACGGTGGCGCGGCGTTCGGCCGGGACGCGTTGTCGGGTCGTCCGCCGGACTGCGCAGCGGCAGGGACCGGTTGAGGGTGAGTGGGCCGGGGTGTTGTGCGCTCCGACGATCGCAGCGCAAACAGTGCCTTGAGCTCTTTCTCGATCTCCGGAGGCACGGTGCTGTCGCCGAAGACTCTGACCTCGCCGTCGAGGACGACCTCGCCGGTCTTCTGAAGGGTTGCCTTCACTGTCAGCAGCCCTTCCTTGCTGTAGGTGTACTCCAGGTCGAACACGCCGTCCTCTGCCTGGGACCGTTGCGGGTAGGCCAGGACGAGCTCGGTCAGTTTGACGTTGTCAGGGTGGTCGACGGGCCGGTCGGGGTCTCCTTCCCACACTTCCACGGTCAGTCGGCGCACTCCGTCCTGGGACGGTTGGTAGGACTTGCTCCGCTGCTGGGGCAGTCTCTGGTTACGGTCGATGAGCGAGCTGAAGGCACGCTTGCCGTGACGGTCCTTGGTGACCGTCCCCAATGCGTGGGTGTTGACGACTCGGATGATGCTCTTCAGCTCGCCGTCCATGGCCGCCGCGCTGATGGCGGCACCTTCGGCGACGGCGGTCATCGGATTGCACAGCTCAGGGCCGACCAGTTCGCAGTCCAGTGCTTCGGCCACGGCCTCGCGCACCGCGGGGATCTGGCTGCTGCCTCCGATCATCAGTACCGCTGTGAGCTCGCTCGGGTCTATGCGGGCTTGTTCGAGGCATTGCTCGACCGGGTCGAGTGCCCGGCTGATCAGGTCCTGGATCTCGGCGGAGAACTCGTCCTGGCCGATCTCCACGGCAATGCCGTCCGGGGTCGTGATGCGTACGGACTCCTGGGAAGACAGCAGGATCTTGTTGCGTTCGAGGTCGAGGCGGAACTGCCGCTGCTCGGACTCGGACCACTGCCTGCGTGCGGGCGCCCGCTCGAGGACCATGCGGCGCAGTCGTTCGTCGATCTCCAGACCGCCGAGCTGGTTGACGCCACGGCTGGCCTTCTCGTCGAAAAAGCCGTCGTCGTGCAGCAGCAGCGTGGCGTCCATGGTTCCGCCGCCCCAGTCGAAGACGAGGAACTCGCCCTCCTCCTCCACGGCATGCGCGTAGGCGATGGCCGCGGCCGTGGGCTCGTTGAGCAGTGTCTTGACCGTGATGCCTGCCGCCCGTGCCGCTTCACGGGTACGGAAGCGGGCCGCGCCGGTGGCGTTGGCCGGGACGGTGATGACGGCTTCCCCGATCTCGGTCGCCGCCTCCTCCTCCGCGGCTGCGGCCATGGAGCGGAAGACCCCGGCGGCCGCGGTGGTCGCGGCGAATCGCCGCCCTCCGATCGTGACGAGGGGCTCCTCGCGCAGCATGCGTTTGCACGCTTCGACGGCCTGCTCGGAGCGGAGCTTGGCCTCCCAGCCGAAGAGGGCGCCCGCCCGGAGGGAACTGGTGCCCACGACCGACGGGTAGAGCTTCTCGAAGCCGGGTCGCTCCCAGTCGGCGTCGAGTCCCTGTCCGCCGAGTTCCAGGATCTCGACGTATGCGCCGTTCCACTGTGCAGCCACCGAGTTGGTGGTGCCGAAGTCAATACCCGTTGTCACTCTTCCTCCCCCACTGCACTGTTGCGCGCGGAAACCCTCCGCAGGTGCCCGGCCAGAACGACCTTGCCGGTCAGTTCATCCACGTATGCCGGACGCAGTACCTCGAAGCTGTCGCCTTCGCCCTCGGTGACGACGAACCGGTCCCCTTCCTCCGGCTCGGTCACCCTGAGAATGCGCAACTGCCGCAAATGGTCCTGCAGCGTGCCGCTGACGAGCTCGCCACCGTGGTCCGTCTGCGCCCAGAGCAGTACGTCGATCTCCGCGAGCCGCCCTGCGAACTGGGCCCGGGTCCGGAACTCGTCTAGAACGGCCTTACGGACGGCCACGTTGAGGCTGGCGGCCGGGACGGCTTCGCCGGCCCTCGTGGTCTCCAGAGCTGCGGGGATCCGTTCGACCACGCCCTGGATGATCGTCTTGGCGTCGATGGGCTCCGGCGCCTGGGGGACGGCCTGCTGCTTCGCGGTGGCGGGCTGCTCGACCGGCTCCTGCCGCTTCGCTCTGCGGTGCTTCAGTCCGCCGGGCTTGTGCGGCGCGTCCGCACGAGTCTTGCCCGGCTGTATCTGCCCGCAGTGCGGGCATGGGCGATGGGCACGCTCGTTCTTGGGAACCTTCTTCTCACCACGGCGTGCCGCGGTCTTCCTGTTCGGGGCCATGGACTGGTTGCGCCTCGCTCACCATCGTGCGTCATCTATCAGGAAAATCCGTCAGCGGGTGGGGCCGTGACGGTCGAGGTGGGGTGCGGTACTCCGGAAGTCGTCGAGTAGCTCGACGGCTGCCCGGGCACGAATGGTCTCCAGTTCCGTGCCGCTGGTGAGCGAGGTGCGGCGGGCCATCGGCTCCAAAGGGGGCACCAATTGCCCGGGCACGGCGTCCGGCATCTCGTACCGGGACCTGTCGAGCTGTAGCTGGAAGAACACGTCGAGACCGGCGTCATGGCGAAAGGCGTCGTGGATACGGTCCTCCGCCTGGTTGACGCGCGCCTGGCTCGCCTGGTCACCCTCATGCTCGTACTGCCGGAAGAGTTCCCGGCAGTGGCGCTCCCAGCGTTCGGCTGCATGGTCCAGGCCCAGTTCCAGGAACGGGTTCGTCATCGACCCCCGCTGGTTCTTCGGCGTGGATCTCCACGTGCGGACGAGGGCGAGATTACGTTCGGCCGCGGCACTGCCGGTCCCTGTTGCCTTACGGGCGTGTTCTTCCGCCAGGGCGAGCTTCTCGCTCCCGGCGGCGGTGGCCGACGTGACCACGGCCACGTAGGCCGCGATGGTGTACGCCTCACACACCAACCCGGCAGGCAGCGACCGGACGGCGCGGTCCCGCAGGAAGGAGTCCGCCTGACGGCCCGCCGCCTCCATGTCTCCGGACTTGGCCAGGTCGTAGGCGCGCCTGAGCGCGACCAGAGCGTGGAAGTCGCTGCGCGTCGGATCGACGGGTTCGGTCGGCTGCCACAGGGCAGCCATCAGTTTCCACAGTCCCTTGTCGCGGACCGTCTCCATGGCCCACTGCCCGTTCAGGGCCCCCGACTTCAGGTTGCGCAGTTCGATCTGCTGGGCGCGCGGCAGGGCAGCGTCCAGGGCGCCGAGGGACGGGAGGTGGGCCTCCGCCACGACGTCGTACAACAGGTCCCAGACGTCCTCTGGTTCCTTCCGCACGATCTCGTCGCCGTCCAGGAACGCGCGGCGGCGCAGGAAGCCGTCCCAGCCGAGTCGCGCGGCGTCCCGTGGGTTGACGGATGCCGGGGCCAGACGCGCACGCAGGTAGAGCGCGTCAGCCTCCTCGCGCGCTTCCCAGGGCCGGTCCTCCGCCAGCAGACCGCCGTGGTCCACAAGGTCGTCGATGACGGACAGCGGTGCCCACGGCAGAACCTGCGGCAGATGTGCGTTCGGTATGGGGATCGCCCCTCGCGTCGCCGCCGTGGCAAACAGGGAGAACGCCGGCCCTCCCGAAATCGCTCGGGATTTCACGTTGACGAGTTCGATCCCCGGGGCGGTCGAGCACAGGATCCGGCACCGTTCCGATCCGGGCTCGTTGAGCCAGCGCACCCCCGTGGCCCACAAGGAACGCAGATGGCCGAGGACGCCGTCCGGCTCCAGGGTCGCGAGGCCGACCCGGACCGCCGGAAGCAGGGCCTCGCGGTCCGGTGTCCCGGCGACAGCGCGGCTCAATGTGCCGCGCTGGCTGTCCGTCAGAGTGGGCGCCCCAGCAACGTCCTTCAGTAGCGCCAGCACGGCCTCGACGGCCTCACCACCGTTGACGCCCAGCCAACGCCACTTCCGTTGCGCGAAGCCGTTCGCGCCGGCCGGTTCGCGGCTCAGCCGGCGCTCCCGTGCCCTCGCCAGGCGCTCCTTCTCGGCGGCTATCGCCGCACGGCGGGCGGCAACGGGGTCGGTCATGTCGTACACGCCGACAGAGTAACCGTGCACAGGGACTTCACCTAGTCCTCACCTGAACCGCAAATCCGCAGGTAACCTGCCTGCCCAAGGGCGTGCAGCAGTTGGGGCGGACCCATGCCCCCGCCTCAGCCGACCCTCGTCCACTCCTGGCACCGGTTCGTCTTGAAGTACTCCCCGTTGTTGAGCGTCACCCGCCCCGGCCCGTTGAGGTTGTTGTTGGCGATGATGGAGTCGAACTCGCCGCTGGCATCCTTGGCGCGCTCCCAGTAGCAGCCCCACTCGTCCTCCGGGCCGGCGGTCTTGTACGTGCCGGGCTTGATGTCCTCGCCGACGAGGTATTCGCCTTCGCCGGAGAAGCTGGTGGCAGGGCCGGGCTGCTTGGTCTCCTTGGGACTGGCGGTGACCGTCTCGGTGACCGTGGGGCCGGGTTCGGCCTCCGCCCTGGCGGTCTCGGTGACGGTCACCGCCGGTCCGGGCTCAGCCTTCGCGTGGGCCGTGTCGCCGCCCCCACCGCTGGAGCCAATACCGACTCCGACGAAGAGGGAGACGAGGGGGACGACGCCGTAGATGACCCAACCCTTGCGGCGTCTCGGGGACTTGGGGCTGCCGAGTGGAGGCGGCGGGGTGCCCCACGGAGCCTGCTGGGGCTGCGGGCCCTGGGGGCCGCCCTGCGCGCCGGGGTTCGGGGTCGGAGTGGTCATGGTCGAGCTCCGTTCGGTTCGGTTCGGGACATGTGGTGATCACGTCGGTGCGTCTGCGATCCCGGCGCACGGCGCAGCCGGTGCGGGCATGACGGATGAACACCCTCCACAGACCGACGCTCACTGCGGAAGCATCATTAGGTAAGCACGGCCGTGAAAGCATCGTCAAACACATTGACAGATTTGACGAGTGCTATAGGTTGTTAACCGTTCGCTACCGAGAGGCCCAGGACTCCGTGATGCCCCAGCCATCCGCCCAGGTGACGGCAGCCGAGATCTCCCGCATCGCGGGGGTCACCCGCGCCACCGTCAGCAACTGGCGCCGCCGGCACGACGACTTCCCCGCGCCCTCGGGAGGCACGGAGAGCAGCCCCTTGTACGACCTGGAGGAAGTGCGCGCCTGGCTCGCGGCCCGTGGGCAGGCAGCGGCGGCCAGCCCGGCGGAGGAGCTGCGCACGGTGCTGCGCCTGCACGCACAGAGCGGTAAGTCCGGCGCCTCCGACCTGCTCTCCCTTGTTCTCGCGGCGGCCCGCCGCACCCCGGACGAGCTGACCGCACTCGCGAATCTGCCGGACGCGGAGCTGACAGAGCACGCCGACGAGGCGGTGGCGGACGTGGCCGATGTCGTACCGGCAGCGGACACCGCGCGCTTCACGCCCGACGAAGCCACCGTCCTGCGGGCGCTGCTCCTCTGCGTGCGCGACCAGGGCGGCGAGGTCGCGCTGGGCGTGCTCGCGGAACGGGAGCTGGAGGACAGCGCCGCGTCCGGGACGTACCGGACGCCGGAGCCTCTCGCCGACCTCATGGCCCGCCTGGTCCCCGGCTCCCCAGCGCGCGTCCTCGACCCCGCGTGCGGCAGCGGCAGCCTGTTGGCAGCAGTTGCCCGGCGCGGCACGAGCGCGCTGTACGGCCAGGACGCCGTGCCAGTGCAGGCCCGGCGCAGCGCGGTGAGCTTGACGCTGACAGCACCCGAGGACACGACGGTCACGGTGCGCACCGGCGACAGCCTGCGCACGGACGCCTTCCCGGACCTCGTCGCCGACGCCGTTCTGTGCAACCCGCCCTACGGCGACCGGGACTGGGGCCACGACGAGCTGGCCTACGATCCGCGTTGGGCGTACGGCTTCCCGGCCCGCGCCGAGTCCGAGCTGGCCTGGGTGCAGCACGCGCTCGCGCACCTCGAACCGGGAGGTCACGCGGTGATGCTCCTGCCGCCGGCGACGGCGACGCGAGCCTCGGGCCGTCGCGTACGGGCGGAACTCGTCCGCGCCGGCGCGCTGCGCGCGGTCCTGGCGCTCCCGCCGGGCGCGGCGACCCCGCTCCACATCGGCCTGCACCTCTGGGTGCTGCAGCGCCCGGAGCCGGGCGGCCCGGAACGCAAGTCGGTGCTGTTCGTCGACACGGTGGACGCGGCAGTTGGCTCGGGTTCCGGTACCGCTTCCGGTACGGCAAAGACCCGTACACGAGGGGGCGGGCGTTCGGCGGCGCTGGACTGGACGGCGATCAGTGAGCGGGCGGTCGCCGCGTGGACCGCGTTCGCGGCGGACCCGGACGCGTTCGAGGGCGAGGCCGGGGTCGCACGTGCGGTGACGGTCGTGGACCTGTTGGACGAGGTCGTCGACCTGACCCCCGCACGGCAGGTTCGGGCCTCACGGGCGGATGTCGACCCGGATGAGCTGTCGGCAGAGGTCGAGGCGACGCGGCGGAAGCTGGTGACGGCGGCCAAGTCACTTGGCCAGGCGGGCCAGAACGCCGAGTGGAGCCCCGCGGGCGCGTCCGCACGGGAGTGGCGTACGGCGACGGCGTCGGACCTGGCGAGAGGCGGGGCTCTGACGCTGCTGCGGACGGTCCCGGAGGCCCCGAGGCGGGCCGAGCAGGGCGGCGGCGCGGCGGCGGAACCCCGGCCGGTCCTCACCGGCTCGGACATCGCCAGGGGTACCGGCCCGACGGGCGACTCGGCGGAGCTGCGCAGTGACGCGGCAGCGGTCATCGCGGTCGGGGACGTGCTGGTTCGGGCGGTCGCGAGCGACGGGGGTGCCATGGCCCGGGTCGCGGGCGAGGAGGAGGCCGGTGCGCTGCTTGGCCTTCACGTGCACCTTTTCCGCCCGGACCCGGCACGCCTGGACGCCTGGTTCCTGGCCGGCTTCCTGGGCGCCGAGGACAACATCGCGGGCGCATCCACCGGCAGCTCGGTGCTGCACATCAGCCCCGGCCGGCTGCGCGTCCCGCTGCTGCCGCTGGAGGAGCAGCGGCGGTACGGGGAGGCGTTTCGGCGCGTGCACGAACTTCGGGTGGAGGCGCAGCGGGCGACGCGGCTGGCGGAGGAGACGGCGCGGCTGCTGTCGGGCGGGCTCACGGGCGGCCAGTTGCTGCCCTCGCGGGAGACGGCGGGGGCACGCGGCCGAGGTGGCGATTCGCCCCATTAGGCACGCAGGCCTTCACACATAGACCACACTTGTCGGACCGTCCCGGTCGGCCAACCGGCTCGGGCGGTGGGGTTGGGACATTTCGGAAGGAATCCGGGGATCCAGTTGAACAGCAGTAAGCACACGGAGCTGGCGAACCACGCGTGGTCCGTCGCCGACCTCCTGCGGGGGGACTACAAGCAGTCCGACTACGGCAAGGTCATCCTGCCGTTCACCGTGCTGCGACGCCTGGAGTGCGTGCTGGAGCCGACGCGCGAGAAGGTCGCGGAGATCGCGGAACAGCACAAGGACAGCGGGATCGACCCGGACCGCTTCCTGCGCCGGGCCTCGGGCCACTCCTTCTATAACAAGTCCAGCCTGACCCTGAAGAAGATCGCGGACGACCCGCAGAACGCGGCGCAGAACCTTCAGGTGTACGTGGGGGCGTTCTCCGACAATGCGCGGGGCGTGCTGGAACGCTTCGAGTTCGCCCAGCAGATCAAGCGGCTGGACGGCGCGGGGCTGCTCTACAAGGTCATCGGCAAGTTCACGGACCTGGACCTGCGCCCTGAGATCGTGCCCAACCACAACATGGGCTACATCTTCGAGGAGCTGATCCGCCGCTTCGCGGAGCAGTCCAACGAGACGGCCGGCGAGCACTTCACCCCGCGCGAGGTCATCCAGCTGATGGTGCGGCTGCTCGTCGCCCCAGACGGTGACGCGCTCCAGCTGCCCGGTACGGTGCGCACGGTTCTCGACCCGGCCTGCGGTACGGGCGGCATGCTCTCCGCGATGGACGACCTCATCACCGAGTTCAACGAGGACGCCACGGTGGAGGTGTACGGGCAGGAGCTCAACCCCGAGTCGTGGGCGATCTGCCGGTCCGACCTCATGATCAAGGGTCAGGACCCGGAGAACATCGCCTTCGGCAACTCCTTCTCCGACGACGGGCATGCCCGCAAGACCTTCGACTACATGCTGGCGAATCCGCCGTTCGGCGTGGAGTGGAAGAAGGTCAAGGAGGAGGTCGAGCACGAGCACAAGGCGCTGGGCGAAGCCGGCCGCTTCGGGGCGGGGCTGCCGCGCATCAACGACGGTTCGCTGCTGTTCCTCCAGCACATGATCTCGAAGATGAAGCCGGTGGACGTCAACGGCGGGGGTGGCTCGCGCCTGGCGATCGTCTTCAACGGTTCGCCGTTGTTCACGGGTGCGGCGGGTTCAGGCGAGTCGGAGATCCGCCGCTGGATCCTGGAGAACGACTGGCTGGAGGGCATCGTCGCCTTGCCGGACCAGCTCTTCTACAACACCGGTATCTCGACGTACTTCTGGATCCTGACCAACCGGAAGAACCCGGACCACAAGGGCAAGGTCGTGCTGCTGGATGCGCGCGACCAGTGGCAGAAGATGCGGAAGTCCCTGGGCGACAAGCGCAAGGAGCTGGGCAAGGACCACATCGCGACGGTGGTCAAGCTGTACGGCGAGGCGCTGGCGGTGGCTGGCGATCCGGAGCACCCGATGCACGGCAAGGTGAAGGTCTTCCGCAATGAGGACTTCGGCTACCAGCGGATCACCGTGGAACGCCCGCTGAAGCTGCGGTTCGAGGTGACGGAGGAGACGCTGGCGGCACTGGAGGCGTCCAAGGCGATCCAGAAGCTGCCGCAGGCTTCGGCTCTGGCCGACGCCTTCAAATCCCTGACGGGCACGAGCTGGGCCACGAAGCAGGAGGCCTGGCTCGCCCTCAAGGACGCCGTGGTCGCGGCCGGCTCGACGTGGCCGACGGGGGCGCCTTTCAACAAGGCGCTGCGTGAGGTGATCGGGGTGCGGAACCCGGAGGGCGAGGTGCAGCGCGTCAAGGGGCAATTGGAGCCGGATGCGGAGCTCCGGGATTACGAGAACGTGCCGTTGGGCGAGGACGTCGAGGAGTACCTGGAGCGGGAGGCCCATCCGCATGTGCCGGATGCGTGGATCGACCACGGCAAGACGAAGGTCGGGTACGAGATTCCGTTCACGCGACATTTCTACGTATACGAGCCGCCTCGGCCGTTGGCGGAGATCGACGCGGAGTTGAAGGCGCTAGAGGCGGAGATTCAGAGCCTGTTGGGGGAGGTTGCAGGATGAGTGATGGTGACGTTCGCCTCTCTCAGGGATCGCCGGTTTCATGGCCTTCACACTGGCGATCCGCACCTCTTTGGTCAATGTTCGATCGGGTCAAAGACGTGAACCACCCAGAAGAGGACCTGCTAAGCGTCTACCGCGATCACGGCGTGGTGCGACGTGACGGTCGCGACGACAATTTCAACAAGGCGGCCCTGGATCGCAGCATCTACCAACTTGTGCACCCTGGCTGGCTTGTCGTAAATCGCATGAAGGCTTGGCAAGGCTCAGTCGGAATCTCTCCGTTCAGAGGGATTGTTTCCGGGCATTACATCTGTTTCCGCCCGGCCCATCACGAAAACGACCGGTTTCTGAACTGGCTCCTCCGCTCAGCACCCTATACCGCAGAGTATGCAGCGCTCTCGCGGGGAGTTCGACCAAATCAAGTCGAAATCGACAACGAGTGGCTCCGGTCCTTGCGAATCATGTTGCCACCGCTGGAGGAACAGCGCCGCATCGCCGACTTCCTCGACGCCGAGACCGCTCGTCTCGATCGCCTTGCGGTCGCGATGCATAAACAAGATGACCTCCTAAAGCATCGCCGTCTCCGCGTGTTGGATTTGTTGGGTGATGTCGGTACCCAACCCAAGAAGGCAAGACTCGGATATCTTTCGCTCTTGGTGACCAGCGGTTCCCGCGGATGGAGCGAGTACATCGCCGACAGCGGCGAACTCTTCTTCCGAAGCGCCAATCTCCATGCGGACCGAATCCAGCCCAAGCTAGCGAACACTGCCTACGTACAGATCCCGGAGTCCGAGGCGACCGAAGGTCAGCGAGCAAGGATCAAGAGGGGAGACGTACTCATTGGCATCACGGGGGCGAACGCAGGGTGGGTATGCCTTGCTGATGACGCAGTCGCCAATGGCTACGTCAGCCAGCACGTTTGCCTTGTACGTCCAGACAGCAGTCGACTCAACAGCCGATGGCTTGCGCTTCTTGCCGCTTCGACCTCTGTCCAGTCCGAATTGATGCGGAGCCAGTACGGTGGCACCAAGACGCAACTCTCGTTGCCTGACGTGCGAGCAATAAGGGTCCCCGTGCTTCCGGTCGAGCGACAGGCCCAGCTTGCTCTATCCGTCGAGCGGAGGATCGAGTCGCTCGATCGCCAGCGAGCATTGCGCCAGCGACAGCTTCAACTCTTGACCGAGCGTCGCCAAGCCCTCATCACCGCCGCCGTAACCGGCCAGTTCGACGTAACCACCGCCAGCGGACGCAACGTAACTGAAGGAGTCGCCGTATGAGCCCCGTGCACGACGAGTCCTCCTTCGGGTCCGCCATCGTTGCCGCCCTCTGCGAACGAGGTTGGTGCGAGGCGAACCCCGAGGACTACCAAGCCGACCTCGGGCTCGACACCAACGAGCTGTTCACCTTCCTCGGCGCGACCCAGCCCGACGAGTGGAACGAACTCCTCACCGTCTACGGCGGTGACCCCAACGAGGCCCAGCGCGGTTTCGCGCAGCGCCTCGACCGGGCGATCGCCGATGACGGCCTGCTCCACGTCCTCCGCAACGGCGTCAAGGACCGCGGTGTCCGCCTCCGTGTCGCCTACTTCAAGCCCAACCTCATCTCCGCTGACTCCGTCCTCGACGGCTACCGGGCCAACCGCCTCACCGTCGTCCGTGAACTCCCCTACGCCACCAAGCAGGCCGACTGGGGCCACCGCCTCGACCTGACCCTGTTCCTCAACGGCATCCCGGTGGCCACGGCCGAGTTGAAGAACCCGCTCACCGGGCAGGGCGTCGAGCAGGCCAAGGAGCAGTACCGGACCGACCGGGACCCGACCGAGCTGATCTTCACGCGGCGCGTCATCGCGAACTTCGCCGTCGACCCCGACCTGGTCTTCGTCGCCACTCAACTGCGCGGCAAGAGCACCCGGTTCCTGCCGTTCAACACCGGCTCGAACGGCCCCGGCCAGCCCGGCGGTGCCGGCAACCCGGCGCCCACGGCCCACGGGGCGTACGCCACCTCCTACCTCTGGGAACAGGTCTGGCAGCGGGACAACTGGCTCGACCTGCTCCAGCGTTTCGTGCACCAGCAGAAGCACAAGACGCCCGGCGGCGGCACCACCAAGTCGACGATCTTCCCCCGCTTCCACCAGTGGGACGTGGTCCGGAAGCTCACCGCGCACGCGTCCGTCCACGGCGCCGGCCAGAACTACCTGGTCATGGCCTCCGCCGGGTCCGGCAAGTCGAACACCATCGGCTGGCTGGCCCACCGCCTCAGCGACCTGCACGCCCGCACCGATCCGCACGTTCTCCGGCCCGAAGCCCTCGCCAGCGGCCGTATCAAGCCCGGCGAGCCCGTCTTCGACAAGGTCATCGTCATCACCGACCGCCGCGCCCTGGACGCCCAGCTCGCGGCGACCGTCGGCAGCTTCTCGCAGACGGACGGTCTGGTCGTGAAGGTCGACGAGAAGCACGGGTCCAAGAGCGAACAGCTCGCCCGCGCCCTCTCCCGGGACACTGGCAAGATCGTCACCGTCACCCTGCACTCGTTCCCGGCGCTGCTCGACTACATCAAGCGCAACCCCACAGAGATCAAGGGAACCCGCTTCGCGATCATCGTCGACGAGGCGCACTCCTCCCAGTCCGGCGACGCCGCCACCGCCGTGAAGTCCGCCCTGCGCGACCTCGGCCTGGACGCAGACTCGGACGACGAGGGCGCGACCACGGTCACCGTGGACGACCAGCTGAAGGCGAAGGCGGTGGCGCGCTCCCAGGCCGCCAACCTCTCCTACTTCGCTTTCACCGCCACGCCCAAGTCCAAGACGCTCGAACTCTTCGGTACGGAAGGCATAGAGAACGGCAAGCCCGTCTACCGGCCCTTCCACACCTACTCCATGCGTCAGGCCATCGAGGAAGGCTTCATCCTCGACCCGCTGCGCAACTACGTCACGTACAACACGTACTGGAAGCTCGCGAACCTGAACCGCGACGAGAAGGAGGTCGACCCCTCCAAGGCGAACAGCCTGCTCGCCCGGTTCGCGCTCATGCACGAGCACACGGTGTCGCAGCATGCCCAGGTGATCGTCGAGCACTTCGTCGCCCACACCTGCGGCCGGCTCGGCGGACGCGCCAAGGCCATGGTGGTCACGGCTTCCCGCCACTCCGCCGTGCAGATGGCGCGGGCCATCCGGAGTTACATCGCCGACGTCGAGTACGACACCAAGTACCCGGACCTGGGCGTCCTGGTCGCCTTCTCAGGGTCCCTCACCATCGACGGTGAGGAGACCACTGAGAGCAAGGAGAACGGCGGTCTGCCGGAGAGCGCGCTGCCGAAGGCGTTCGGCTACACCCGCGCCGACGACAGGGCCGCGAAGGCCGGCGGCAAGGGGCAGCAGGAGTACCGAATCCTCGTCGTCGCCGAGAAGTACCAGACCGGCTTCGACCAGCCGCTCCTGACCACGATGTACGTCAACAAGACGCTGACCGGCATTGCCGCCGTGCAGACCCTCTCCCGCCTCAACCGCACCACCGAACGCAAGTCCCAGGCCGACCTCGCCGTCCTGGACTTCGTCAACGAGGCCGAGGACATCCAGGACGCCTTCCGCCCGTACTTCGAGGAAGCGCACACCCTGCCCTCCGATCCGAACCTCCTCTACACGGCGCAGAGTCGCGTCATGTCCGCCCCCATCATCTCGGAGCAGGACATGGACGAGTTCGTCGCCGCGTACATCGAGGCGGAGAAGAAGGCAGGGGGCTCCCAATCCAAGTGGGAGAAGCTGCACGCTGAGCTGTACCGGCTCCTGTCCCCCGCCGTCACCCGCTTCACCGCCCTCCTGGAGAGCGAGGAGGAGGACGACGCCGAGACGGCTGAGGAGTTCCGGGCCAACCTGAACGACTACGTCCGCAAGTACGGCTTCCTCGCACAGATCGTGCCGTACCAGGACGCCGAGCTTGAGCGCCTGTACCTCTACGGGCGCCACTTGCTCAACCGCCTTCCCCGCCTCGCGGACGGCGGAGTCGACATAGGAGAGGTGGATCTCAGCCACCTGCGCGTCGAGAAGACCGGCGAGCACGATGTGTCCCTCAACCCCGAAGGCCCCGCCGAACTCAAGGGATTCAGCGACGGGGTGGGCGGTGCGAAGGACGCCGAGAAGTCACTGCTGTCCGAGCTGATCGATAAGTTCAACGCCAAGTTCGGCACGGAGTTCACCGAGGAGGATGTCCTCCCGGCCTTCAATGCCACCAAGGAGGACCCGAAGGTTCGGGCCGCCGCCCTCGTCAATGACGAGGAGAACTTCGGCATCGTCTTCGACAAGAAGTTCGAGGAGAACATGATGGATCATGTCTCCACGATCGACACCCTCGGCAAGCGCTACTTCGGCACCGACCGGGACTTCAAGTCCAACCTCGACCGCAGCGCCCGCCGGGCGGCCTGGCGGATGATCCGCCGGGAGGAGGGGCTGGACGGGCTCTGACAGGAGCTGGGCTCGGTGCGATGCACGCACCGAGCCCCTTTGCCGTACGTCTGCCGATCAGCGCCCGGCGGCAAGTCGCACGAAGTCCGTCCACGCCGCTGCCCCCACGGCCAGCCGCTCCCCTTCTGGCCGCTTCGAGTCCCTGACCAGGACGGCCCCGGGGACGGCTGCGACTTCGAGGCATTCCCCGCCGCCGCCTGTGCTGTAGCTGCTCTTGCGCCAGGCGACCTCTGGCACGGCGTGCGCTATGCGAACGCTCATGACTCTCCCAACAGTTTCTCGATGAAGGCGGATGACTCGCTCGGCGTCAAGGCCTGTGACCGGAGGATGCCATACCGAGCCTCCAACTCACGCACCTTGATCACCTCGGTGTACAGCCGACTGTCGTCTTGTACCTCTGCGTACGCGATGCGCTGTCCCTTGTCCGTATCGATCAGCGTGAAGGGGCCGCCCAACGCAGCATTGTCCTCACGATCGGTCGGCATGACCTGCACTTCAACGTGCCTCAACTGGGCCGTCAACAGGATTTGTTCCAGCGCCTCCCGCATGACCTTCCGGCCGCCCAACGGCCTCCGCAGTACCGCCTCTTCGATCACGAAACTCATCAGAGGCGCGGGCCGCCGACTGAAGACCTCCTGTCGGGCCAGGCGCGCTTCCAGACGCTGTTCGATGACCTCGTCGGGCAGCAGTGGGCGCTGCATCTGAAAGACGGCCCGTGCGTAGTCCTCCGTCTGCAACAAGCCCGGCACCGCGTACACCGCGTACAGGTTGAGCGCCGCAGCCCTGGCTTCCAAGCGAACCGCGTCCTGGAAGTAGGCCGGATACTGCGCCCGCCCCACCTCCTCCTTCATGGCCATCAGCAAACCCCCGGCCCCCAACACCTCATCCGCCCTGTCGATGAACCGAGGCTGCGGAATTCGCCTCCCCTGCTCAATCGACGCCACCGTGTCCGCCGAGTAACCGACCAGCTTGCCGAACTCGGCCCGGTCCAGTCCCGCCCGCGTCCGCAGCAGCTTCAACTGCCGTCCGAACACGGTCACCACGCCCGTCCCCGGCTCGTCCTCCGGCCGCCGCTGCTCCTGCCCCCGCGCCGCCGGCTCCTCGTCCCTCACCTCGGTCATCGCCTTACCGCCTCTCCCCCGCGTACCGACCCGTACAGCACCCGCGCCCGCCCCGTACGAAAGATCGGTGTCAGCGCATCACCACTGGTCACGCTATGCCACAGAAGGCCACCGTGAGTGCATGACCGCAACACAATCACCCCTCCCAGTGCGCCAGTTCACGATGCGCTTCAGCTCGACCCCGCGCGGCGCCCGCCTGGCCCGGCGCCTGTGCGGGCACCGCCTCGACGCCTGGGGCATCCCGTACGGCAGCGACGCGCACGACGTCGTCACACTCATCGCGTCGGAGCTGTGCGCCAACGCCGTACGGCACGGGCACGTCGCTGGCCGCGACTTCCGCGTCCTCCTCACCGCCGACCCGGCCACCGGCACCGTACGGATCGAGGTCAGCGACACCCGCGGTGAACACCTCCCCTTCCTCCCCACCACCACACCCGAGGAGGGCGACAGCGGACGCGGGCTGCTCCTCGTCGAGGCGCTGGCGGACCGCTGGGGCTGTTCACCCCGCGCCGAGGGCGGCCCCGGCAAGACCATCTGGGCGGAGTGCACCGCCCTTTCCCTGTCCTGATCACATAGCTCACGTGCGCCCCGGCTGGACTCACCAAACTCCACCCACGACACTGATCCCAACCACATCGAAGACCTTTCGGACACTCGACGGGGCGGGGGCCAGGTGCCGGAACCACGGCGGATCGCGGGACGTTACGAACTGCTGGAGCAGTTCAGCCACGGCGGCATGGGGGACGTGTGGCGCGGCTACGACGCCGTACTGGACCGGCCGGTCGCCGTGAAGCTCATCCGCCCGCAGGCCGTCACGTCACCGCACCTGGCGCAAGAACTTGAGAAGCGGTTCAAACGCGAGGCGCGGATCACCGCGCGGATCCAGCACCCGGGCGTGCCGCAGGTGTACGACGCCGATCTGGACGAGTCGTACGAGCAGTTGTTCCTGGTGATGGAGCTGGTCGACGGCGTGCCGCTGACCGCTTACGTGCACCCGGACCAGCCCCTGCCCCTCAGCTGGGCGGTGGCCGTGGCGGCGCAGGTTGCGACGGTGCTGTCGTACGCGCACGACGTGCCCGTCGTCCACCGTGACCTGAAGCCGAGCAACATCCTCGTCGCCCGCGACGGCACGGTGAAGGTGCTGGACTTCGGCATCGCGGCGATCCTGCGGACGGACGTCACCAAGCTGACCGTGACGGGCAGTCCGATCGGGACGCACCAGTACATGGCGCCGGAACAGGTGCGCGGCGGACGGGTCACGCCGCGCACCGATCTGTACGCGCTGGGCTGCGTGCTGCACGAACTGCTCTGCGGACGGCCGCTGTTCGGCGGGGACAGCGAGTGGCAGCTGATGATGCAGCACGTCAACGCGGCACCGACGCCGCTACGGCAGCTGCGTGCCGACGTACCGGCGGCGCTGGAGGAACTCGTCCTGCACCTGCTCCGCAAGGCGCCCGAGGCGCGTCCGGCGGACGTGCAGGAGGTGTACGAGCGGTTGCGGCCGTTCCTGCCGGTGACCGGCGAGGAGTCCGTACCGGAGGAGGCAGGGCCCGCCGGGGTGCCTGACCCGACCGGGATCTTCCGCCGCCCGTACGCGCCCCGCTCGCGCGCCGGTTCCGCGAGCGCGCGGCCCGCCGCGTCCCCCGCCGGGCCGGACGCACCACCTGCCGTCCCCGCGGCCGAGCGGGAGGCACTGCGGGAGCAGATCCTCGACGTGCACGCGCACTACCGCGCCCTGATGGAGGAGGAGCGGTATGCGCAGGCCGCCGAGGTGGTGGGCGAGATGATCGAGCCGGCCGCGCGTGCTCTCGGCTCGGAGAGCAAGGCGGTCCTCGGGCTGCGGATGCGCCGGGCGGTCAGCCGTCAGCTGGCGGGTGACCACCGGGCCGCGCTGCCGGAGTTCGAGGCACTCGCCGACGCCTACGCGCGCGTGAGTGGCCCGAGCAGCGAGGAGGCGCTGGACAGCCGGGCGCAGGCGGCCCGCTGCCGCGGGGAACTGGGGCAGGTGACCGAGGCGCTGGCGGGGCTGCACGGCGTCCTCGATGTCGTCCGCTCCGTCGACGGCGACGTGAGCGAGAACGCCGTGGAACTGCGCCGCGACATCGGCATGCTGCTGCTCGCGCAGGGGCGGGCGGCGGACGCCTTCGACGTCCTGGACCCGCTGCACGCGGATCTGTGTCTGGTGTTCGGCCCTGACGACGAACTTACCGCCGAGGTGGCCGAGACCTTGGCTGTGATCCGGCTGGATCTCGACGGTGACATCCCCCATTCCTCGCCCTGACCTGCTTGTTCGTCCGCACCGACGCCCGACCGGACACTAGGATCCACGCATGCCGCAGCTCGCCTTCGACATCGGCTTCTTCGCCGAACTCCCCAAGCTCCAGCCGCCGGTCAGGAAGGGCGTTCTCGACGCCTGGGAGAAGTTCAACCGGCTCACTCTCGATCAGCTCTTCAAGGACCCGGGGCTGAAGCTGGAGAGCCTGACGAACGCGAAGGACAAGCAGATCCGGACCATCCGCATCGACCAGTTCTGGCGCGGTGTGGTTCTCGCCCCGCCCTCCGGGGACACCTTCGTCCTGTTGCGGGTCATGCAGCACGACAAGGCCATCGCGTGGGCGAAGAAGCAGAAGTCCAGCATCAACGAGGTGACCCGGGCCGTCGAGATCCGGGACGCGGCGACCCTGGACGCGATCACGCCGGCGTACGAGCGGGTGGCTCAGGCCTCGCCGAAGGAGCGGCTCTTCGCGAAGTTCTCCGACGGGGACCTGACCGCGCTCGGCATCGACGCCGAGACGCTGCGACAGGCCCGGTCGCTCGTCGACAAGGAGCAGTTGGAGGTCTTCGCGCCGCTGCTGCCGCAGGACCAGCGCGAGGTGCTGCAGTACCTCGCGGAGGGCTGCACGGTCGAGGAGGTGTGGCAGGACATCGTCGCCCCCGCCCTGCAGGCGGCGGCGCAGCCGGTGGACACGCAGGACTACGACACGGCGATCCAGCACAGCCGGGCGCGCATCGCGCTGGTCACGGCCTCGGAGGAGTTGCGGGACATCCTTGAGAAGCCGTTCGCGGCCTGGCGGGTCTTCCTGCATCCGTCTCAACGGAAGGTGGCCTACCGCGCGTCCTACTCGGGTCCTGCCCAGATCACGGGCGGGCCAGGCACCGGCAAGACCGTCGTCGCGCTGCACCGGGTCAAGCACCTGCTCGGATACCTGCGCGACGGCGACCGCATCCTCCTCACGACGTACACCAACGCCCTCGTCAACGCGCTCCGTTCGGGACTGGAGTCCCTGGTGGAGGACCCGGAGCTGCGCGAGCGGGTGGACATCTCGACGGTGGACGGCTTCGCCAGCCGGGTCATCGCCGAGGCGCCGGGCGCGGTGGCCCTGCGGCCGCTGATGAACAACGAGGAGGAGAGCCGCTGGGCGAAGGCCGCCAAGGCGACGGGCTTCACTGGCAGCGCGCGGTTCCTGGCACAGGAGTACCGGCACGTCATCCTCGCCCAGGGCATCAGGACCCTGGCCGAGTACGAGGCGGCGGACCGGCGTGGCCGCGGGAGCCGGCTGCCCCAGGCCGAGCGGCCCCTGGTGTGGGAGACGGTGGAGCGGTTCACGGCCGGACTGGCAGAGGGCGGGGCACGCACCTGGCTGCAGACGTGTGCGGAGGCGGCCCGGCTGCTGGAGGAGAAGGGCCCGCAGTACCGGCATGTCGTGGTGGACGAGGCACAGGACCTGCACCCGGCGCAGTGGCGTCTGCTGCGCGCGGCCGTTCCCGCCCGCCCGGACGACCTGTTCATCGCGGGCGACCCGCATCAGCGCATCTACGACTCGAAGGTGTCCCTGAAGTCGCTCGGCATCAAAGTGACCGGGCGGTCGGTGAAGCTCCGCAAGAACTACCGCAGCACCCAGGAGATCCTGCGCTGGTCCACGGCGCTGCTCGTCGGCCGCCCCATCGCCCAGCTGGAGGACGAGAACCGCAACGACACCCTGCTCGGATACCGCTCCGCACTCCACGGGGACGGGCCCGCCGTGCACGCGGCGGCGACCGAGGAGGCCGAACTGGACGCGCTCGTCACCCAGATACGGGCGTGGATGGACGCGGGCGTCGGCGCCGGGGAGATCGGGGTCAGCACCCGGTTCAACAAGACGTGCGCGAAGACGGTGGCGCATCTGAAGGCCGCCGGCGTCCCCGCCACACCGCTGCGTGCCGCGGACGCCGAGGGCGAAGCGACGACCGTGCGGGTCGGGACCATGCACTCGTTCAAGGGGCTCGAGTTCCGTTGCGTCGCCGTCATCGGCGTCACCGAGGAGGCACTGCCGTTCCCCAAAGCGGTGACGCCGCCCGACGTGGACCCCAAACAGCACGAGACGGACATGATGGCCGAACGCTGCCTGCTGTTCGTGGCCTGCACCAGGGCGCGCGACAGCCTCTACGTCTCCTGGTCCGGCAAGCGCAGCCCGTTCCTGGTGGAGGCGGGCGTGTAACGCCGGTGGGCCGTACACGCGGCATGTGCAGACGACTGTCGCGGGCCGCCATGAGTGACGAGACTCGACGAACGTGGGATCAGGTACCGCTGAAGACGTCAACGAAGCGTCTGCGTGGTCGCGACCAACCTCGCCGCGTCATCCAGCCAGGGAAAGTGCCCCTCCCCCGACTGCACCACCACCTACGCCTCCGGAAGCAGCCCTGTTGATCAAGTACGCCGCCGAGGCGGACGGCGACGAGCAGTAGCGCCAGGTTGCTCGACAGGCCCTTGACGCGCTCCAGAGGATCAACGTCTCATGCCGGTCGATCGCCAGGTCGCGGTACGTCGCCAGGGCCTTGCGCAGCTGTTTTTCGTTCAGCTTGGGCTCTCCGACGGGACCGTCGAGGACATGAACGGCCGCATCCTGGAGGGAGAGGAGGCGTGATGCGGACCAGCGACGAGATCTATCACCGGGTCCTCTGGGACCCGCGCTTCGACCCGGCCCGTTTCGTGCTGGGGATCAGCCAGCGCGGGGACGCCCCCGAGCGCATCCCGCTGCCCTCCTTCGTGCCCGGGGGCGACATCCCGTGGCACCGGGTGGTGTTCATCGAGGCGGACGGCGAGGTGGTCTGGGACCGGGCCACGGGTGTGGACTGCATCGACGCGTCGGACGCCGGCCGGGTGCGGGGTGATGCGCCCACCCCCGAGGGCTGGCCCGTATCGGACCATCACGGTGTGGAAACCGACCCGAGCTTCGGCGGGAGCGAGCCCACTGGCGTCCTCGACGTATCCCCGACGCCCCGCACGGCGGTGGCGTGGATCCCGCCTGCGCAGTTGTGGCCGCCGATCCAGGACATCCGCCGGGATCACGATCCGCAGATCCACCGCTGGCCGCCGCACGTCAATCTGCTCTTCGGCTTCGTGCCGGAGTCCGACTTCGAGCGGGCGGCCCCGCTGCTGGCCGCGGCGGCGGCCGAGGCGCCGGTCTTCACCGCCCGGCTGAACGGGGTGCGCACTTTTCGGCACCGGGCGTACTTCACTGTGTGGCTCGACCCGGCGGCGGCCGGCGAGACTCCGTGGGCGGGTCTGTACCGCGCTCTGCAGCAACGGTTCCCACGCTGTCGTGGGCGCGCCAAGGGCTTCACACCGCATCTGTCCCTGGGCCGGACCCGGGATGCGCAGCGGGTCACCGCCGACTGTGCCGCCCGGCTCGACGCCATGACGGCGACGGTCTGGGAGCTCGTCCTGCTCTCGCGCAGGGGCGACGGGCCGATGCGGCCGCGGGCAACGGTCGCTCTCGGCACGGGCGAGGTGCGCTGGCTGCCCGACCCGGGCCCCGGTGCGCCGGGCGCGGAGGACGCGGCCTGGCTCTCCGTGATCACCGACAGGTGAGGCAAAGGGCCGCCTGAGTGGCGGCCCCGCCCGCTCACGGGAGGGGCCGCCGTCGGCGTCAACGGGCCGACACCATCACCGGCGCGTACCTGGTAGGCCGGGCCGTGAACGTGCCGCGCCCGGGTGACCGAGCCGGAGACCCGGGCGCGCCGGGCGGAGCGATCCGGCGCCTCTGTGCCCTTCACGGGTACGGGGTGCGTGCCTGGCGGCGGTGTGCCGCTGCCGTGGCCAGGACGTGGATCAGGCGGGCCAATGAGAGTGCGCCCACCGGATCATCTGCGTACCTCTGTACTTGCACGGGGCCGACCTCGTCCAGGAACACATCCTCGCGTGCCAGGACAAATGCCATCGTGAGCAGGGCCGCGCGCCCGTTGCCGTCGTCGAACGGGTGAAAGAAGCACACATCCAGGTAGGCGCGGGCGGCGCGGGCGGGAAGAGGGACGTCCGTACCGGCGGCACTGGCCTGCGCCAGGCACTCCTCGAACTGCTCACGGGTTCCGGCGTACAGGCCGTACCGTTCGCGTCCCCCCTTGGAGAAGGCAGGGAGTGTCCGGAACGAGACGTCCGGACGGCCGAGGACCAGCTTCTGCCACCCAGTCATGAGATCGAAGCCGAGTGAGCGCTCGGCCACGGCGTCGTCGCGGACCGATCGCCAAGCTGCGCGCATGCGTTCTCCACGCGCCGTATAACCCGGCTCGTCGCGAGCGCCTGCGGCCACGTCGATCCCGTCGCACCGGCCTCGGATGGGGCCGACCAGTTCCTCGGACGCCTGCTCCCACGCGATCTGCGAGCGTACCCTGAGCCAGCTCTGGAGATCGTCACGCACCGTGCTCTCCAATGGTCTCCCTGGCACGGCCGACCGCCTCCTCGTCGGGGGCGACCCAGCTCTCGAAAGCGGAGTCCACCACTTCGTCCGCCAAATCCTCCGCTTCCCCGGCGGACATGCCGGTCGACTCCAGGTACCACGCGAACGCCTGCGCGCACGGACCACGCCACAGCTCACCGGCCTCGGTGCGCTCGACGACAAGCGTCACGAGAGGCGCGACAGCACGCTCGCGCAGCCGCCGTACCTCTTCTTCGTCGGTGTCCGACCCCGGAGCGAACTGCGCGAAGAAGGCAGCGAGTTCCTCCAGCCACGCGCGCCATTGGAGCAGTGCGCTGGCGTACCGCTGTGCCTGCTGCTCCAGGTCGTGGGCGCCGAGACCGCTGACTGGAAGATCTCTGATGATCGCCCCGGAGTAGGGGGATTCATCCACCGCGTGGTACCAACCGAAGGCCCACGAGCCGTAGTGCTCGGCAAGGCCGCGGGCAATCGAATGGGTTGACCACAGCCCTCGTGGTCGTCCCGACTCGGGGTCCTGCGAGGACACCACGTCACGCACCACGTCGAGTGCCTGATCGGGATTGAACGGATGTGTGGTGGGGTCGAGGTCCTGCCACGTCATCGACATGGGGTACCAATCGGAACTGATGGCTGCTCCTGGCATCTGTGCGTCTGCGTTTCTACGGACAGGGGGCGGCCCAGCCCGCATACGGGAGGGCCGCCCTCGGCACTACCGCGCCGACACCGTCACCGGCGCCGGCGCGTACCCCGTCGGCCGGGCCGTGAAGGTACCGCGGCCCTGGGTGCGGCTGCGCAAACGGGTCGCGTAGCCGAAGAGTTCGGCCAGCGGCACCGTGGCGGTGACGACCGCCGAGCCCGCCCGGGTGACCGAGCCGGAGACCCGGCCGCGCCGGGCGGCGAGGTCACCGAGGACGCTGCCGACGGCGTCCTCGGGCACGGTGACCGTGACCTCGACGACTGGTTCCAGCAGGGCCATCGTGCTCGCCCGCAGGGCGCCCTGCAGCGCGAACCGACCTGCCGTCCGGAACGCCATCTCGGACGAGTCCTTCACATGGGTCGCCCCGTCGGTGAGGATGACGCGCAGCCCGGTCACCGGGTGCCCGTCGAGCGGCCCCTCCGCCAAGGCGTCCCGGCAGCCGGCCTCGACCGCCCGGACGTACTCCTGCGGCACCCGGCCGCCGACGACCGTCGAACGGAACTCGAAGCCGGTCTCCAGGGGCTCGACATCCAGGACGACCTGCGCGAACTGGCCCGCTCCGCCGTCCTGTTTGACATGCCGATGGACGTGCCCGGACGTGCCGCGCACGACTGTCTCCCGGTAGGTCACCCTCGGCCGGCCGACCTGCACGTCCAGCCCGTGGGCACGCCGGAGTTTCTCCACCGCGACCTCCAGGTGCAGTTCGCCCATGCCCGAGAGGACCGTCTGCCCGGTCTCGGGGTCGGTCCGCACGACCAGCGACGGATCCTCCTCGGCCAGCCGGGCCAGCGCCGTGGCCAGCCGGTCGGTGTCGGTGGAGCGTGCGGCCTCGACCGCCACGGTGACGACCGGGTCGGCGACGCTCGGCGGTTCGAGGACGAGCGGCGCGCCAGGGGCGCACAGGGTCGAGCCGGCGCGGGCGGACTTCAGCCCGACCACGGCGACGATGTCCCCGGCGACCGCCCGCTCCACCTGGGCGTGCCGGTCGGCCTGCACACGGAGGATCCGGCCGATCCGCTCACTGCGCCGCGCGCCCGCGTCCCACACGGTGTCTCCCTTCTCGATCGTCCCCGAGTACAGCCGCAGGTAGGTCAGCCGTCCCGTCGCTGTGGCGCTCACCTTGAACGCCAGTGCCGCGAGCGGTGCGTCCGGGTCGGCGGCCCGCTCCTGTTCCACCCCGTCGAGCGTGCCGCGCACCGGCGGTACGTCCAGCGGTGACGGCAGGTACGCCACGACCGCGTCGAGCAGCGGCTCGATCCCGCGGTTGCGGTACGCCGAACCGCACAGCACGACCACGCCGTCGCCGGTCCGGGTCAGGTCGCGCAGGGCGGAGGCAAGAGTCGCTGCCGTGAGCGTCTCCTGGTCGCAGAACTCCTCCAGCGCGGCAGGGTGCAGCTCGGCGACGGCTTCCTCCAGCAGCCGACGCCGCCGCAGCGCCTCGTCCCGCAGCTCCTGCGGAACCGGCTCCTCTACGAGCGCCTCGGCGCCGTCGGTCCACACCAGCGCCCGCATCCGTACCAGGTCCACCACGCCGGTGAAGCCGTCTTCCGCGCCGATAGGCAACTGCACGACCAGCGGCGCCGCATGGAGCCGCTCGCGAATCGAGGCGACGGCCGTATCGAGGTCGGCGCCCGCGCGGTCCAGCTTGTTGACGAAGGCGATCCTCGGCACGCCGTGCCGGTCCGCCTGCCGCCACACGGACTCGCTCTGCGGCTCGACCCCGGCGACGGCGTCGAACACCGCGACCGCCCCGTCGAGCACCCGCAGCGATCGCTCCACCTCGTCGGCGAAGTCGACGTGCCCGGGCGTGTCGATCAGGTTGATCCGGTGCCCGTCCCAGTCGCAGCTGACGGCGGCGGCGAAGATGGTGATGCCACGGTCGCGTTCCTGGGGGTCGAAGTCGGTGACGGTCGTGCCGTCGTGGACCTCGCCGCGCCGGTGGGTGGTGCCGGTGGCGTAGAGGATCCGTTCCGTGACGGTGGTCTTGCCGGCGTCGACGTGGGCGAGGATGCCGAGGTTGCGAACGGTGGTCGGTCGACGATTGAGTGCGGTACGCACGGCCCATGGCCTTTCGGGATGGTTCGGTGAAAGGGCAGCGCGATTCCCGGACGGAACGGGCAGGCAGACGCCAGGAGTTGGCGTTGCGCGTGGCTCAGTCGTTCGTCACGGGCGTCCGGTACCGGCCGCGCAGCGGGCACCGGGCGGCCGGAGACACGAGGATCACCTCGAAGCGGGAGCGGGGAACGACGACGGCGATGCGGTCACGCACGGCCCGGCTCCCCTCACTCGACTCGCTGTTCGGAACATGGCGAGTGTAGGGAACCGGGTGGGCGCGAAGCACCGGATTTTTTTCGAGGTCTACGTCCGGAATCCTTTCTCGAGGCCTACGCCCGGATTCTTTTTCCGAGGTCTACGTCCGGATCGCGTCCGGTGTGTAGAAGCACGCCCGGACCCGCCGCAGCCATGCCTCCGCGGCCGTCTCGTCGGGCTGTTCGGGCAGTACGGTGCGGGACTCGTCGAAGGCCGCCTCGAAACGGCGCAGCAGCGGCAGCGCGGCCGCGGGGTCGGCGGCGACCTGCTCGCCGAAGGCGTGGTAGCTCTCGGGGTCCTCGACCCGGATGGTCAACTGCCCGGTGGTGTAGAGCTCGTAGCCCTGCCGGCACAGTCGCTTGAGATGGCGGGCGTGCTTCGCGGTGCGCTTGCGGGTGTCCGCGGAGAACGAACCGTCGCCGCGGCTCTGGAGCTTCCTGAACTGCTGTGTGGCGTAGCCGAGATAGGCATCGCGGACCCGCCGGGCGCTCAGGAAGGACGCCCGGATGCCGATGAGCTCGTCGCCGAGCTCCGTCCGCACCTCGTACAACTCCTCCGGCAGCCAGACGAGTTCCATGACGGTGGGATTGCCGCCGAGGGCGAGCCGGCACCACTTGGCGGCCTCGTGCAGAGTGCGGTCGGGGGCCGTGGTGACGTGGGACTCCTTCGGGCCGTGCAGGCCGTGCAGGGTCTCGGTGGAGGCGGCGAACAGGCCGAGCCGGTCCACGTCGGAGCCCTCGTGGGCCAGTCCGTAGGCGGTCGAGCCGACGACGCCGGACAGCAGGATGTTCGTCACGGTCACAGGTCCCCCCGGATTCATCGCGCGCCCCGGTGGCACGGGCGGCGGCGGACGGCCATGATGCCGCGCTCGCCCGGCGGCCGGCCTGCCATTTTCGGGTGACCGCCCAGTCACCCTCGGGTTCGTCGAGCGTTCACAGCTGCATCACGCCGAGGTCTTCAGCCGCGCCCGGCGTCGAACTAGCGTCCTGGGATCGCCCCAACCCCCAACGAGTGAGGTTTCGATGTCCGCACGACATTTCCTCGCCGGCCTGGCCCTGGTGCCGGTGCTCGCCCTCCCGACGGCCGCCCATGCGACGACGACGGGTGACCCCGGCGTCCTGCCCCGGAAGTCGCACTTCGACCTGCAGGCCCACCGCGGCGGCCTCGGCATGACGACCGAGAGCACCCTGGAAGGGTTCGGCAAGGCGCTGCGGCTGGGTGTCACCACCCTGGAACTGGACACCCAGGTCACCAAGGACCGGAAGGTCGTCGTCACCCACGACCGGCAGGTCAGCGCCCAGAAGTGCCGGGACACGGCACCGGTCGTGCCGGGCGACCCGATGTACCCGTACGTCGGCAAGTACATCAAGGACCTGACGCTGGCGCAGATCCGCACGATGGACTGCGGCTATCAGCAACTGCCCGGCTACCCCGAGCAGGAGCAGATCAAGGGCGCCCGCATGGTCGAGCTTCGGGACGTCCTGGACCTCGTCAAGAGCTACAAGGCCGGGCAGGTCACCCTCAACATCGAGACGAAGGTCGAAGCGGGAGCGCCCGAGCAGACCGCGCCGCGCGAGCTGTTCGTGCGCCGCGTGTACGAGGAGATCCGCGCCTCGGGCCTCGAGCGCCAGGTCACCATCCAGTCCTTCGACTGGGGCGCGCTGAAGGAGATGCACAGGCTCGCGCCGCGGTGGCCGCTGGTGGCGCTGACCAACTACGACTTCCTCCAGGTCGGCAAGCCCGGCGCCTCCCCCTGGCTCGGCGGGATCGACGCCGACGACTACGGCGGCGACTTCGTCAGGGCCGCCGCGGCCGTACCCGGCGTCAAGGCGCTCTCCCCCAACTACGGCTTCCCGCAGAACGGCAAGATCGGTGACCCCGGCTTCCGCTTCTACCCCGACCGCACGATGATCGCCGAGGCCCACGCGCGGGGCCTGAAGGTCGTCCCGTGGACCTGCGACGACCCGGCCACGGTGGAGGCGCTCATGGACATGGGGGTCGACGGCATCATCACGAACTACCCGGACCGTGTCCGGCAGATCATGGCCGACCGCGGGATGCGGCTGCCGAAGGCGTACTTCCCGCGCCACTGACACGCACGGCGAGGACCAGCCGGTCGCCGGTCCAGACCTGGTGGCCCCGGTTCCGGATCTCAGGGCTGACCCTGATGTCCCGGGACCCGGGCCCGTTTACGGTTGTTCTCACCGGCACCGCTCCGGGAGACGGCAGGGAAACACGGGGGACTCACGGGGGAGTACGGGGGAACTGCCGTCCCCGGAGCGGGGCGCCGGCTTGAGCCTGGCGAGGGGTCAGGCTCGCAGATACGTCAGCACGGCCATCACCCGGCGATGGTCCATGAGGTCGGCTTCGAGCTGCAGCTTGGTGAAGATGTTCCGTACGTGCGTCTCCACCGTCTTGCCGCCGATGACCAGTCGCTGCGCGATGGCCTCATTGGACCGTCCCTCGGCCATCAGGGCCAGCACCTCGCGCTCCCTCGCGGTGAGTTCGTCGAGCGGGTCCACCGGCCGGGGGGCGTCCATCAGCCGGGCGACGACCTCCGGCTCCACGACGGTCCCGCCGGCGGCGACCCGCTTCAGCGCGTCGGCGAGTTCGTCGGCGTCGGCGACACGTTCCTTGAGGAGGTAGCCGAATCCGCGCTGGTTCTGCAGGAGCGCCTGGACGGTGCCGGCGGTCTCGACGTACTGGGACAGCAGCAGCACTCCGGTGCCGGGGTGGTGCTCACGGACGGCGGCCGCCGCTCGGATGCCCTCGTCGGTGTGTGTCGGGGGCATCCGGATGTCCAGCAGGACCACGTCCGGCCGGTGCTGGGCGACCAGGTCGAGCAGGGGGCCGGTGTCCCCGCAGTGCGCGGGCACCTCGAAGCCCTCGTCGGTGAGAAGACGTACGATCCCCTCCCGCAGAATCGCCGAATCCTCGGCCACGATCACACGCACGGCAGCTCCGCCCTGATCCTCGTCCCGCCGCCCGCGGGGCTGTGAATGTGCAGTACGCCGTCGACGGCGGCGAGCCGGTCCGCGAGGCCGAGCAGCCCGCTGCCGCGCCCCGTGTCGGCGCCGCCGACACCGTCGTCGACCGTCTCGATGACCAGCTTGCCGTCGTGGTGCCGGGCGGAGACACTCACGGCCTTCGCCCGTGCGTGCTTGGCGGCGTTGGACAACGCCTCGCAGACGGTGAAGTAGGCGGTGGACTCGACGACCGGATCGTACCGTCGGGGTTCGGCGGCCACGACGACGGTCAGTTGGGCCTGCTCCGCCAGCGCCTTCAGCGCCGGGCCGAGGCCCTCACGGGTGAGGACGGCCGGATGGATGCCGTGCGCGATGCCCCGCAGCTCCTCGAGCGCCAGCTTCAGACTGCTCTCGACCTCGGCGACCGAGCGGCGCAGCGACCCGTCCGGATGGTCCGCGAGCCCCTTGTCCAGGCGGCGCAGCGCCATCAGCGCGAAGACGATCCGGGCCTGGGCGCCGTCGTGGAGGTCCCGCTCCAGCCGCTTGCGTTCGGTGTCGGCGGCCCGGACGATACGCGAGGTCACTTCCTTGGCCTGGTTGCGCAGCCAGACGTTCTCCAGCGCCAGCCGCAGTGCCGCGGACACGGCCTCCAGCAGCTGCGGGTCCTCGGCGAGCGCCGGGTCGTGCCGCAGCAGTGCCAGCGCGGCGCCGCGCGAGGAGTCCACGCGGGTGCGCCCCGCGCCCTCCGGCCGCACGGGCCGGCCTTCGCCGTCGAGATATGCGCCGCGCTCCTCGTTCCACAGGCCCAGTCTCAGCCCGGGGTCGCCGAGCACCCGGGCGAGCGCCTCGCGCAGCCGCACCGGATCCGGGTCGGCGCCGACCTCGATGACCAGGCCGCTCACCTCGGCGCGCTGCAGCTGCATCCGCAGCAGACCGGCGAGGAAGGCCAGCGGCACGGCGGCCTGTGCGAGGTCGGAGGCCAGGTAGACAGCGCTCTCCCCGGAGTCGCCGATCCCGGGGACCACGCGCAGCACGACGTGCGAGAGCAGGAAGGCGGTGGCGATGACGACGGCGATCCAGGCCGGCAGCAGCGCCCGTCGCCGCGCCACCGAGGCATGCCGCCAGCGTCTGACGAGCATCACCACCGCGGCCACGGTCAGGACCCAGCCCACCGCCCGGTAGGCACCGTCGACGTAGTCGAAGAGTCCCGTGGTGCCGGGCACCAGCAGCAGATTCGGGCCGCAGCCGCGGCAGTCCAGATAGGTGGCGTCCGAGGAGACGGCCGGGTCGAACATCATCGCCCTCAGGAGCCCACCCACGGCGACGAGCCCGTACGCGAAGAAGACCATGCGCCGCGTCAGCGCCGTGGTGAGGCGCCCGTCGGGGAACGAGAGCAACAAATGCGCCAGGACGGCCATGTTGAGCGCCTCCCACCAGGCGCCCAGGGCGAACAGGGCGGGCACGTCGGTCCCCTGGAGATTGCCCAGGAACCAGGTGACGCCCTCGGCGACCAACAGCGCGCCCGTGCGGTTCGCGGGCCGGCGCCACCAGGCGATCAGGCCCGCGCCCGCATACGTCCAGCCGACGGCCAGATCCCGTGTCACGTCCCCGGCCGAGCCGCCCGCCCTCGCATAGGCCCAACCGCCGATCGCTCCGGATAAAACGGCTGCCGCCGCTGCCCCGCCCAGCCGGAGCCCCAAGGCGTGCTTTCTCTCCCTCTTCACGGGCCACACCGTAGGCCATCGAGGTGATGCATGACGGCCGCTCGGGTGTTGGTCACGCCACAGCCCGGACAAGCAAGAGACCCCTGGTGAACAGGGGTCTCAGCTGGTGTCCGAGGGGGGACTTGAACCCCCACGCCCGATAAAGGGCACTAGCACCTCAAGCTAGCGCGTCTGCCATTCCGCCACCCGGACCAGGTGTCCGCCGCCTTGCCGGGGGTGTTCCCCGGGGCGACACGGACAACAATACCAAGGTTTCGGAGTGCCCTTCACCTGCGTTTCCGTCCCCTGAGGCGGGTGTGTCACCCCGACCGGCCGGGGCACGGCGAGTGGTCGGGGTGTCACTCTTCGGTGCAAGTCCGGCAGGCGCGACGGGTGATCACGGCATGAGGTGGTAGTCCGGGAAGTTGCCGGGCAGCCTCTCCCCCGCCGGCCCCTGCGTCACCGCACGCACGAGCAGCTCGCCGCCGACGAACGCGCCGCGCCAGGACGCGCCGAAGCCGCCGAACAGCTCCTCGCGGTCGCCACGGGAGCGGGGCTTGCCGTGACCCACCTTGAAGGCACGGATCTGCGGGGCGAGCCGGTCGAACGTCGCCCGGTCGTCCGTGGACAGCGTGGCGACCAGCGCGCCGTTGGACGCGTTCATCGCGGCCAGCAGCTCCGCCTCCGTGTCGACCAGGACGATGGTGTCGACCGGGCCGAAGGGTTCCGCGTGGTGCAGCGGGGAGGACGGCGGCGGGTTCAGGATCGTGACCGGCTGGACGTACGCCGAGGTGTCCTGGCCGGGCAGGAAGCGCGCGTCGCTCAGCCGGCCGCGGTGCAGCGGGACGGCCCCGCGGTCGATGGCCTCCGCCACCTGGTCGTGCAGCTCCTTGGCCTTGGCCGCATTGATCACCGGCCCGAAGTCCAACGCCGGGTAGGGGTCGTCGCGCTGCTCGACCGCGAGCGGATGGCCGACCCTGAGCGTGCGGACCGCCGGGAGGTACGCCGCCAGGAACTCGTCGAACAGCGCACGCTGGACGACGAAGCGCGGGTAGGCCGTGCAGCGCTGTTTGCCGTAGTCGAAGAGCTTGGGAACGACCGCCGTGAGCGTGTCCCAGTCCGTGAAGTTCCAGATGCCCCAGGTGTTGAGTCCTTCCTGTTCGAGGATGTGCCGCTTGCCGAGATCGGCGACGGCCGTGGCCACCGCGGCGCCGGTGTCGCGGCCGCCGACGAAGGAGACGCAGCCGATCTCGGGCGCCCGCACCAGCGCCTGGGACAACTCGCCTCCGCTGCCGCTGACGAGGGTGACGGGAAGTCCCTCGCGGGCGGCGAGCGCGCAGGCCAGGGTCAGACAGGCGACACCGCCGTCGGTCGGGGTCTTGGCGATGACCGCATTGCCTGCCAGTGCCTGTGCCAGCAATGCGTGAACGAGCACGCTCATCGGGTAGTTCCAGCTCGCGATGTTGGACACCGGGCCGTCCAGCGGGGCCCGCCCGGCGACCATCGGCTCGATGCCGTCGACGTACCAGCGCACCCCGTCGATCGCCCGGTCGACGTCCGCCTGGGCGAGCCGCCAGGGTTTGCCGATCTCCCAGACCAGCAGCAGCGCGAGCAGTTCGCGGTGCTCGGTGAGGGCGTCCAGGGTGGCCGCGACGCGGGCCCGGCGTTCGTCGAGGGGGATGTGCCGCCAGGCGCGGTGCTGGTCGAGTGAGGCACGTACGGCCTGGTGAGCGGTGGTGCCGTCGAGTCGCGGCGGACCCGCGATGGGGGTGCCGTCGACGGGTGTGGTGGCGGGCAGGGCCCGGCCGTCGGCCTGCCAGGCGGCGTTCCAGAGGTTGAGGATGCGGTCGTCGCGGAAGGCCTCGGGGGCGACGACGAGGCAGCGCTGCCAGGCGTCGGCCCAGGAGGTGTCCGACTTGAGGGTGAGGGTGGGTGCCATTGGTGAGCTCCGCTCTCGGTGCACAGTCGAGAGGAAAAGGGCCCGTAGGGCCTTCCTTGGAAGGGTGGTGGTGGGTGACGGGTGGGCCGGAGATGCATGGCTGGTCCCGCGCACGGCTCGCACCGCCGTGCGGGGACGTCGTACCGGGGAAGCCAGTGACGCGCCGGGCTGCGCGACAGTCACCTCGCGACAACTATGAGTGACATCACTCGGTGGCCGCCAGCGCGGCCGACACCAGCTTGGCCGTCTCCGTCGGCGTACTCCCCACCCGCACTCCGGCCGCCTCCAGCGCCTCCTTCTTCGCCTGCGCTGTCCCGGAGGATCCGGACACGATGGCGCCCGCGTGCCCCATGGTCCTGCCCTCGGGGGCGGTGAAGCCGGCGATGTAGCCGACGACCGGCTTGGTGACGCGCTCGCGGATGTATGCGGCGGCGCGTTCCTCCGCGTCGCCGCCGATCTCCCCGATCAGCACGATCAGGTCGGTTTCCGGGTCGCCCTGGAACGCGGCCAGGCAGTCGATGTGCGTGGTGCCGACGACCGGGTCGCCGCCGATGCCCACGCAGGTCGAAAAGCCGATGTCACGGAGTTCGTACATGAGCTGGTACGTCAGCGTCCCGGACTTCGACACCAGGCCGATGCGGCCGGGCTTGGTGATGTCGGCCGGGATGATGCCCGCGTTGGACTGACCGGGGCTGATCAGGCCTGGGCAGTTGGGGCCGATGATGCGCGTGCCCTTCGACCGCGCGTACGCCGTGAAGGCGACCGAGTCGTGCACCGGGATGCCCTCGGTGATGACGACCGCGAGGCCGATACCCGCGTCCGCGGCCTCGACGACGGCCGCCTTGGCGAAGGCGGGCGGTACGAAGACGACCGTGACGTCGGCTCCGGTCGCGTCCATGCCCGCGCGGACCGAGCCGAAAACGGGCACGGCACGGTTGTCGAAGTCGACCGTGCGGCCCGCCTTGCGCGGGTTGACCCCGCCGACGACATTCGTGCCGGCCGCGAGCATGCGCCGGGTGTGCTTCATGCCCTCGCCGCCGGTCATGCCCTGGACGAGGACCTTGCTCTCCTTGGTGAGATAGATCGCCATGTCCCGTCTCCTCAGGCTGCGTTGGCGAGCTGGGCCGCCTTGCGTGCGGCGCCGTCCATGGTGGTGGCCTGCTGGACCAGCGGATGCGCCCGTTCGTCGAGGATCACCCGGCCGCGTGCGGCGTTGTTGCCGTCCAGGCGGACGACCAGCGGCTTGGTCAACTGGACCGCGTCCAGGGCCTGCACGATGCCGTCGGCGACCGCGTCGCAGGCGGTGATGCCGCCGAAGACGTTGACGAACACCGACTTCACGGCCGGGTCGGAGAGGATGACGGTCAGACCGTCGGCCATGATCTGGGCGGAGGCTCCGCCCCCGATGTCGAGGAAGTTGGCGGGACGGGCGCCGCAGCCGGCGACCACGTCGAGGGTCGACATGACCAGTCCGGCGCCGTTGCCGATGATGCCGACCTCGCCGTCGAGCTTGACGTAGTTGAGGCCCTTCGCGGCGGCCACCGCCTCCAGCGGATCGTCGTGCTCCGCCCCCTCGGCGCCCCACCGGACCTGCCGGAAGCGGGCGTTGTCGTCCAGGGTGACCTTGCCGTCGAGAGCCAGGATCTGCCCCTGCCGGGTGCGCACGAGCGGGTTGACCTCGACGAGGAGCGCGTCCTCGCGGATCAGCACCTCCCACAGCCGTACGAGCACGTCGACGGTCTGTGGCGGCAGTCCGGCCGCCTCGGCGATCTCACCTGCCTTCGCCGAGGTGACGCCCTCGGCAGGGTCGATGTGCACGCGCGCCACGGCATCGGGCCGGGTGGCGGCGACCTCCTCGATGTCCATGCCGCCCTCCGCGGAAGCGATGGCGAGGAAGCCGCCCGCTGCCCGGTCGAGGACGTAGGAGACGTAGAACTCGGTCTCGATGTCGACGGGTTGAGCCAGCATGACCTTGCCGACCGTGTGGCCCTTGATGTCCATTCCGAGGATCTGTCGCGCCGTCAGTTCCGCGGCGGCCGGGTCGGCGGCCGGCTTCACTCCGCCTGCCTTGCCCCGGCCACCCGTCTTGACCTGGGCCTTGACGACGACCCGGCCACCGAGTCGGCGGGCGATCTCGCGTGCCTCCTTGGGCGAGTCGGTGACTTCGGCCCGCGGCACCAAGATGCCGTGTTCCTCGAAGAGTTCCCTTGCCTGGTGCTCGTACAGGTCCATCTCGGCTCCTGTCTGGAAAGTGCCGCACGCCCCCTGGACACCACCCACCGGATGCGGGATAACAAGCTTCATACAGTATTCGTCGACTGTATGCAATGTACCGCGAGAGCGTGCCAACCCCCTATGAAGGGACAGGACTTCGCCATGCCCGACGACACCCAGGACGTGATCTCCGGCGGTCACCTCGTCGCCAAGGCCCTCAAAGCCGAGGGGGTGGAGCGCATCTACACCCTGTGCGGCGGCCACATCATCGACATCTACGACGGCTGCGTCGACGAGGGCATCGAAGTCGTCGACGTCCGCCACGAGCAGGTCGCCGCACACGCCGCCGACGGTTACGCCCGCATCACCGGCAAGCCCGGCTGCGCGGTCGTCACCGCCGGCCCGGGGACGACCGACGCCGTCACCGGAGTCGCCAACGCCTTCCGCGCCGAGTCCCCGATGCTGCTGATCGGCGGTCAAGGAGCCCTCACCCAGCACAAGATGGGCTCCCTGCAGGACCTACCGCACGTCGACATGATGACGCCGATCACCAAGTTCGCGGCGGCCGTTCCGGACACGGCGCGCGCGGCGGACATGGTGTCGATGGCGTTCCGCGAGTGCTACCACGGCGCGCCCGGCCCCTCCTTCCTGGAGATCCCGCGCGACGTCCTCGATGCGAAGGTGCCGGTGTCCAAGGCACGCGTACCGAAGCCCGGCGCCTACCGCGCCTCCACCCGCTCGGCCGGCGATCCCGAGGCGATCGAGAAGCTTGCCGACCTGCTCGTGCACGCCGAGAAGCCCGCGATCCTGCTGGGCAGCCAGGTGTGGACGACCCGTGGCACCGAGGCGGCCATCGAACTGGTGCGCACGCTCAACGTCCCGGCGTACATGAACGGCGCCGGACGCGGCACCCTCCCGCCCGGCGACCCGCACCACTTCCAGCTCTCCCGCCGCTACGCCTTCTCCAATGCCGACGTCATCGTCATCGTCGGCACGCCCTTCGACTTCCGTATGGGCTACGGCAAGCGGCTGTCGCCGGACGCGACCGTCGTACAGATCGACCTCGACTACCGCACCGTCGGCAAGAACCGGGACATCGACCTGGGGATCGTCGGCGACGCGGGGCTGGTGCTGAAGTCGGTGACCGAGGCGGCCTCCGGACGCGTCAACGGGGGCGCGTCGAAGCGCAAGGAGTGGCTCGACGAGCTGCGCGCCGCCGAGCAGACCGCGCTGGAGAAGCGGCTGCCGCAGCTGCGCTCGGACGCCTCGCCGATCCATCCGTACCGCCTGGTCAGCGAGATCAACGACTTCCTCACCGAGGACTCGATCTACATCGGCGACGGCGGCGACATCGTCACCTTCTCCGGGCAGGTCGTGCAGCCCAAGTCGCCCGGGCACTGGATGGACCCGGGTCCGCTGGGCACGCTCGGCGTCGGCGTCCCGTTCGTGCTCGCGGCCAAGCAGGCGCGGCCCGACAAGGAGGTAGTCGCCCTCTTCGGCGACGGCGCCTTCTCCCTGACCGGCTGGGACTTCGAAACCCTCGTCCGCTACGACCTCCCGTTCGTCGGCATCGTCGGCAACAACTCCTCGATGAACCAGATCCGCTACGGCCAGGCCGCCAAGTACGGCAAGGAGCGCGAGCGGGTCGGCAACACCCTCGGCGACGTCCACTACGACAAGTTCGCGCAGATGCTGGGCGGTTACGGCGAGGAGGTCCGCGACCCCGCCGACATCGGCCCCGCGCTGCGGCGCGCCCGGGAGTCCGGGAAGCCGTCGCTGATCAACGTCTGGGTCGACCCGGACGCGTACGCCCCCGGAACCATGAACCAGACCATGTACAAGTGAGGTGATCCGGTGACCACCAAGGCTCTCGAAGGCATCCGCGTCCTGGACATGACCCACGTCCAGTCCGGGCCCTCCGCAACCCAGCTGCTCGCCTGGCTCGGCGCGGACGTCGTGAAGCTGGAGGCGCCGACCGGGGACATCACGCGCAAACAGCTGCGCGACCTCCCGGACGTCGACTCCCTCTACTTCACGATGCTCAACTGCAACAAGCGGAGCATCACCCTCAACACCAAGACCGAGCGCGGCAAGGAACTCCTCACCGAACTGATCCGGCGCTCCGACGTCATGGTCGAGAACTTCGGACCGGGCGCGGTCGACCGCATGGGCTTCACCTGGGACCGCATCCAGGAGATCAATCCACGGATCGTCTATGCCTCCATCAAGGGGTTCGGCGAAGGCCCGTACACCAACTTCAAGGCGTACGAGGTCGTCGCGCAGGCCATGGGCGGGTCGATGTCGACCACCGGTTTCGAGGACGGGCCGCCGCTGGCGACAGGGGCCCAGATCGGGGACTCGGGCACGGGCGTGCACGCCGTGGCGGGCATCCTCGCGGCGCTGTACCAGCGGGAGCGCACCGGGCGCGGGCAGCGGGTGAACGTGGCCATGCAGCACGCTGTGCTCAACCTCTGCCGGGTGAAGCTGCGCGATCAGCAGCGCCTGGCCCACGGCCCGCTCGCTGAATATCCCAACGAGGACTTCGGCGACGAGGTTCCCAGGTCCGGGAACGCGTCCGGCGGCGGCCAGCCCGGCTGGGCGGTCAAGTGCGCGCCGGGCGGTCCGAACGACTACGTGTACGTCATCGTGCAGCCCGTCGGCTGGCAGCCGATCAGCGAGCTGATCGGCCGGCCCGAACTGGCCGACGATCCGGAGTGGTCGACGCCGGAGGCCCGGCTGCCCAAGCTCAACAAGATGTTCCAGCTCATCGAGGAGTGGTCCTCGACCCTGCCCAAGTGGGAGGTGCTGGAGAAGCTCAACGCGCACAACATCCCGTGCGGGCCGATCCTGTCCACCAAGGAGATCATCGAGGACACCTCGCTGGTCGCGAACGAGATGGTCGTCCGCGTGCCGCACCCGGAACGCGGCGAGTTCGTGACCGTCGGCAGCCCGCTCAAGCTCTCCGACTCCCCCGTGGACGTGACCAGTTCACCCTTGCTCGGCGAGCACAACGAAGAGGTCTACGTCGGCGAGCTCGGCCTCGGCGACGAGGAGCTGCGCCTGCTCAAGTCGAACGGAGTGATCTGACGTGATGGCCGAAGACCGGGTGCTCAGGGTGCGCGCGCTCCTCGACGCCGTGCGCGCCGAGGGGCGCACGGCGCTGACCGCACCCGAGGGCAAGGTGATCGCCGACGCCTACGGGATCGCCGTACCGGGCGAGGAACTGGCGACCGACGTCGACGAGGCCGTGGCGTACGCGGCGCGGTTCGGCGGGCCGGTCGTGATGAAGATCGTCTCGCCGGACATCCTGCACAAGACCGACGCCGGCGGTGTGATCGTCGGCGTCGAGGGGGCCGGTGACGTACGGGCCGCGTTCCACAGAATCATCGACAACGCGCGCGCGTACAACGCGGACGCCCGCATAGCGGGCGTGCAGGTGCAGGAGCTGCTGCCGCAGGGACAGGAAGTCATCGTCGGCGCGGTGACGGACCCGACGTTCGGGAAGGTCGTGGCCTTCGGGCTCGGCGGAGTGCTGGTCGAGGTCCTCAAGGACGTCACGTTCCGGCTCGCGCCCGTGGACGCCGACGAGGCGCTCTCCATGCTGGACTCGATCCGGTCGGCGGAGATCCTGCGGGGGGTGCGCGGCGCGGCGGGCGTGGACCGGTGGGCGATCGCCGAGCAGATCCGCCGGGTCTCCCAACTCGTCACGGACTTCCCGGAGATCGCCGAGGTGGACCTCAACCCGGTGATCGCCACCCCCGAGGGAGCGGTCGCCGCGGACATCCGCGTGATCCTCTCCGAGACGCCCGCGAAGCAGCGCCGCCGCTACTCGCGCGACGAAATCCTCACCTCCATGCGCCGGTTGATGCAGCCGCGCTCGGTCGCCGTGATCGGCGCCTCCAACGAGCAGGGCAAGATCGGCAACTCGGTGATGCGCAACCTCGTCGACGGCGGCTTCCCGGGAGAGATCCACCCGGTGAACCCCAAGGCCGATGACATTCTGGGCCGCAAGGCGTACAAGAGTGTCACGGACGTTCCCGGTGAGGTGGATGTGGCCGTCTTCGCCATTCCCGCCAAGTTCGTGGCCGCGGCGCTGGAGGAGGTGGGGCGCAAGAAGATCCCCAACGCCGTGCTGATCCCGTCCGGGTTCGCGGAGACCGGCGAGCACGAACTCCAGGCCGAGATCGTCGAGATAGCGGAGCGGCACGGCATCCGGCTGCTCGGCCCGAACATCTACGGCTACTACTCGACCTGGCAGGACCTGTGCGCCACGTTCTGCACACCGTACGACGTCAAGGGCGGGGTGGCGCTCACCTCGCAGTCCGGCGGCATAGGGATGGCGATCCTGGGCTTCGCCCGGACCACGAAGACCGGCGTGTCGGCGATCGTCGGCCTGGGCAACAAGTCCGATCTGGACGAGGACGACCTGCTGACCTGGTTCGGCGAGGATCCGCACACCGAGTGCATCGCCATGCACCTGGAGGACCTCAAGGACGGCCGGGCGTTCGTGGAGGCCGCGCGGGAGACCGTCCCCAAGAAGCCGGTCGTGGTGCTGAAGGCGGGCCGTACAGCGGCGGGCGCGAAGGCCGCCGGCTCGCACACGGGGGCCCTCGCGGGCGACGACGCCGTGTACGACGACATCCTGCGGCAGGCCGGTGTCATCCGGGCACCCGGGCTGAACGACATGCTGGAGTACGCGCGCGCGTTGCCGGTGCTTCCTACTCCTCAGGGTGACAACGTCGTGATCATCACCGGGGCGGGCGGCAGCGGTGTACTGCTGTCCGACGCGGTGACCGACAACGGCTTGACCCTGATGGAGATCCCGCCGGACCTGGACGCGTCGTTCCGGAAGTTCATCCCGCCCTTCGGGGCCGCGGGCAACCCGGTGGACATCACCGGGGGCGAGCCGCCGTCGACGTACGAGGCGACGATCCGGCTGGGTCTGGAGGACCCGCGCATCCATGCGCTGGTCCTCGGCTACTGGCACACCATCGTCACCCCTCCGATGGTCTTCGCCGAGCTCACCGCGCGCGTGGTGGCCGATTTCCGGGAGCGCGGGATCGAGAAGCCGGTGGTGGCGTCGCTCGCCGGCGACGTCGAGGTCGAGGAGGCCTGCCAGTACCTCTACGAGCGGGGTGTCGTGGCGTACCCGTACACGACCGAGAAGCCGGTGGCCGTACTCGGCGCGAAGTACCGCTGGGCCCGGGCATCAGGGAGGCTCGGGGCCGAAGGCCCCTCCGCTGAGGGTGGCGGCGGGCGACGGGCGGGACTGTTGGGGGGCGGCTCATGAGGTGAGTGAACAGGGAGCCGGCCGACGGTGCGCGTCGGCCGGCCCCGGGACCCGTGCGCGCACGAAAGGCATTGGACAGGGGGCGCTGGCCAGAACTTTCGACGCAAGGGGTGCAACACGACATGACAACCACCGATTTTCCGGCATCGGTTGCCTACCGAGAGGTGACGGACGCCAACGGGCGCGTCTACCGCGTCGGTGAGACCGACATCGACATCATGGGCCGCAAACGCAAGTGGATGGTCATCCTGCCGTGGGTCGGCATGATGGGCATCAGCTCGGCCGAGTACGCCTTCGCGTCCGCCGAGGACACTCTGCACACGGCGCACAGCTGGAGCAGCGGGCACATCTTCTGGATGCTGGGCGTCTGGGTCTTCTTCCAGGCCGCGGTGGCCTTCCCGGCGGGGAAGCTGCGCGAGAGCGGCAAACTTCCGGCCCGCTGGGCGATGATGCTGGGTGCCGTCGGCACGCTGCTCGGCTATCTTTCGCTCGCGTTCGCGCCGCATGTGATCGTCGCGTACATCGGCTTCGGCATGTTCAGCGGCATGGGTGCCGGCATGGTCTACGCGACCTGCGTGAACATGGTCGCCAAGTGGTATCCGGAGCGCAAGGGCGGCAAGACGGGCTTCGTCAACGGCGGTTTCGCCTACGGCTCGGTGCCGTTCGTCTTTCTCTTCACCGGCTACATGGACCTCACCAACTTCCGCTGGGTGCTGGTCTCGGTCGGTGTCTTCCTCGCCGCGGTCGTGGCGGTGGCGGGCTACTTCTTCAAGGACCCGCCGAAGAACTGGTGGCCGGCCGACGTCGACCCGCTGAAGAAGCCCGACGACGCCCGCGCCCGGCGCGCGCTGGAGAAGAACCCTCCGGCCGTGCACCAGTACACCCCCATGGAGGCATGGCGGACGGGCCGCGTGGCGCTCATGTGGTTCTGTCTGCTGTGCACCTCGGGTGTGAACATCTTCGGTATCGCCTTCCAGGTGCCCTTCGGTGACGAGGCGGGCTTCGCGGGCGGCATCGTGGCGACCGCGATGTCGCTGAAGGCGATCGTGAACGGCACCGGCCGCGGTGTCATCGGCTGGCTCTCCGACCGCTACGGCCGCAAGCAGTGCCTGATCTTCGTCTGCATCGTCCTCGGACTGTCGCAGTACGGCATCCTGTTCTCCGGCAGCATCGGCAACCTGCCGCTGTTCCTGCTGTTCTCGTCCATCTCCGGTTTCGGCGGCGGCGCCATCTTCCCGATGTTCGCGGCGATGACCGCCGACTACTTCGGCGAGAACAACAATGCCTCCAACTACGGCCTGGTGTACTCGTCGAAGCTGGTCTCCGGCCTGCTCGGCTCCGGCATGGGCGCCGTGGTGGTGGCTGCCTGGGACTACGCCGGCGCGTTCGTCCTGGCCGGCTCGATCTCCCTGTTCGCGGGCTTCGTGGCGCTGTTCCTGCACCCGCCGGGACGGCCCAGGGCCAAAGGCATCGCTCCCAACCCGCACCCGCTCGGCGAGGAGATGGCCTGACATGGCGGCGACCCCCGTCGCCGGGCACGACCCACCGTCACACCCCGACGCCGCGCACCGTCCCCCACCATGACCTGAAGGCCCTCCCCGCGAGCGGGGAGGGCCTCCTCGTGTCCGTACCGCCCGTCAGCACTTCTCCCGCAGCGAGTGCAGGTGCTCGCTGGAGCGCCGGGCGAACGTGAACGACTCGGTCGGGTTGTCGTGCTCGGCCTGCCAGTGGTGGGCGAAGCGCTGTCCGCGCAGCCGGGTGACGGCGGAGATGAACCGCTGGTAGTCGATGTCTCCGTCGCCCACGTCGGTCATGCGGTAGCCGTACTGGTTCGAGGGGTCGTTCACGCCGTCCTTGACGTGGAAGAGCGGGTAGCGGTCGGGCTGCTTCAGCACGTAGTCGAGGGGTTCGAAGGGCGCGGGGGTGCCGTCGGGCCGCTTCGAGAAGCGGAACTGGCCGGAGTACGCCCAGAAGATGTCCATCTCCAGGTAGACGAGGTCGGGGTCGGTCTCGGCGAGCAGCACGTCGTAGAGGCGGACGTTCGGCTGGTCCGAAGCGAAGGAGAACTCCTCGGAGTGGTTGTGCTGGTAGAACTTCATGCCGCGGGCCCGCGCCGCCGCGCCGTAGGTGTTGAAGTCCTCGGCAGCCCGCTTCCATGCGTCGACGGTCGAGCCGTAGCGGAAGGGGCCGGAGGCCGTGCCGATGTGCTTCAGGCCGAGTGCCTCTGCGTCGTCGAGGACCTTGGTGAGGTTCTGCGCGAAGGTGTACGCGTTCGGGTCGTTGGAGTAGTAGCCGACGTGGCTGCCGATCGGGTTCAGGCCGTGGTTCCTGGCCAGCCGCTTGAGCTGGGCGAGCGTGATCGGGCCCGCCGAGCCCTGCGTGTATCCGGCGAACTCGACCTCGTCGTAGCCGTACCGCTCCAGCTCGGCGAAGACGGCGGCGAAGCCCAGGGTGGAGACCTTGTCACGGAGGCTGTAGAGCTGAATGCCGAGGCGGCCGGGGGGCAGGACGGGGCGACCGCGGCCCCGGGTGCCGCTCGCGGACTCGGTGGCGGCCGCTGCAGGGGACGCTGCGGCGCCCAGCAGGGCGGCGGCGGTGGCGCCTGCGGCCACGCCGAGCATGCCTCGTCTGGTGAGGCGGTGGGTGAGTTCGGGATCGGGCTGGGAGATGCGGCTCATGCCTGGAACTCCTCGATGTCGGAAGGCGTTGTCAGTGGTGAGTGCTTCACTTGTGACCAGTCAGCACAGACCGGCCAGTTGGAGCAGTAGTGACTTCACGTCGGTGGCCGCGACGCGGTCGCCGACAGCGCGGGGGGTGGAGCAGATGAGGAGCGGACCGTCGTCGTCGCTCGTGGGAAGGCGGCCGTGGCTGCCGCGAATAGGTGAGGGATCCAGCGGCACGACCGCCATGCGGTAGCGCATGCCGAGCTTCTTGCGGGCCAGTGCGGTGGCCGCCTTGACCTTGACGTAGGGGTCGAGGGGATCCATGAAGAGTTCGACCGGGTCGTAGCCCGGTTTGCGGTGGATCTCGACGAGTCGCGCGAAGTCGGGCGCGCGGGCGTCGTCGAGCCAGTAGTAGTACGTGAACCAGGCATCCGGCTCCGCGACAGCCACGAGCTCGCCGGAGCGGGGATGGTCGAGCTGGTGGGCCTTCTTGCCCTCGTCGTCGAGGAGTTGCTCGATACCGGGCAGTCCGTCCAGCGCGGCCCGGGTCGCGTCCAGGTCCTCGGGGCGGCGTACGTAGACGTGGGCGATCTGGTGGTCGGCGACGGCGAAGGCACGGGACGCCATCGGGTCCAGGTACTCCATGCCGTCCTGCGTGTGCACCTCGAGCAGGCCCGCGCGGCGCAGGGCGCGGTTGATGTCGACGGGCCTGTTCACGCGGGTGATGCCGTACTCGGACAGGACGACGACGGTACGGCCCTCGGTGCGGGCGTCGTCCAGGAGCGGGGCGACAGCTCTGTCCAGGTCGGCGGCGGCCTTCAGGGATCGCGGGTCGTCGGGGCCGAAGCGCTGCAGGTCGTAGTCGAGGTGGGGGAGGTAGCAGAGCGTCAGGTCGGGGTGCCGGGTGCGCAGGATGTGGCGGGTCGCGTCGATGATCCAGCGGCTGGAGACCAGGTCCGCACCGGGCCCCCAGAAGTGGAAGAGCGGGAAGGTGCCGAATTTCTCGGTGAGTTCGTCGTGGAGGGCCGCGGGCCGGGTGTAGCAGTCGGGTTCCTTGCGGCCGTCGGCGTAGTAGATCGGACGGGGGGTGACGGTGATGTCGGTGTCTGCGCCCATGGCGTACCACCAGCAGATATTGGCGACCGTGTAGCCGGGGTGTGCGCGGCGGGCGGCGTCCCAGATCTTGTCTCCGGCGACCAGGCCGTTGTGCTGGCGCCACAGCAGGACGTCGCCGAGTTCGCGGAAGTACCAGCCGTTGCCGACGATGCCGTGCTCCGACGGCATCGTGCCGGTCAGGAACGTGGACTGGGCGGCGCAGGTGACGGCGGGCAGGACGGTGCCGAGCGAGGCGCGGGAGCCGGACCGGCCGAGGGCCTTGAGGTGCGGCATGTGGTCGAGGAGACGGGGGGTGAGGCCGACGACATCGAGGACGAGGAGTGGGGTGGGGTCAGGGCTCATGCTCAGGGGAGCTCCTTCAGTCCGAGGTCCGTCAACAGATCGCGGGCCAGGGTGAGTTCGGCGGCGATGCCGTCGGCCAGCTGGGCACGGGCCCGGGGCCGCTGCTCCGGCGGGAGGGCCTGCCAGGTGTAGGTCTCGACCTCGAGATGGTGGGTGAGCGGGTGCGGACCGCCGACGAGCCCGGCCAGTGCCGTCTTCAGGACGTCGAGTGTGGAGGTGAGCGGCGCGGCGGGCGCCGCGTGCAGCGGGACGTGGAAGTGGGCGCGCCAGGGGGCGCCGTCGGGGAGGGCTTCGCCCTTCAGGGCCTCGCCGAGATCGTCCGTGCCGCGCAGGCCCGCGGCGGTGGCAGTACGGGTCTGGTGCAGGAAACGGGGTTCGTCGAACGCGGCGAGGGCCTCGCGTACTTCGGGGAGATGGGGGTGTTCGGCGTGCAGGGCGGCAGAGAGCTGGGTTTTGACGATGGGGACGCCGGCTCGGGTGAGGGCGTCCAGGGCGGTGTCGGGGTCTTCGAAGGAGGTGGCGAGGTGGCAGGTGTCGACGCAGATGCCGATACGGTCGTGGGCGATGGCGGTCAGCGGGGCTATGGCGTCGCTGGTGGTCTCTATGAGGCATCCGGGTTCCGGTTCCAGACCGACGCGGATGGACCGTCCGGTCAGTTCCCGCAGTGCGTCGAGGCGTTCACCGAGGGTCCGCAGGGCGGCGTGGGCCGACTCGGCCCGCCGGGTGCGCCAGGCGAGCGGGAGGGTGGAGATGCTGCCCTCGGTGACGTCGTCGGGGAGCAGGCCGGCGAGCAGCCGGGCCAGGGCCGTGGTGTGGTCGAGGCGCTCGGGGTCGGTCCAGTCCGGCTTGTACACGCGGTACTTGACCTCTTCGGCGCCGAAGCCCTCATAGGGGAAGCCGTTAAGGGTGACGACTTCCAGGCCGCGCCGGTCCAGGTCGGTGCGCAGGCCGCGCAGCGCGGACGGGTCGGTGACCAGGGCGTGGGCGGCGTCCCTGGCGAGCCACAGGCCGATGCCGAGGCGGTCGCGGCCGAGGCGGCGGCGGACGGGTTCGCAGTGGTCGCGGAGCTGGGCGAGGACGCCGTCGAGGGTTTCGGCGGGGTGGACGTTGGTGCAGTAGGCGAGGTGGACCGTGGAGCCGTCGGGGTGGCGGAAGCGCATCGCTCACTCCCCTCCGCGCAGGATGGAGTTGCCCTCGTGGGTGACATCGGTCGCGGCCACGTCCAGATGCAGACGGCCGCTGAGTCCGTAGAAGGCGACGGGGTTACGCCACAGCACCTGGTCGACGTCGTCCTCCGTGAAACCCTCGGCCAGCATCAGATCGCCGACCTTGCGGGTCTTCAGGGGGTCGCTGCGGCCCCAGTCGGCGGCCGAGTTCACCAGGACCTGCTCGGGGCCGTAGGCACGGAGGATGGTGACCATCCGCTCCTCGTCCATCTTGGTGTCCGGATAGACGGAGAAGCCCAGCCAGCAGCCGCTGTCCCTGGCCTCCTTGACGGTGGTCTCGTTGAGGTGGTCGAGCAGGACCCGGTCCGGGGACAGAGCCGACTCCCGGACGACGTCGAGGGTGCGGCGCAGCCCGGCGAGCTTGTCGCGATGCGGGGTGTGCACGAGCGCGGGCAGCTCGTGGTCGGCGGCGAGCTGGAGCTGGGCGGCGAGCGCGGTGTCCTCGGCGGGGGTCATCGAGTCGTAGCCGATCTCGCCGACGGCCACGACCTGGTCCTTGACGAGATACCGGGGCAGTTCGTCGAGGACGGGGACGCAGCGCGGGTCGTTCGCCTCCTTGGGGTTCAGGGCGAGAGTGCAGTGGTGGGCGATGCCGTACTGGGCGGCGCGGAAGGGTTCCCAGCCCAGGAGGGAGTCGAAGTAGTCGAGGAAGGTGGCGGGCGAGGTGCGGGGCTGGCCGAGCCAGAAGGAAGGCTCGACGAGCGCGCGGACGCCCGCGGCGTGCATGGCCTGGTAGTCGTCGGTGGTCCTGGACGTCATGTGGATGTGGGGATCGAAGATGCGCATCAGGACTCCTTGCCGTGGGGGGTGTCCGAGCCGTGCGCCGGCGGCGCGGACTCGGTCAGGGCCAGGACGCGGTGCAGGTCCTCCGGTACGGGACGGCCCGCTGCGGTGCGTTCGGCGGCGTAGTCGCCGAGCATGCGGGCGAGTTCGGCGTCGGCTCGGGCGCGGCGTTCCAGGTCGGCCACCTCGTCGATGGGCACGCCGGTGAAGAGGCACTTCAGCACGGCCTGACGCCAGTTGTGCGGGTCGAGGTGCCGGGCGGCGTAGGGGCCGACGGCGGCGGCGAGGAGGCGGGTGTCATTGGTCCGCAGGGCGTCTTCGATCAGCGGGAGGGCGTCCGGGCCGGGCACGAGGTGGGGCAGTGCGTGCAGGACGGCGCGGCGTTCCGCGGCGGTGCCCTGTCGGTAGACGCGGGTGAGTGCGGCCGGGTCGGCTCGGGCGGCGTGCAGGATCAGGACGCGGGCAGCGTCGGCGTGCTCGTCACCGCAGCGGCGGCCGGCCTCGGCAAGGCGCAGCTCCCAGACGGAGATCGGGCCGTGCATGCCGGGGTGTGCGGCGGCCTCGGTGAGGGCTCGCTCGAGCCAGGCACGGGCGGATGCGGAGAGGTGGGTGCTGAGCTGGGTGTGGAGGGTTTCGGGAGGGGTGCGGGCGGGGGTGGTGCGCGTGAAGGCTGTCGTGCCGACGGCGGCGGGGCCGGCGGCAGGGGCATCAGGGCCGGTGGCAGGGGTCGTGTCCTTGGTTCTCGCCGCCGGGGTGGCCGGGGTGGCGTGGTGGCGTGTCATGGGGTGCTCCCTTGTGGGGTGGCGGAGGGCTCGCCGGGTGGTGCGACGGGCGCAGTGGGGGGTGGGACTGGCCCGTTGGGTGGCGTGGTGTTCAGCGGCGTGGCGTCGGGGTGTGCGGTGGAGGACGACATGGCCTGCGGGGCAACCGTGCCGGGTCGGGTCGGCGCGGACGCAGTCGGCCGGAGAAAGGGGTTGGGCAACTGCTCGCTGAGGAGTGTGTACAACATCGGTTTAGCTCGATCGTGTGATGGTCCGCTCGCGGGCTTGCGGTGGCCTGGGGCCGACTGGAGTAGCGTGATCAGCGCGATCTGGGACACCGGGTACGGCGCCAGCGTGCGGGGCCCCCGCTCCACCGGAGTGATGGTTCGGGGCCTCCCAGTCGCCTCTGGCCGTGCCCACCTGGCCAGGTCGTACAGGGAACTGGCCTCCCGGGATCGGACCACGCACAGGATGCGTGTCGCCGCCCCGGGGCTGAGTACGCCGGGGACCAGTGCGCCCAAGACCGTTCGGGGCGTGCGGCTGAGCGGACTCACTTCTGCTCAGTCCAAAGGAACGGTTCATGTGATGCTCACCTTCCTCGCGTACTTCCGTCCGATCGGGGCGAGCGCGGCAATGGCCACGGCGGTGAGGCCGGCTCCGGCGCGGGCGGCCAGGGCGGCCTGGAGAGGGATGGTCGCGCGGATGCCGCCGCCGACGGCTCGCTGGGTGAGCGGGGGTGAGGGGTTGAGCACGGCGTGGGTGTAGGGGCGGCCGGCGGTGGCGGCATAGGGGGTGGCCAGGGCGGTGCGCAGAGCACCGTCGAGCGTGAGGCTGGCCCGGTCGTGCGCCGGCGTCCGGCGGCCGATGCTGGTGGCGGTGCCGGTCCTGGTGCCGGTGCCGATCCTGATGCCGGTGCCGGTCGCCGTGGCGTCCTTCGTGCCGCGCGTGCCGCTTGCCACGAGCCGGGTGAGGACGGCCGTCGCGGTGAGGGCGGCCAGCGGTGCCAGTGCCGAGCCGCCCTGGGTCTCCCGGCGGGAGACCGCCGTCACCGCGAGCGTGTGGGTGCCGAGGAGGGCGGCGGAGGGCAGTGCCTCCCGCGGACAGCCGGTGGTGGCGGCAGCGCCGAGGAGATGGTCGAGGCCGCGGGCGGCGGCCATGGCCACGGGGCCGGCGGGGGTGTGCTTCAGGGCGAGGTCGTACGCCCAGACGGTGGCCGCGAGGGGGGTGGCCACGGCCAGGGCCGGGCGGCCGGCCCGGGCGGCGAGGGCGAGCCCGGCCGCGGTGAGGGCGCAGGCCGCCGTGAAGGCGGAAGATGGCCGGATCCGGCCGGAGGGCAGGGGCCGCTCGGGGCGCTCGGCGGCGTCCTCCTCCCGGTCCGCCCAGTCGTTGAGAGCCATACCGGCCTCGTAGAGACACACGGAGGAACCGATGGCGAGGACGGTCCGCGGGTTGGGGCGGGCACCCGTGGCGACGGCACCGCTCAGGGCGTCGCCGGGGACGGTGAACAGCGCGGGAAGCCGCAGGAGTTCAGCCCAGGCGCGGCTACGGCTCATGGCCGCTCCCCCTCGGCGGCCTCGCCCTGAGCTTGCGCTTCCGGCCTCTCGGGTCCGGCTTCCGTCGCCGCACCGGCAGCATCGTCAGCACCGCCACCGGCACCCGCACCGCGACCAGCAGCCGCACTGCCACCGCTGTCGCCACCGGCACCCGCACCGCAACCGACAGCCGCGCCCCCACCACTATCGCCACCAGCAGCCGCACCGGCAGCCGCGTCCGATCCCACACCCGCACCCCGGAGCCGTTCCGCCAGCCGACCCAGCGCCGCGTACTGCTCGGCCAGGCCCGCCGGTCCGTCCCCCACCGGGTCCTTGAAGTAGAAGCCCAGGTCGCCGAGCGGGCCGGTCAGGCCAGCCTCGTGGGACCGGGCGGTCAGGCGGGCCAGGTCCAGGACGAGGGGGGCCGCGAGGGCGGAATCGCAGCCCTGCCAGATGGTCTGGAGGATCATGCGGGTGCCGAGGAAACCGTCGAAGGCGATGTGGTCCCAGGCGGTCTTCCAGTCGCCGAGCGCGGGGACGTCGTCGATGTGGACCTCGCCCTCGGGAACGGTGCCGAGGGTGTCGGCGAGGACGCGTACCTTGCCGGCGTTCTTCGCCGCTGCGGCGGACGGGTCGGCGAGGGCCGCGCCGTCGCCGCCGCCGAGCAGGTTGGTGCCGGACCAGGCCCGTACGTTCAGCGCCCGCTGCGCGAACATCGGACCCAGCACGGCCCGCAGCAGCGTCTGTCCGGTCTTGCCGTCCCGGCCGGCGTACGGCAGGCCGCTCCGCTCGGCCTCACGGGCGGCGACGGGGTGGTGCATGCCCTCGGACGGGGTGAAGTTGACGTAGGGGCAGCCCGCGCGCAGGGCCGCCAGCGCGTACAGGGTGCTGGCCGGCAGCGGGGCGTCGGGCCCCTGGGACGCGGGTTCGGTGGAGGCGACGTTCACCACCACGGCCCGCTCCAGTTCATGGCGGTGCACGAAGTCGCGTATGTCGTCGGCGAAGGCCATGATCAGTTCGGCCTCGCTCCTGGTGTCCCCCGGGGTGGGGCCGCCGGGCCTGATCTCCCGGTCGGCGGCGGCGAGTTCGGCGGCGACGGCGGTGGCGACGCCCGGCGGGAGGACGCCGCCGGCGGTCAGGGTCTCGGCGCGTTTGGGCAGGGGGCAGTCGACGGTGTCATGGCCGCCGAAGACGAGGTCGGACAGCGCGGGCAGGCCGCTGTCGATGAACGCCGAGGTCTCGGTCACCATGCCGGTGGGCGGGTGCAGTCCCGCGGTGACGGCGGCGCACCCCGTGACGACGGTGGTGGCGACGGAGCCTCGGGCTCCGATCAGCCACACCCCCACACGCGGTCGGGAGAGGGACGCGGACATGGGCAGCCTCCTGGTCGTGCGCGAAACCCGGGGGGGGAGGGACGGAGACGGGGGGGGGGGGTCCGGCGTCCCCCGCCCGCCGCCGTTCAGTCGCCCGTGACGGGCAGTTCCTTCAACTGGATGTTGCGGAAGGAGACCTGGTCGTCGGCACCGTGGTTCTGGAGGCCGATGTGACCGTCGGTCAGGCTCCGCTGGGGGTCCTTGTTGGTGAAGTCGTTGATCTTGACTCCGTTGAGGAACACCTGGAGGCGTTCGCCCTGGACCTTGATCTCGTAGGAGTTCCACTGGCCGGGCGGCCGCAGGACCTGGTCACGGGCCTTGATGTTCGCCGACTTGAACGAGTAGACGGAGCCCGTGGTGCGGTCCGGCGCATCCGTGGCGTCGATCTGGATCTCGTAGCCCTTGTTCACCGCGGACCAGGGGTCGTCGGAGGCCGGGAAGCCCACGAAGATCCCGGAGTTGTCGTCGCCCTGCATCTTCCAGTCGAGCTTCAGGGAGTACGACTTCAGCTCCTTGGCCTGGTACCAGAGCAGGCCCATGCCGCCCTCGGACTCCAGGGTGCCGTCCTTGACGTTGAACTTGCCGGGGCCGGCCTGCTTCCAGCCGTCCAGGGTCTGGCCGTTGAAGATCTTCCGGTAGTCCTTGCTCGGCTGGCAGTCCGCCTTCACCTGACCGGTGGCGTACTGCAGGCCGCCGAGCAGGTGGGCGCGGAAGGCTTCTTCGGCGTAGGACTCCTTGGTGTGGCCACCGCCGGTGTAGAAGGAGCGGCCACCGCCGTAGCTCTGGCACCAGGCGATCGGGTGGTCGCCCTTCATGGTGCCGCCCTGGTAGGTCGTCTCGTCCAGGGTGGCGAGGACCTTGGCCTGCTCACGCGGGTTGGTGCGGTAGTTGTACCACTCGTCGGTGCGCTCCCAGGCGTCGCCCAGGTGCGCGGTGGACGGGTGGTCGTGGTCCTCGACGCGCACGGTGGCCTTCTGGATGGCCGGGTGCGAGGCGAAGTAGGCGCCGACGAGGCCGCCGTAGAACTCCCAGTCGTACTCGGTGTCGGCGGCGGCGTGGATGCCCATGTAGCCGCCGCCGTTCTTGACGTAGTTCTCGAACGCCTTCTGCTGGTCGGCGTTGAGCACGTCACCGGTGGTGGACAGGAAGGCCACGGCGTCGTACTTGGCGAGGTTGGCCGTGGTGAACTGTCCGGCCTCCTCGGTCGCGTCGACCGTGATGCCGGCCGGGGCGCCGAGCTCCTTCAGGGCGGTGATGCCGGCCGGGATGGAGTCGTGGCGGAAGCCGGCGGTCTTGGAGAAGACCAGGACCTTCTTGCCGTCCTTGAACGGCTCCTTGGAGAACTCGAAGTCGTCCACGTCGTACAGCGCGCCCTCGCCGCCCTTGAAGACCAGGTAGATCTCCGTGGTGCGCTTGGGCAGCGACCGCAGCGGCACGTCGACGTTCTGGAAGGTCTCCCAGCTGCCGGTCGGCGGGATGTAGGCCGAGCCGTGCAGCGGCCCGTCGGGCGAGCCGGTGCGCAGCTCGATGAAGCCGCCCGCGCCGCCGGAGGAGGCCCGCACGGTCATCTTCTTCTGCCCGTCGAACCGGTAGGGAGTGAAGGAGATCCAGTCGCCGTCGTGGATGTCGCCGACGGTCTTGCCACCGTTGGCGCCGGTCTTGTCGATGACCGCGATGCCCTGCTGCTTGGTGAAGTGCTCGCCCTGTCGGTGCAGCGGCTGGAGCACGGTGCGGGCGGTGCCCGTCAGGGCCTCCTGGCCGTTGGCGCCGCCGTCGGTGTAGCTGGCGCCGACGACGCCGTAGATGTTGGCGTTGGGGTCGTGACCGCCGTCTCCGGCGGGCGGCTTCAAGGTGCCCTCGCAGCCCATCTCGCTGGTCAGCTCGTGGGCGTGGGAGTCGTGGCCGAGGCTGTAGACGACCTTGACCTTGGAGCAGTCGATGGTCTCCTCGGGGTCGGTGACGGTCACCTTGAACGGGACGGGCTTGCCGAACTCGGCCAGGCTGCCGTTGCCCGGGACGTCGATCTTCACCTTGGGCTCGGTGTTGCCGACCACGATCCGGGCGCTGGCGTTACCGGTGTTGCCCTCGGGGTCCTTGGCGGTGAAGGTCGCGGTGTAGGTGCCGACCTTCTTGTACTGGTGGGTGGGAGTGAGACCCTCGCCCTTCGTGCCGTCACCGAAGTCCCAGCTGTAGGTGAGATCCGGGGAGTCGGCATCCTTGGCGGAGGCGGTGAACTTGACCTTCAGGCCGGCCGCGCCGGACGTCTTGTCGGCGCTCACCTCGGCGATCGGGGAGAAGCCGTCCTCGGCGTTCTCGATCCGGTAGAGCGCGGAGTGCTCGTCGCCCTGGAACCAGGAGACGCCGTAGTCGAGGACGTAGAGCGCGCCGTCGGGGCCGAACTCCATGTCCATGATCTGGGTGCCGGTCCACGGGAAGTCGTTGATCTTCGCGACCGAACCGTCCTCGTTCTGCTCGATCCGCTTGATCCAGCGGCGGCCGAACTCACCCGCGAAGAAGTCGCCGTCGTACGACTCGGGGAACTTCACCTTGGAGTCGAGGTCGGGGTCGTAGCGGTAGACGGGCCCGGCCATCGGGGACTCCGAGCCGCTGCCGAACTCGGGCACGGAACCGCCGTCGTAGGGGATCCAGGCGGCCTGCGCGGGCGGTAGGTCGACCAGGCCCGTGTTGTACGGCGAGGTGTTCTTCGGGGCGGCGCAGTCGAACTTCTCACCGGAGGTGCCGGTGGCGAAGTCGTAGTCGACGTAGGCGTCGTTGTTCCCGGTGCAGAACGGCCAGCCGAAGTTGGCGGCCTTGGTGACCTTGGCGAACTCGACCTGGCCTGCCGGGCCCCGGTTGGGATCGGCGGCGCCCGCGTCGGGGCCGTAGTCGCCGACGTAGACGATGCCGGTCTTGTCGTCGACGCTCATCCGGAAGGGGTTTCGGAAGCCCATCGCGTAGATCTCGGGGCGGGTCTTCTCGGTGCCCGGGGCGAAGAGGTTGCCCTCCGGAATGGTGTACGAGCCGTCCTCGGCGACCTTGATCCGGAGGATCTTGCCGCGCAGGTCGTTGGTGTTGGCGGAGCTGCGGCGGGCGTCGAAGGCGGGGTTGCGGCCCTCGCGGTCGTCGATCGGCGTGTAGCCGTCGGAGGCGAAGGGGTTGGTGTCGTCGCCGGTCGACAGGTAGAGGTTGCCGTCCGCGTCGAAGTCGATGTCGCCGCCGACGTGGCAGCAGGTGCCGCGGGAGGCCGCGACGTCCAGGACCTTCTTCTCGCTGGCCATGTTCAGCGTGCCGTTGGCGTTCAGGACGAAGCGGGAGAGGCGGTTGACGCCGTCGAACTTCGCGAACTCCTCGGCGGTGCCGGTCTCCGGGGCGTCGCCCGCGGGGGTGTCGAGCGGCGGGGCGTAGTAGAGGTAGATCGCCCGGTTGTTCTTGAAGTCCGGGTCGATGCCGACGCCCTGAAGGCCCTCCTCGTCGTGGCTGTAGACGGGGATCTTGCCGGCGACCTTGGTGACGCCGCCCTGGTCGGTGAGGCGCAGCGTGCCGTCGCGCGAGGTGTGCAGGACACTGCGGTCCGGGAGCACGGCGAGCGACATCGGCTCGCCCGTCTCGGGTTCGCCCTTGGCGAGCGGCACCTGCTGGAACTGCCCCTCGGCGGCGGCCGGTTCGTCGTGTTCCGGGTGGCCGGGGTGGGCGCCGGCGACGGTCGCCGGGGTGCCCACGGCCAGGAGCAGGCCGGTGAACAGGGCGAGGCTTGTGCGAAGTCTGGGACGCCTCGCAGTGCGGGTGCTTCTGAGTCTGGTTCTGTGCACGAAGTCCCTCCGGGAACGGGGTGGGCCGTACGGGGTGGGTCGAAGACGTGCGGTGCGGGCGCCGGGGTGCGCCGTCACCCCGGAGGTGTGTGTGTCCTGAACACTTCAGGGACGGTAACCGCGTCCGTCCGGGGCGAACACCCCTTGCGTCAGGGTTGGTTCGAACTTTCTCCCATCGCAGGACAAAGCAGGATCCGCGCAGGTCGGAGGGGGGACCGGCGGTTGTTCCGGCCCCCGTCCCGACCTGCCGCCGGGTGCGTGGTTCAGTGGTTGAACGCGGCGTCGAAGGACGCGCTGGGCGGCTCGAAGTCGAAGGCCTTCAGGCGGGCCAGCGCCTCGGGGGCGCCCTGGAGCCGGTCCATGCCGGCGTCCTCCCACTCGACCGAGATGGGGCCCTGGTAGTCGATGGAGCGCAGCATCCGGAAGACGTCCTCCCAGGGGACGTCCCCGTGTCCGGCGGAGACGAAGTCCCAGCCGCGGCGCGGGTCGCCCCACGGCAGGTGGGAGCCGAGCCGGCCGTTGCGCCCGTCGAGGCGCTTGCGGGCCTCCTTGCAGTCGACGTGGTAGATCCGGTCACGGAAGTCCCACAGGAAGCCGACCGGGTCGAGGTCCTGCCAGACGAAGTGCGAGGGGTCGAAGTTCAGCCCGAAGGCGGGACGGCGGTCGACCGCCTCCAGCGCCCGCTGCGTCGTCCAGTAGTCGTACGCGATCTCGCTGGGGTGGACCTCGTGGGCGAACCGCACGCCCTCGGCGTCGAAGACGTCCAGGATCGGGTTCCAGCGCTCGGCGAAGTCCTCGTAGCCGCGTTCGATCATCGACTCGGAGGCGGGCGGGAACATCGCGACCAGGTGCCAGATGGCGGAGCCGGTGAAGCCGATGACGGTGTCGACGCCGAACGCGGCCGCGGCGCGCGCGGTGTCGGCGATCTCGGCGGCGGCCCGCTGCCGTACGCCCTCGGCGTCGCCGTCGCCCCAGATGCGGGCGGGCAGGATGGCCTGGTGGCGTTCGTCGATGATGGCGTCGCAGACGGCCTGGCCGACCAGGTGGTTGGAGATGGCCCAGCATTTCAGGCCGTACTTGTCCAGCAGCGCATGCCGGGATTGGAGGTACGCGGGATCGGTCAGCGCCTTGTCGACCTCGAAGTGGTCGCCCCAGCAGGCGAGTTCCAGCCCGTCGTAGCCGAAGTCACGGGCGAGGCGGCAGACCTCCTCGAGCGGCAGGTCGGCCCACTGGCCGGTGAAGAGCGTGAAGGTGCGGGGCATGTCAGGGGCTCCTCGGTATCAGACCGCTATCGGTGTGTAGACGGAGTTCTTCTGGGCGCTCTCCTCCACCGCCGCGAGGACGCGCTGTACCTGGAGCCCGTCGGCGAAGGAGGGTTCGGGCCGGCGGCCCTCGGCGACGGCGTGGACCAGGTCGCGGGCCTGGTGGACGAAGCTGTGCTCGTAGCCGAGGCCGTGGCCCGGCGGCCACCAGGCCTCCAGGTAAGGGTGGTCGGGCTCGGTGACGAGGATGCGGCGGAAGCCGGCGTGCGCGTCGGGTTCGGTGCCGTCGTGGTACCAGAGCTCGTTGAGCCGCTCCAGGTCGAAGGCCAACGAGCCGCGTTCGCCGTTGAGTTCGATGCGCAGGGCGTTCTTGCGGCCGGTGGCGTACCGGGTGGCCTCGAAGGAGGCGAGCGCGCCGGAGGTGAAGCGGGCGGTGAACACGGCGGCGTCGTCGACGGTCACCTGCCCGGTACCGGCGGCCGTGACCGCGGACAGGCCTCGCGCGGAGCCGCCGGGCAGCGGGCGCTCCCGTACGAACGTCTCGGTGAGCGCGGAGACCCCGGCCAGCTGCTCGCCGGCCAGGTACTGCGCCAGGTCGACGATGTGCGCCCCGAGGTCGCCGAGCGAGCCGGAGCCGGCCAGTTCCTTGCGCAGCCGCCAGGTCAGCGGGGCCTGCGGGTCGACCAGCCAGTCCTGGAGGTACGTCACACGGACGTGCCGCAGGGTGCCGATCCGGCCCTCGGCGACCATCCGGCGGGCCAGCGCGGTGGCGGGCAGGCGGCGGTAGTTGAAGCCGACCATCGCCAACTGGCCGCGCTCGTACGCGGCTTCGGCGGCGGCCGTCATCGTCTCGGCCTCCTCGACGGTGTTCGCGAGGGGCTTCTCGCACAGAACGTGCTTGCCGGCGGCAAGCGCGGCCAGGGCGATCTCGGCGTGGCTGTCGCCGGGGGTGCAGATGTCGACCAGGTCGACGTCGTCGCGGGCGATCAGGGCACGCCACTCGGTCTCGGCCGCCGCCCAGCCGTGCCGGTCGGCCGCCGCCCGCACGGCGGTCGCGTCCCGCCCGCAGATCGCGGCCAGTACCGGGCGCCGGGGCAGGTCGAAGACGCGGCCCACGGTGCGCCAGCCCTGGGAGTGGGCGGCGCCCATGAAGGCGTAGCCGACCATGCCGATGCGCAGCGGAGGCTTCTCGGACTCGGCCCCTTCGGACGTTTGCGGCTGTGCCATACGGATGTCCTCCTCGTCGTCGTGGCGCGGTGGGGGGTGGGGCCCGACCGAGACGTGCGGTCGGGCCGTCGTACAGGGCGCCTCACTGGAAGCCGGTGGACATGTACTGGTCGACGTTGGTCTTGTCGACCACGGCCGAGTAGAGCGTGATCGACGCCGGGATCTCGTACTCGGCGAGGCCGCCGACGCCCTTGCCCTGCCCGAGGGCGCGGGCCAGGTCGATCGCGGAGGCCGCCATGGTGGGCGGGTAGAGGACGGTCGCCTTCAGGACGCCGTTGTCCTGCTCGATGGCCTGGAAGGCGGAGAGCGCGCCCGCGCCGCCCACCATCAGGAAGTCGTCACGGCCGGCCTGCTCGATGGCACGCAGCGCGCCCACGCCCTGGTCGTCGTCGTGGTTCCACAGGGCGTCGAACTTCGACTGCGCCTGGAGCAGCTGGGCCATCTTGGCCTGCCCGGACTCCACGGTGAACTCGGCGGCCTGGCGGGCCACCTTCCGGATGTTGGGGTAGTTCTTCAGCGCGTCGTCGAAGCCCTTGGTGCGCTGCTGGGTCAGTTCCAGGTTGTCCAGCCCCGCCAGTTCGATGACCCGGGCATTGGGCTTGTCCTTGAGCTTCTCGCCGATGTAGTGGCCGGCGTTGAGGCCCATGCCGTAGTTGTCGCCGCCTATCCAGCAGCGGTACGCCTGCGGGGTGTTGAAGATCCGGTCCAGGTTGACCACCGGGATCCCGGCCCGCATCGCCTTGAGCCCGACCTGGGTGAGCGCCTTGCCGTCGGCGGGCAGCACGACCAGGACGTCGACCTTCTTGTTGATCAGGGTCTCGATCTGGCCGATCTGCTGGGCCGTGTCGTTGGAGCCCTCGGTGATCTCCAGGGTCACGTCCTCGTACTTCTCGGCGCGGCTCTTGGCGTTGTCGTTGATGGCGTTGAGCCAGCCGTGGTCGGCCTGCGGGCCGGCGAATCCGATGGTGACCTGCTTGCCCGGCTGGTCGTCGGCGGCCGGCTGGTTGCTGTCGGCGGCCTCGCCCTGCTCCTTGGGCTCGTTACTCGTGCAACCTGCGAGGAGGGCACCGGCCGAGACGGCGGCGGTCCCGAAGAGCAGTCCTCTGCGTGTGGGGAGCTGTGACATGGCGGTGAACCCTTTCCTCAGGTCGTGCTCGCGGTACGGCGCTGGACCAGCACGGCGGCGACGATGATCGCGCCCTTGGCGATCTGCTGAACGTCGCTCTGCAGGTTGTTCAGGGCGAAGATGTTGGTGATCGTGGTGAAGATCAGGACGCCGAGCACGGAGCCGACGATGGTGCCGCGGCCGCCGCTGAGCAGCGTGCCGCCGATGATCGCGGCGGCGATGGCGTCGAGTTCGTAGAGGTTGCCGTTGGTGTTCTGACCGGAGCCGGACAGGATGATCAGCAGGAAGGCGGCGATACCGCAGCACAGTCCGGACAGCAGGTAGAGGTAGAGCCGCTGGCGGCGGACGTCGATACCGGCCAGCCGGGCCGCCTCCGCGTTGCCGCCGACGGCGACCGTGCGGCGGCCGAAGGTGGTGCGGTTCAGGATCAGCCAGCCGATGATCGTGACCACGGCGAAGACCAGGACGAGCGGCGGGATGCCGAGCACGTACGCGTCGCGTTCGCCGAGGTCGAGGATGCCGTCGACGGTGACGATCTGCGTCTTGCCGTCGGTGATCTGCAGCGCCAGTCCGCGTGCCGAGGCCAGCATGGCGAGGGTGGCGATGAACGGGACCATCCCGCCGTACGCGATGAGCAGTCCGTTGACCAGACCGCAGCCGAGGCCGACGAGCACCGAGGTGAAGAGGATGCCGCCGAAGCCGTACTCCTGTGTGGCGACGGTGGTCGCCCACACGGAGGCGAGGGCGACGATCGCACCCACGGAGAGGTCGATGCCGCCGGAGGTGATGACGAAGGTCATGCCGACGGTGACGACGCCGATCACCGAGGCCTGGGTGAGGACGAGTTGGAGGTTGCGGGTGTCGAGGAACTCGTCCGGCTTGGTGATGCCGCCGATGACGACCAGCGCGGCGAGCACGCCGAGAAGGGACAGGGTGCGGACATCGGCGCGGGCCAGGAGGCCGCGCCAGGCGGGGAGTTGACCGACCGGCGGCACCTTGTCGGTGCTGCCCCGCGGCGGGGACACGGGCTGCGTCATGACGCCGGGCTTCCTTCCATCACGAGGTCGAGTACGCGGTGTTCGTCGAGTTCACGGGCGGGGGCGGTGTGTACGACGCGGCCCTCACGGAGCACCAGGACGCGGTCGGCGAGGCCCAGCACCTCGGGTACTTCACTGGAGACCAGCAGGACGGCGAGCCCCTCGTCGGCGAGCCTGCGGACCACCGCGTAGAGCTCGGCGCGGGCGCCCACGTCGACTCCGCGGGTGGGTTCGTCGAGCAGCAGGACGCGGCAGCCACGCAGCAGCCAGCGGGCCAGGACGGCCTTCTGCTGGTTGCCGCCGGAGAGGGTGCGCACCGGCACGTTCGGGTTGTCGGGCCGCAGCGACAGTTCGCGGGTCGCCGCCCGTGCGGCGCCCAGTTCTGCTCCGCGGTCGATCCAACCGCCGCGTGAGAAGCGGGACATGGAGGAGACCGAGACGTTACGGGTGACCGACTCCAGCATCAGCAGGGCCTGCGCCTTGCGTTCCTCGGGCGCGAGTCCGAGTCCGGCGCGGACGGCGGCGCGCACGCTGCCGGACTTCAACGGCCGTCCATCGACCAGCACCTGGCCGGAACTCGGCTTGCGGGCACCGTAGATGGTCTCCAGGATCTCGGACCGCCCGGAGCCGACGAGCCCCGCCAGACCGACGATCTCGCCGGGCCGCACGCTCAGGTCGAACGCCTCGAACTCACCGTCCCGGGCCAGTCCCCGGACCTCGAGCAGCGGCTCGCCCTGCGCCGGTGCGGCCGGCCGGTCGGGGAAGACGTACTCGACGTTGCGTCCGGTCATCAACGCCACCACCTCACGCGTCGGCGTCGACTTCGCGGGCAGCCCGCCCGCCACCGCCCGCCCGTCCTTCAGCACGGTGACCCGGTCGCCGATGCGGCGGATCTCCTCCAGGCGGTGCGAGATGTAGACGACGGCGACACCGTCGGCGGTGAGGTCGCCGACGATCCGGAAGAGGTTGTCGACCTCGTCGGGGTCGAGGGCGGCGGACGGCTCGTCCATCACGATCAGCCGTACGTCGTGGGAGAGCGCGCGTGCCATGGAGACGATCTGCTGCTGGGCCGCGGACAGCTCGCCGACCAGACGTGCGGGGTCGATCTCCGGGTGGCCGAGCCGTTTCAGCAGCTGCGCCGTCGAGGCTTTCGCCGTCCTGCGTCGTACGACGAAACCGGCGGCCGTGGGTTCATGGCCCAGGTGCACGTTTTCGGCCACCGACAGATGCTCCACCAGGTCGAGTTCCTGGTAGATGGTGGCGATGCCGAGGCGCATGGCGGCGATGGGTGAGCGGAGGGTGACCGGTTCGCCGCGCCAGCGGATCGTGCCGTCGTCGGGCTGGTGGGCGCCCGCCAGGACCTTGATGAGCGTGGATTTCCCGGCGCCGTTCTGGCCGAGCAGACAGTGCACTTCACCGGCCTGGACGTCGAGGTCGACACCGTCCAGGGCGCGGACGCCGGGGAACGACTTGGTGATGCCGGACATGCTGAGCAGCGGTGGTTCTGGTGCCATGTGGGTTCCCCTTGGCGGGCGTGCGGACCGGTTCAGGGCAGGGCAAAGCAGAGCAGGGTGCGGTGCTGGACGAACTGTGGTGCGAGGTCTCGTTACGCCGGTGAGAACAGGTGGTCGCTGATCAGTCGGGCCGCGCCGATGACTCCGGCGGTGGGGCCCAACTCCCCCAGAACGATGGGCAGGTTGCCGGTCGCCAGTGGCAGCGACTGGCGGTAGACCTGGGTGCGGATCGCGGCGAGCAGGGTGTGGCCGAGGCCGGTCACCCCGCCACCGATCACCACCAGGCCGGGGTTGAAGAAGCTGACCAGGCCGGCGATGACCTGGCCGGTGCGGTTGCCGCCCTCGCGGATCAGCTCGAGGGCGGTGGCGTCGCCGGCGGCGGCCGCGGCGGCGACGTCGATCGCGGTGAGGCTGCCGTTCGCCTCCAGCCTGGTCGCGAGCTCGGCGGAGAGCCCGTGTTGAGCCGCCTCCAGCGCGTCGCGGGCGAGTGCCGCGCCGCTGAAGTGGGCCTCCAGGCAGCCCCGGTTGCCACAGACGCACGGACGTCCGTCGGGCACGGCCTGGATGTGCCCGATGTCGCCCGCGGAACCGGTCGTGCCGCGGTGGACCGCACCGCCGACGACGATGCCGCAGCCGATGCCGGTGCCGATCTTGACGCAGAGGAAGTCGCCCACGGAACGGGCGACGCCCGCGTGCATCTCCCCCATCGCCATCAGGTTCACGTCGTTGTCGACCATGACCGGACAGCCGAGTTCCTGGCTGAGCGCCTCCCGCACCGGGAAGCCGTCCCAGCCCGGCATGATCGGCGGCGCCACGGGGACGCCCTCGGGGAACCGGACCGGACCGGGGACGCCGATGCCGGCGCCGTCGAAGCCCTCGGCGAGCCCCGACGCCTTCAGCTTGGCGGCCATGGCCAGGACCTGCTCGAAGACCGCGACCGGACCCTCGCGCACCTCCATCGGCTGGGTGATGTGCCCCAGGATCTCCAACTCGGCGTTGGTGACCGCGACGTCGATGGAGGTCGCGCCGATGTCGACGCCGAGGAAGCGCAGGTTCGGCGCCAGCCGGATGTTGTGCGAGCGGCGTCCGCCGCGCGAGGCGGCGAGTCCGTCGGCGACGACCAGGCCCGTCTCCAGGAGCCGGTCCACCTCCACGGCCAGCTTGGACCGCGACAGGTCGACCTGATCACCCAGCTGGGCCCGGGAGTTGGGCCCGCCGTCGCGCAACAGCTTCAGCAGCCTGGCCTGGTGGGCGTTCGCGGGTCGTGCCGTCATGCGTCTCACAAGCCCCTCCCCGCCTCGGATCGGCCATCGCTGTCCGGCTTTCGAGGGGAACGTAGCAGCGGCTGCCGGAGGGGGGAAGAAGTCGCGCAGGAATTCGCGCAGACTTTTTCCACTGACAGGACAAAGACCCGGCACCTAGGGCCGGTGAGGCAGGCTCAGGACGTCGCCCGCGCGTGGTACGACCGCCGTGTGTGCTCCGTGTGCTCCCGCATCAGCTGCGTGGCCCGCTGCTCGTCCCGTTCGGTGATCGCGGCGATCAGGGCGCGGTGCTCGATCCAGGACTGCTTGCCGCGCTGCCGGGCGACCGGCGTGTAGTACCAGCGCACCCGGCGGTCCACCTGGGCGGCGAGTTCGGCGAGGACCGCGTTCCCCGCCAGTTCCATGATCTTCGCGTGGAAACGGGCGTTGAGCGCCACCGCCCCGTCCACGTCGTCGGCGGCGACCGCGCCCTCGCCCTCGGCGCACAGCTCCTCCAGGGCGGCGACACCGGCGCTGCCGGCGTTGGCGGCGGCGAGCCGGGCCGCCTCGGCCTCCAGGAGCGTACGGACCGTCAGGAGCTGGTCGGCCTCCTCCTCGGTGGGCTCGTGCACGAACGCGCCCTGGGCGGGCCGCAGATCGACCCATCCCTCGGTGTTCAGCCGCTGCAACGCCTCGCGCACCGGCTGCCGGGAGACGCCGAGATGCCCGGCCAGTTCGCTCTCGACCAGGTGCTGGCCGGGCTGGAGGGCGCGGGTGGTGATGAGTTCGAGCAGCGCCTCGTAGACGCGATCGCGCAACGGGCCGGGCCGTTCGAGCTTGGGCACCGCCCCCTGCGGCAGTCCTGTCGACAACATCGGTCCCCCTCCTCGGCAGGCCGTGCACAGCAGCCGTAAAGCCAATGGAAAGACAGTATCAATTGTCTTTCGTCTACAGTCTACGGCGCACAAGTGCCAGGCCCCGGGGGAGTCGACCGCGTCACACCCCGTGGTCCGCGCAGGTCAGGGGCACCGGACGACCTGCCCGGCGTACGACAGGTTCCCGCCGAAGCCGAACAGCAGCACCGGATCCCCGCTCGAGATCGCGCCCTGCTCCACCAGTTTGGAGAACGCCAGCGGGATGCTGGCGGCCGATGTGTTGCCGGACTCGGAGACGTCGCGCGCGACGACCGCGTTCACCGCGCCGAGCTTCTCGGCGAGCGGCTCGATGATGCGCAGGTTGGCCTGGTGCAGCACGACGGCGGCGAGGTCCTCGGGGGCGAACCCGGCACGCTCGCAGGCCTGGCGGGCGAGGGGCGGCAGTTGGGTGGTCGCCCAGCGGTAGACGCTCTGGCCCTCCTGCGCGAACCGCGCGGGCTCGCCCTCGATGCGCACGGCGTGCCCCATCTCGGGCACGGATCCCCACAGCACCGGACCGACACCCGGCTCGTCGGCGGCCTCCACGACGGCGGCCCCCGCTCCGTCGCCGACGAGCACACATGTCGTCCGGTCCGTCCAGTCGGTGACGTCGGACATCTTGTCGGCGCCGATGACCAGCGCCCGGGTCGCCGCACCCGCGCGCACGGTGTGGTCGGCGGTGGCGAGGGCGTGGGTGAAACCGGCGCACACCACGTTGATGTCCATCGCGGCGGGCCGGGGGATGCCGAGCCGGGCGGCGACGCGGGCGGCCATGTTCGGGGAGCGGTCGACGGCCGTCGAGGTGGCGACGAGAACCAGATCGATGTCGCCGGGGGCCCGTCCGGCCGACGCGAGCGCCTTGGCCGCGGCGTGTGCGGCCAGCTCGTCGACCGGCTCGTCGGGGCCGGCGATGTGACGGGTCCGGATGCCGACCCGGGACGTGATCCACTCGTCGCTCGTGTCGACCATGCCCGCCAGGTCCTCGTTCGTGAGCACTCTGGCGGGCTGGTAGTGGCCGACGGCGGCGATCCGCGAGCCGTTCATGGTGTCCCCCTCCTTGTTGCGGTTAGCGGGGTTCACCAGTCTGATCAGTGACTCGCGGGTACGACGGCAGGTGAAGCCACAGGAATCGGCCGCCCGGCTTGTCGGCTTCCCTCAGATTCCCGGACGTCCAGCAAAGTCCCGGAGCGGTCACCCGGTGAACAGCTGGGTGGCCTTCCGTACGAGTTCGTACAGGCCGTAGGCGAGTGGCGCCCCCACCCACAGCCAGGCGAAGGCGATCAGCGGCCGCCGGTCAGGCGGACTCTGGCTGCTGTCGTCGGACATCGGCGGCCTCCCTCGGAGTGGACACGTGGTGGCGGGGATGGACGGGGCGGACCAGCTCGTTGGCGACGAATCCGACGACGAGCAGCCCGATCATGATGACGAACGACAACCCGTACAGGGACGCGCCGTGCTTGCCGGCCTCCTCCTGCCGGTCGGCGATCCAGTTGACGATCAGCGGACCGAGCACACCGGCCGTGGACCAGGCGGTGAGCAGCCGTCCGTGGATGGCGCCGACCTGGTAGGTGCCGAAGAGGTCCTTCAGGTAGGCGGGGATGGTGGCGAACCCGCCGCCGTAGAAGGACAGGATCACCAGCGCGCACAGGATGAACAGCGGCTTGGAGGAGTCGCCGAACAGCGCGATGAGCAGGTACATCAGCGCGCCCGCGCCGAGGTAGACGCGGTAGATGTTCTTGCGCCCGATCAGGTCGGACGTCGACGACCAGCCGATGCGGCCCGCCATGTTGGCCGCCGAGAGCAGGGCGACGAATCCGGCGGCCGCCGTCACCGAGACCGGCGTGGAGGTGTCGGCGAAGAAGTCCGTGATCATCGGTGCGGCCTTCTCCAGGATGCCGATGCCGGCGGACACGTTCATGCAGAGCACGACCCACAGACACCAGAACTGCGGGGTGCGCACGGCGTTTCGCGCCGACACCTGCACGCCCTCGACCACGCTCGGCCCGTCGGCCACCGGCTTCTCGGTCCGCGGCACCCGCACCAGCAGCACGCCGAGCAGCATGAACACGGCGTACGTCAGCCCGTGCACAAGGAAGGCGAGCGCGATCCCGGAGCTGTCCGAGCCGAACGACTCCAGCATCTGCGCCGACCAGGGCGAGGCGATGAGCGCGCCGCCGCCGAAGCCCATGATGGCGATGCCGGTGGCCATGCCGGGCCGGTCCGGGAACCACTTGATCAGTGTGGAGACGGGCGAGATGTAGCCGATGCCCAGGCCGATCCCGCCGACGAAGCCGTAGCCGAGGACGATCAGCCAGTACTGCTCCGTCGCCGCACCGAGCGCGGAGAGCAGAAAGCCCGACGAGAAGCACACCAGTGCCACCGTCATCGCCCAGCGCGGCCCGTTGCGCTCCACGAGCGTGCCGCCGAACGCGGCCGACAGACCGAGCATGACGATGCCGAGCTGGAAGGGCAGCGCACTCTGCGTGCCGCTGAGACCGAGCGCGGATTCGAGCGGCGGCTTGAACACGCTCCAGGCGTAGGCCTGGCCGATGGACAGGTGGACGGAGAGCGCGGCGGGCGGCACCAGCCACCGGCTCCATCCCGGGGGTGCGACGGGGGGACTCATGATCCCGAACGGTAGGAAGGAAGAAGGGAGTTGAGAAGTCGACGCGTCGACCGTATGCGGTGAACGGTATCCCGGGCGCGACGAACGGTCAGCGCTCGGACTCTTGCCGACCCAACTTCCATACTGTAGACAATATTTCGTCGACAAGACATGAAACCGCCGTCGACCACCCCGGACCCACCCCGACCACCTCCGCGGTATCCCTCAAACCGAACGGAGTGTCCCGTGAAAGTCGCAGTCCTCGGCGCCGGTGCGATCGGCGCCTACGTCGGCGCCGCGCTCCACCGCGCGGGTGCCGATGTGCATCTCATCGCCCGTGGACCGCATCTGGCGGCCATGAGGCAGCACGGAGTGCAGGTGCTCAGCCCGCGCGGTGACTTCACCGCGCACCCCCACGCCACCGACGACCCGGCCGAGGTCGGCCCGGTCGACTATGTCTTCCTGGGCCTGAAGGCCAACTCGTACGCGGCGTGCGGGCCGCTGATCGAGCCGCTGCTGCACGACACCACGGCGGTCGTGGCCGCCCAGAACGGCATCCCCTGGTGGTACTTCCACCGGCACGGCGGCCCCCACGACGGCCACCGCGTCGAGAGCGTGGACCCGGACGGCGCGGTCAGTGCGGTGCTCGCGCCCGAACGGGCCGTCGGCTGTGTCGTCTACGCGGCCACCGAGCTCGAAGGGCCGGGTGTCGTACGGCACTTGGAAGGCACCCGGTTCTCCATCGGCGAGCCCGACCGCAGCGTGTCCCGGCGGTGTCTCGCCCTCAGCGAGGCCATGCAGACCGGCGGGCTGAAGTGCCCGGTCGAGCCGGACCTGCGCAACGACATCTGGCTGAAGCTGCTCGGCAACATCTCCTTCAACCCGATCAGCGCGCTGGCCCGCGCGACCATGCGGCAGATGTGCCTGCACGGCGGCACCCGCAGAGTCATCGAGATCATGATGGCCGAGACCCTCTCCGTCGCCGAAGCCCTCGGCTGCAAGGTGGGCGTCTCCATCGAACGCCGCCTCGCGGGCGCCGAGAAGGTCGGCGACCACCGCACCTCCACGCTCCAGGACCTGGAGCGCGGCAAGCCGCTGGAACTCGACGTACTCCTGGCCGCCGTCGTCGAGTTGGCGGACATCACCGGCGTGGACGTGCCCACCCTGCGCACCGTGCACGCCATCTCCGACCTGCTCGCGCTGAGGAGCGCCGCATGAGGAAACGCCAGTCCACGAAGACGTACACCCGGCTCACCCACCCCCTGGTCCGCGACTCCCGCGATGAGCCGCTGCGCCGGGCCACCTGGGACGAGGCGCTCGACCGGACCGCCCGGGGCCTGGCGGCCGCCCGCGGCGCATTCGGCATGTTCTCCTGCGCCCGCGCCACCAACGAGATGAACTACGTGGCGCAGAAGTTCGCCCGCGTGGTCATGGGCACCAACAACGTCGACTCCTGCAACCGCACCTGCCACGCGCCGAGCGTCGCGGGCCTGTCCGCCGCCTTCGGCTCGGGCGGCGGGACCTCCTCGTACGAGGAGATCGAGCACACCGACGTCATCGTGATGTGGGGTTCCAACGCCCGTTTCGCGCACCCGATCTTCTTCCAGCACGTACTGAAGGGGATCAGGAACGGCGCCCGGATGTACGCGGTCGACCCGCGGCGGACGAGCACCGCCGAGTGGGCGGAGAGCTGGCTCGGCCTGAACGTCGGCACGGACATCCCGATGGCGCACGCGATCGGCCGCGAGATCATCCACGCCGGCCTGGCCAACGAGGCGTTCATCGAGCGGGCGACCAGCGGCTTCGAGGAGTACCGGGCGCTCGTCGAGCCGTGGACGCTGTCCCTCGCCGAGAAGGTGACCGGCGTACCCGCCGCCGCCGTCCGGGAGTTGGCGCACGCCTACGCCCGAGCCGAGCGCGCCCAGCTGTGCTGGACCCTCGGCATCACCGAGCACCACAACGGCACCGACAACGTCCGCGCCCTGATCAACCTGTCCCTGCTGACCGGCCACGTCGGCCGCTACGGCGCCGGGCTCCAGCCCCTGCGCGGCCAGAACAACGTCCAGGGCGGCGGCGACATGGGGGCCATCCCCAACCGCCTGCCCGGCTTCCAGGACATCCTCGATGCGGACACCCGGCTCAAGTTCGAGTCGGCCTGGGACACCGTCATCCAGCCGCACTACGGGCTGAACCTGACCGAGATGTTCGAGGCGATGGAGGAGGGCACGCTCAGGGCCGTCTACTGCATCGGCGAGAACCCGGCGCAGTCGGAGGCGGACAGCGGGCAGGCGGTACGGCGGCTGCAGGCCCTGGACTTCCTGGTCGTCCAGGACATCTTCCTGACGAAGACCGCCGAACTGGCTGACGTCGTCCTGCCCGCCACCGCCGGTTGGGCGGAGACCGAGGGCACGACCACCAACAGCGAGCGCCGGGTCCAGCGCGTACGCCGGGCCGTGACCCCGCCCGGCGAGGCCCGCGAGGACATCGACATCATCTGCGACCTGGCGGCCCGGCTCGGCCACGAATGGAAGTACGCCGACGCCGAGGCGGTCTGGAACGAGCTCAGGTCGGTGTCCCCGGACCACTACGGGATGACCTACGAGCGCCTGGAGGACCACCAGGGCATCCAGTGGCCCTGCCCCAGCACCGAGCGGCTCGAACCGACCTATCTGCACGGCCGGTTGTGGGAGTCCGACCCGGCGAAACGGGGCAGGCTCGCGCCCTTCGGGCTGGTGCAGCACGATCCGCCCGTCGACCTCACCGACGAGGAGTACCCGATCCGGCTCACCACCGGGCGGCGGCTCGACTCCTACAACACCGGTGTGCAGAGCGGCGGTTTCGCCTCCCCGCTCCGGCGCGGCGAGTACGTCGAGCTGTGCCCGGAGGACGCCGAGCGGTACGGGGTCGTGGTCGGCGAGGAGGTGCGGGTGACCTCACGGCGCGGCTCGGTCGTGGCGCCGGTGTGGGTCGACCCGGCGCTGCGGCCCGGGCTCGCCTTCATGACCATGCACTTTCCCGACGAGGTGGACACCAACCAGCTCACGATCGAGGCCAACTGCCCGATCGCGGGGACGGCGGAGTTCAAGGCGTCGGCGATCCGGATCGAGAAGCTCCCCGTCGCGACCATCGTGAGGTGACGCAAGTGGACCTGCACTTCGGCGACAGCAAACCGACGGACGACGAACGGGCGGCCGTCGACGCCCTGCTCGGGCCTCCGGAGTCCTCCTGGGAGGGCGCCGACCGCTCCGATGCCGACCTGAGGTGGGCGCGCGGCGGCCGCGAGGCCCGGGACCGTCGCGACCTGCTGTTGCCGGGGCTGCACGCGATCAACGACCGGGTCGGCTGGATCAGCGAGGGCGCCCTGGACTACCTGTGCCGCCGGCTGACCGTGCCGCCGGCGGAGGCGTACGGGGTGGCCACCTTCTACGCCATGTTCTCCGTCCGACCCCGGCCGGCAACCGTGCTCCATGTGTGCACGGACCTGGCGTGCCAGGCCGCCGGGGCGGCGGAGCTGTGCGCCGGGGTCGAGGCCCGGCTGGGGCCCGGGGTCTTCGTGGAACGCAGCCCCTGCCTGGGCCTGTGCGAACGTGCCCCGGCCGCGCTCGCGATCAGGGCGGGGGATCCGGTCCGTACGGCGGTCTCGGCGCCGACGACCGTGCACGAGGCCGTCCTCGCTGCCACCTCGCCCGACTCGGCGCCTGAGGAGCCGCCGGCCGCGATGGCGGTGCCGCAGGCGGGCTCCCCTGGGCTGACGCTCCTGCGCCGCGTCGGCGTGGTGGACCCGTCCTCGCTCGACGACTACCGCGCCCACGGCGGCTACACCGCCCTGCGCCGCGCCTTCGAGCTCGGCCCGGCCGGAGTCATCCGCGAGGTCACCGACTCCGGCCTGGTCGGACGCGGCGGCGCCGCCTTCCCGACCGGCCGCAAATGGCAGGCCACGGCAGCGCAGCCGGACCACCCGCACTACCTCGTCTGCAACGCCGACGAGTCCGAGCCCGGCACCTTCAAGGACCGCGTGATCATGGAGGGCGACCCGTACGCGCTGGTCGAGGCGATGACCGTCGCGGCGTATGCGACCGGCGCGCACAAGGGCTATCTCTATCTGCGCGGCGAGTACCCGCGCGCCCTGCACCGCCTGGAGCACGCCATCGCCCAGGCACGCGCGCGTGGCCTGCTCGGCGACGACGTCCTCGGCCAAGGGTACGCCTTCGACATCGAGATCCGTCGGGGCGCGGGCGCGTACATCTGCGGCGAGGAGACGGCACTGTTCAACTCCATCGAGGGCTACCGGGGCGAGCCGCGCTCGAAACCGCCGTTCCCCGTGGAGAAGGGCCTGTTCGGCAAACCGACGGTGGAGAACAACGTCGAGACGCTGGTCAACGTGCTGCCGATCCTGACGATGGGAGCACCGGCGTACGCGGCGATCGGCACGGAGAAGTCCACCGGACCGAAGCTGTTCTGCGTGTCGGGGAGTGTGGAGCGGCCCGGGATCTACGAACTCCCCTTCGGTGCCACCCTGGGCGAGCTGCTGGAGCTGGCAGGGGTGCGCCAGGGTCTGCGGGCCGTGCTCCTGGGCGGCGCCGCGGGCGGCTTCGTACGCGCCGACGAGCTCGGCATCCCGCTCACCTTCGAAGGGACCCGCGAGGCCGGCACGACGCTCGGTTCGGGGGTCGTCATGGCCTTCGACGACACCGTCCCGCTGCCCCGGCTGCTGCTGCGCATCGCCGAGTTCTTCCGCGACGAGTCGTGCGGGCAGTGCGTGCCGTGCCGGGTCGGGACGGTGCGGCAGGAGGAGGCGCTGCACCGGATCGTGGAGCGCACGGGCGCCGCTGCCGCCGACGACATCGCACTGCTGAGGGAGGTCGGCCGCGCGATGCGGGACGCCTCGATCTGCGGTCTGGGGCAGACCGCGTGGAACGCCGTGGAATCCGCCATCGACCGTCTGGGGGCGTACGAATGACCGCGATACCGTTGGGAGTGCCGCGCCGGCTGGTCGAGTTCACCATCGACGGGGAGGAGGCCCGCGTCCCGGAGGGCTCGACCGTCCTCGACGCCTGCCGGGCCGCCGGGAAGGACATCCCGACCCTCTGCCAGGGCGACACTCTGACGCCCAAGAATGCCTGCCGGGTCTGCATGGTCGAGGTCGAGGGCTCCCGCACCCTGGTCCCGGCCTGTTCCCGCAGGGCGGAGCCCGGCATGGCGGTGCACACCGACACCGAGCGCGCCCGTCACAGCCGCAAGCTGGTCCTCGAACTCCTCGCGTCCTCAGTCGACTTGTCGACCACTCCCCAGGTCGCCGAGTGGCTCAAGGAGTACGAGGCGAAGCCGGACCGCTTCGGCCCGGACGCGGCCCGACTCAACGAGGAGCCGAAGGTCGACAACGATCTGTACGTGCGCGACTACGACAAGTGCATCCTCTGCTACAAGTGCGTCGACGCCTGCGGCGAGCAGTGGCAGAACACCTTCGCGATCTCCGTCGCGGGCCGGGGCTTCGACGCCCGGATCGCGGTCGAGCACGACGCCCCGCTCACCGACTCCGCGTGCGTGTACTGCGGGAACTGCATCGAGGTGTGCCCGACGGGAGCGCTGTCCTTCAAGTCGGAGTTCGACATGCGGGCGGCGGGCACCTGGGACGAGTCGCAGCAGACCGAGACGACCACCGTCTGCGCGTACTGCGGAGTGGGCTGCAACCTCACGCTGCACGTGCAGGACAATGAGATCGTGAAGGTCACCTCGCCGCACGACAACCCGGTGACCCACGGCAACCTGTGCATCAAGGGCCGCTTCGGCTACCAGCACGTACAGAACCGGGACTGATGGGGACATGGGACGAGTCACGGAACGACGCAAGGTGATCCGCATCCGGGACGGGGCGGTCTCCGCCCGTCCGGACACGCTCGTCGCCGAGGAACCCCTGGAGATCCGGCTGAACGGCAAGCCGCTCGCGATCACCATGCGCACCCCGGGCGACGACTTCGCGCTCGCCGCGGGGTTCCTGGTGAGCGAGGGTGTACTGGCCGAGCGGACGGACCTGCAGAACATCGTCTACTGCGCCGGCGCGACACAGGACGGCTCGAACACGTACAACGTGGTGGACGTGAAGACCGCGCCGGGCGTCGCGATTCCCGACATCACGCTGGAGCGGAACGTCTACACCACCTCCTCCTGCGGGCTGTGCGGCAAGGCGAGCCTGGACGCGGTCCGTACGACGGCCCGCTGGCCCATCGCCGACACTCCCCCGGTCCGGGTGGAGCCCGAGCTGCTCGCAAGCCTCCCCGACCGGCTGCGCGCGGCCCAGCGGGTCTTCGACCGGACCGGGGGGCTGCACGCGGCGGCCCTGTTCGCCGAGGAGGGGGAGCTGCTCGACATACGGGAGGACGTGGGCCGGCACAACGCGGTCGACAAGCTGGTCGGCCGCGCCCTGCAGAGCGGCGGTCTGCCCCTGTCCCGCACGATCCTGCTGGTGTCCGGCCGCGCCTCCTTCGAGCTGGCGCAGAAGGCCGTGATGGCGGGCATCCCGGTACTGGCCGCGGTCTCGGCGCCCTCGTCGCTGGCCGTGGACCTGGCCGTGGAGAGCGGGCTGACCCTGGTGGGCTTCCTGCGGGGCAGCTCCATGAACGTGTACGCGGGCGAGGACCGCATCGCCCTGCGGACCGCGGCCGCCCAGGGCTGACGGTTCCCCGCGGCACGGCGGCGGGACCCCGACCGGCGGGGAGCGCCCCCTGCGCCGCAGGGGTCCCGCCTCACACTTTGTCATGAACGCGTCCAATTTCGTGACGAGGTTTCAGTTGACGTGAGCTCAGACGACCACTCCCCCAGTCGAGTTGCCCCGAGCACGTTTCTTGTGGTGTGTCGCTGCCACCAACTACCCTCTGTGACGCGTAGGTTCGACGTGGGATGTCCCGATGTTCTGACAAATGAAGGGCGGGTCACTGCATGCCGTCGAGACTTCGCGCACGTCTGAGAGCCACCCTCACCGCGGGCGTCGTCATGACGGCGACAGCCGTCCTGCCCGACCCGGTGCAAGCCCAACCCACCACGGCTGCCCCGCAGTTCGAGCAGCAGGTGCTCTTCAGGACGTCGCAGGATCCCGGCTACGCCTGCTTCCGGATCCCGGCCATCGTGCAGACCACCGAGGGCACGCTGCTCGCGTTCGCCGAGGGCCGCGTCCTCAACTGCGGAGACGCGACCGACATCGACATCGTGATGAAGCGCTCCACCGACGGCGGCCGCACCTGGGGCCCGCTCCAGGTCGTCAACGACGGCGCCGGCGACACCCACGGCAACCCGGCCCCGATCGTCGACCGCGAGACCGGCCGGATCCTGCTGGCCCAGACCTACAACACGGGCCGTACGGACAGCGGCAACTGTGAGGTCCCGTGCGACCGCCGGCCCCATCTGCAGTACAGCGACGACGACGGCCACACCTGGTCCGATCCGCGCGACCTCAGCTCGCAGACCATGCCCGCGCACTGGAACTCCTGGTACGCCACCGGTCCCGTGCACGGCATCCAGCTCACTCAGGGAAGCCGCGCCGGCCGACTGGTCTTCGGCGTCAACACCGAGACCTGGGACGGCACCAGGGTCACCGGAAACCACGCCGCCCTCATCGTGAGCGACGACGGCGGCGACACCTGGCGGGTCGGCGCCAACGACTCCTGGCCGATCGCGTTCGACGGCACCTTCCGGCAGAAGCCCTCGGAAGTCACCCTGACCGAGCACACCGACGGCTCGCTCCTGGTCAGCGGCCGCGAACAGGACGGCACCGACCTCGGTCACCGCACCCAGACCGTCAGCCGCGACGGCGGCGACAGCTTCGCCACCCCCTTCCGGTCCGTCCCGGACCTCTACGCGCCCCAGGTCCAGGGCGCCACGCTGCGCCTCGGCGACCGGATGCTGCTGTCCTGCCCCGGTGACCCCGACCGCCGCCGGACGATGATGATCCGCTCCTCCTACGACGGCGGCCGCACCTGGGAGAGCGTGGACCGCGGCACCGTCGTCACCAGGGACTGGTCCGGCTACTCCGACCTGGCGCCGATCGACGACAGCACCGTAGGCCTGCTGTACGAAGGCGGCACGGTCGACGCCCGCGACGAGATCCGCTTCGCCCGCTTCAACGAGGAGTGGCTGAAGCCGCGCCGCGGCGCCGACCCGACCACGCCCGACCATGCCGTGCTCGGCCAGCCGGCGGCCGTGCTCGGCGGCGCCGAGCGCACGACCGGCGTGTCGGGCGGCGCGCTGACCTTCGACGGCACCGACGACGCCGTACGCCTTCCGTACCGCCCCCAACTTCCGCTCGACACCAAGGACTTCACCGCCTCACTGTGGTTCCGCTACACCGCCGGGAGCGGAGATCAGCCGCTGCTGTGGATGGGCGGCGTGGGCAACAGCCAGCCCCAGGTGTGGCTGCGCGGTGAGCCCGCCGCCGACCGGGTGCGCGGCCTGATCGCCACCCGGGAGGACGCGACGACCGTACGGTCGGCATCCGTGAGCACCACCGGCGCCCACAACGACGGCCGGTGGCACCACGTCGCACTGCGCCGCGGCGACGGACGGCTGACCCTGTTCGTCGACGGCAGCCCCAGCAGCACGGCCGACGTGCCCGGCTCCGTCAGCCGCAACTCGCCGTTCGGCGTGCACATCGGCCAGAGCATGGACAGCCGGGCCTTCTTCACCGGGGCCATCGACGAGGTGCGCGTCTGGGACCGGGCGCTCAGCGACAGCGAGATCGCCGACGTACACGAGACGCACACCGGCCCAGACTTCGACAACGTGCTGTGGCTCCCCATGGACCAGGTGGCCGCCGGCCGCTAACGTCCCGGAACGTGCCCGACGACATACGTGCACGACAGCGGACGGGAGCCGGGGTCGGCCTGCTGCTGACCCTGGTTCTCGCGGCCGTGCTGCTCACCGCCCTCCCGGACGACGACCGGGAGGGCGGCGCCGCGTGCGAGGCCCGTACGATCGCGTCCTGGTCGCCGCACGACGCGCTCACCGCCGAGTTCGCCCGCTACGGCGACGACGCGACCCGCACCGACGACTGGACCGGCGGCGACGGCACCCACTCGCTGCGGCTGCCGGACGGCCGGGTGCTGTGGCTGTTCTCCGACACCTACCTCGGCCCCGTGCACGCCCCGCCCAACCCGTCCGGCGAGTCGTACGCCTGGCGCGACACGACGGCGCCGCTGGTGCGCAACTCGGCGGTGGTGATGTCCGACGGCCGCCTGAGTACGACACTGCCCGCGCCCCTCTTCCCCGACCCGGCCCCGAACCAGTGGCGCTGGCCGGTCGCCGCCCGGGTCGAGCCGCGCTCCCCCGGCTCGTCGGAGCAGGTCGTACGGGTGCTGCTGTGGACGCGAGCGGCGGGCCAGGCGCCGTGGATCTACGGCGTGCCCCTCGCCACCGAAGTCGCCACGCTGTCCCTGCCGGACCTGCGCGTCGAGGGCATCGCCAGGGTGTCCGACCAGCAGCGGGTGCCGGACCCGTCCCGGCGCGTGCTGTACGGGACGACGCTGCTGACGGACGGCGGCTGGACCTACGTCTTCGGCGGCAACGACGGGCAGGCCGCGTCCCGCCCGACCTCCTCCGCGTATGTGGCGCGGGTGCCGGCGGGCGGGCTCGCCGACCCCGCCGCCTGGGAGTACTGGGACGGCTCCGCATGGGTCACCGGGTCGCGTCCGGCTCCGGTGCTCGGGGACCAGCGGCGCACCGGTGTGGGCAGCGCGTTCTCGGTGGTCCGGGACGAGGACACGTACGTGCTGTTCACCATGGCCGCCGGAGCACAGGGGCTGACCACGGTGACGTCGTACTGGGCCTGCTCGCCCACCGGGCCGTGGCACGGGCCGACCCGCAGCTTCAGCCCACCGCTGCCCGCCGGCGGGGTCGCCGCGTACAACCCGCAGGCGCATCCCGGCGTCGGCGGCGGGGATCGCCTCGTCCTGAGCTACGACGTCAACTGGCTGGCGACCACGGGCGCGTCCGCGCAGATCAACGGGAACGTGAGCCTGTACCGACCGCGGTTCGTGACGCTGCGGCTGACGCCCGCGTAGTGAGCGGCTCGACGGGGTCGTGGGAGCGGCGCTTGGCGATCACCGCGCACACCATCAGCTGCATCTGGTGGAAGAGCATCAGCGGCAGCACGGCCAGCGACGCCTCGGCCCCGAACAGCACGCTCGCCATGGGCAGTCCGGAGGCCAGCGACTTCTTCGAGCCCGCGAACTGGATGGCGATGCGGTCCCCCCGGTTGAAGCCCAGCGCCTTGGCGCCGTACCAGGTCAGGGCGAGCATCACGGCGAGCAGCACCGCCTCGACGCCGAGCAGTCCGCCCAGCCGGGCGGGGCTGACCTGGTGCCAGACGCCCTGGACCATGCCCTCGCTGAACGCGGTGTAGACGACCAGGAGGATCGACCCGCGGTCGACGAGGCCGAGGCCCTTCCGGTGGCGTGTGACGAACCCTCCGATCCAGCGGCGCAGCAGCTGCCCGGTCAGGAACGGCACAAGGAGTTGCAGCACGATCTTCACGATCGAGTCCGCGTCGAACCCGCCGGCGCTGCCGCCGAGCAGCGAGGCCGCCAGGAGCGGGGTGATGACGATGCCCGCCAGGGAGGAGAAGGAGCCGGCGCAGATCGCGGCGGGCACGTTGCCGCGGGCGATCGAGGTGAAGGCGATCGACGACTGGATGGTCGACGGGACGAGGGTGAGGAAGAGCAGGCCCGTCCACAGCGAGTGGGTGAGAAACACCGGCACCAGTCCGCGGGCGGCGAGGCCGAGCAGGGGAAACACGACGAAGGTGCAGGCGAGGACGGTGACGTGCAGCCGCCAGTGCCTGAGCCCGTCCAGCGCCTCGCGGGTGGACAGCCGGGCGCCGTAGAGGAAGAAGAGAAGAGCGATCGCGGCGGTGGAGGCGCCGGAGGCCACGTCGGCACCCGTACCGCGCGCCGGGAGGAGCGCCGCGAGGCCCACCGTCCCGAGCAGCAGCAGGATGTACGGGTCGATCGGCAGCCAACGCGGCCATCGCAGGCGTTTCACGGTGCTCCACTTGCTTGTGCTCGGGCGGTATCGGGAGCCAAGAGGTCCCCTCTCCATCCTGCTCCTCGGCACGTCGATCGGGAATCCGGCATACCACTCTGACTGTCATCACGATCGGCGATAGGCTGGCACGGTGTACGACCCTTCCCACCTGCGGACGTTTCTCGCGGTGGCCCAGACGCTGAGCTTCACCCAGGCCGCGCGGCGGCTCGGGCTGCGTCAGTCGACCGTCAGCCAGCACGTACGGCGGCTGGAGGACGCCACCGGACGGCAGCTGTTCAGCCGGGACACCCACTCCGTGCAGCTGACGGAGGACGGCGAGGCGATGCTCGGCTTCGCGCGCCGGATCCTGGAGGTGCACGAGCAGGCCACGGCGTTCTTCACCGGCACCCGGCTGCGCGGCCGACTGCGCTTCGGCGCCTCGGAGGACTTCGTACTGACCCGGCTGCCGGAGATCCTGGAACGCTTCCGGCACGACCACCCCGAGGTCGACCTGGAGCTCACCGTCGAACTGTCGGGGACGCTGCACGAGCAGCTCGCGGCCGGGAAGCTGGACCTGGTGCTGGCCAAGCGGCGGACCGAGGATCCGCGCGGGGAGCTGGTGTGGCACGACCGGCTGGTCTGGATCGGCGCGGAACGCCTGCGCCTCGACCCCGACCGTCCGGTCCCACTGATCGTCTATCCCCCGCCCGGCATCACCCGCGAGCGCGCCCTGGATGCGCTTCAGCGGCAGGGGCGCGAGTGGCGCATCGCCTGCACCAGCGGCAGCCTCAACGCACTGATCGCGGCCGCCCCGTGCGGGCCTCGGCGTGATGGCCCACTCCCGGGGCTTCGTCCCGCCCGGCCTGGTCCGGGTGCCCGACCGCGTCGGCCTGCCCGAGCTCGGCCCGGTCGACTTCGTCCTGATCCACGGACACCGCCGGCCCGCCGCCGCCCAGGGGCCCGCCGATGCCCTGGCCACAGCGATCCTGGCGGCGGGCGACCGGCTGCACCGGCGCTGACGTCCCGGTCGGCGCGGGGCCGTAGTCGGGTCGTACAGATTCCGTGGAGATTACGGCGCCGAAACTTACTCCACCGTCAGGAATCTGTCCGACCCTTCCCCTTGTGCGCGTATTTTCCCCGCTGACCAGCGCATACCTGAACACTGCTCGGCTTTCGCGCCCCCTCCCGTCCCGACTGCGTGTGGGGTAGCTTTCACCGCCTGTGCGGAGCGTCACAGGGAGCCGTCACAGAGAGCGGGGAACGGGTTTGCGCGAGTTCACCAATCCTCCCTTGGCGTTGGCACCCCCGGTGGGCGGTCTGGCCGACGCCGTCTTCGAGCACGCCCAGGAGGACCCGCTCCACATCGCGCTCGGCCGCAAGGACGAGTCGGGGCAGTGGCGGGACGTGACCGCGGCCGAGTTCCGCGACGAGGTCCTCGCCCTGGCCAAGGGCCTGCTCGCCCGCGGTATCCGGTTCGGCGACCGGGTCGCCATCATGTCCCGCACCCGCTACGAGTGGACGCTGTTCGACTTCGCCCTGTGGACGATCGGCGCCCAGGTGGTGCCCGTCTACCCGACCTCCTCGGCCGAGCAGTGCTTCTGGATGCTGTACGACGCGGAAGTGGCGGCCGCGATCGTCGAGCACGAGGACCACGCGATGACGATCGCCACCGTCATCGACCGGCTCCCGCGGCTGCGCCAGCTGTGGCAGCTCGACGCGGGCGCGGTCCAGGAGCTGTACGACGCGGGTGCCCATCTCGACGACGAGGTGGTGCACCGGCACCGCAAGGCGGTCACCCCCGACTCCGTCGCGACCGTCATCTACACGTCGGGCACGACCGGCCGCCCCAAGGGCTGCGTCATCTCGCACGGCAACTTCATGTACGAGGCGGACACCGTCATCGAGCGCTGGGAGCCGGTGTTCCACTCCAAGAAGGGCGACGAGGCGGCGACGCTCCTCTTCCTGCCGCTCGCGCACGTCTTCGGCCGGATGGTGCAGGTCGCCGCGATCCGCGGCCGGGTCCGCTTCGGCCACCAGCCTCAGCTCAACGCGGCCGCCCTGCTGCCGGACCTGGCCGCCTTCAAGCCGACGTTCTTCCTCGCCGTGCCGTACATCTTCGAGAAGGTCTTCAACGCCGCCCGCCGCAAGGCCGAGCGGGAAGGCAAGTCCGGACCGTTCGAGAAGGCCGTGGACGTCGCCGTGCGGTACGCGGACGCGGTGGAGGCGAAGGCGTGGGGGATCGGGCCCGGCCCTTCGGCGGGTCTGCGCATGCAGCACCAGCTCTTCGACAAGCTCGTCTACTCCAAGGTGCGCGAGGCGATGGGCGGCCGGGTGCGCAACGCGATGTCGGGCGGCTCGGCTATGGACCGGCGGCTCGGGCTGTTCTTCGCGGGCGCGGGCGTGCCGATCTACGAGGGGTACGGCCTGACCGAGTCCACGGCGGCCGCGACCGCCAACCCGCCGCACCATACCCGGTACGGCACGGTCGGGCAGCCCATCCCCGGCATGACCGTGCACATCGCGGACGACGGCGAGATCTGGCTGCACGGCCCGAATGTCTTCCAGGGCTACCTCAACAACCCCAAGGCCACCGACGAGACCCTGCACGACGGCTGGCTGGCGACCGGCGACCTGGGCTCCCTCGACGAGGACGGCTTCCTCACCATCACCGGCCGCAAGAAGGAAATCCTCGTCACGTCGGGCGGCAAGAGCGTCGCGCCGGGACTGCTGGAGGAACGCGTACGCGACCACCCGCTGGTCGCCCAGTGCATCGTCGTCGGCAACGACCGCCCGTACATCGCGGCCCTGGTCACCCTGGACCAGGAGGCCGTCGAACACTGGCTCCAGATGCGCAACAAGCCCCAGCTGTCCCCCGCCGAACTGGTGCGTGACCAGGATCTGGAGACCGAGGTGCGGCGCGCGGTGGTCGCCGCGAACACACTTGTCTCGCAGGCCGAGTCGATCCGCACCTTCCGCATCCTCGCGCAGCCGTTCACCGAGGAGCACGGACTGCTCACCCCCTCCCTGAAGCTGAAGCGGAAGGCGATCGAGAACGCGTACGCCAACGAGGTGAACGCCCTGTACCAGACGTGAGGCGGGCATCTGATTCCGGCGGATTATGCGGTCAGGAATGCAAGGGGGCTCGTGATCGTTGACGATAGGAGTACCACCTGACGACAACCGAAGGATCAAGAGCTCGTGAGCAGCAAGGTCCCCCCGATCATCCTCAACAACGGCGTCGCGATGCCCCAGCTGGGCTTCGGCGTCTGGCAGGTGCCGGACGACGAGGCGGAGCGGGCGGTGGCGACGGCGCTTGAGGCCGGGTACCGCAGCATCGACACAGCGGCGATCTACGGCAACGAAGAGGGCACCGGCAAGGCGATCGCCGCCTCCGGTCTCCCCCGCGAGGACCTCTTCGTCACCACCAAGCTCTGGAACAGCGACCAGGGGTACGAGTCCGCTCTGCGCGCTTTCGACGTCTCCCTCGGCAAGCTGGGCCTGGAGTACGTGGATCTGTACCTGATCCACTGGCCGTTGCCGTCCAGGGGCAAGTACGTCGACACGTACAAGGCCTTCGAGAAGCTCCACGCCGACGGCCGGATCCGCGCCATCGGCGTCTCCAACTTCCTGCCGGAGCACCTGGAGCGGCTGATCGCCGAGACGTCGGTCATCCCCGCGGTCAACCAGATCGAGCTGCACCCGCACCTCCAGCAGCACGCCGCCCGTGAGTACCACGCGGAGCAGGGCATCCACACCGAGGCCTGGTCGCCGCTCGGCCAGGGCAGAGGCCTGCTGGAGGTTCCGGCGATCGTGGCGATCGCCCAGAAGCACAACCGCACGCCCGCCCAGGTCGTGCTGCGCTGGCACCTCCAGCTCGGCAACATCGTGATCCCGAAGTCCGTGACGCCGTCCCGGATCGAGGAGAACATCGACGTCTTCGACTTCTCGCTGGACACCGAGGACCTCGCGGCGATCAGCGCGCTCAACGAGGACCGGCGGCTGGGTCCGGACCCGGCCACCTTCGACATGGGCTGACGCACCGTACGCCGAAGCGCCCCGGGGACCACACCGGTTCCCGGGGCGCTTTGCACATGTCGGTCGGTCTACGGGGTCCTGGTCGCCGTGTGGACCGTGTGCGCCGCCAGGACGAAGACGTCCGGACGGTGATGGACGCTCGCCTTGTCGTCGGGGTCGAGGAGGCGGTCCAGGGTGGCGCGGTCGGTGGCGTCGAGTTGGTCGCCGAAGGCATCGCGCAGCCGGGACAGGGAGGCCGCGATGTAGGCGCGGGCCCGGCCGGTCGCCGGGGCGGGCAGGTCCAGCAGGAAGCTGCGGGTGCCGGTGGGCTTCAGGCCCGCCGCGGTCATCAGCGCCGGCCAGTCCTCTGTCTCGGCGACGGCACCGGGCAGGGACGAGCGCATCTGTGCGAACCACTCCTCCTCCAGCGCGTCGAGCCGCGCCTGCAGTCCGGGACGGCCGATGCCGATGTCACGCGGCAGGAACCGGGAGGGCAGCCCGCCCTCCATGAGGGCGAGCGTGCCGCCGGGCGCCAGGTGCCCGGCGAAGGCGGCGAGCGCGGCCCGCTGGTCGCCGAGGTGGTGCAGACTCCGGCTGGCCCACAGCAGGTCGGCGGGGTAGTCCAGATCGCCGAGGACCTCGGGAAGGTCACCCGGGAGCGTGGCGAAGCGGTCGGCGACGCCCAGCCGCTTCGCCCGGGCACCGGCCCGCTCCAGCAGCGGCTCGGTGCCGTCGACCGCGACGACCCGGGCACCCGGGAAGGCCTCGGCCAGCAGACAGGCGACGACACCGGGACCGCTGCCCGCGTCGACGATCAGCCCCGGGTCGGTCTGCCGCTTCGCGAGCCAGGCCAGCGCCCGCTCGTACAGCGGGGTGAACAGCTCCGCCTGCGCTTCCAGCAGCGGGCCCATCTCGGCCCAGTCGATGTCGGCGTGGTCGTGATGGTGATGGCCGTGATCGTGCTTGTGGTCGTGCGCCATGGTGGTCAGCCTCTCCTCCGGATACGGCCAGCGTGCGGCGGCGCACCACCAAGGGGCAAGTTCCGTTGCCGGAACTGCAAAAAGATGGACGCCAGAAAATGGGATGCGGACGCCCGCCGGGCTCGCCCACCATGGCCGGCATGGACGACGAGATGGTGGAGCGGTTCCTCGAGGACGGGTTCGTGAGGATCGAGGGTGCCTTCCCGCCACGCGTCGCCGAGGACTGCGCGCGGCTGCTGTGGCGGGAAACGGGATACGACCCGGAGGACCCGGGTACGTGGAAGGCCCCGGTGCACTGGGTGGCCGCGATGGCGCAGGGCCCGTTCGCCGCCGCCGCCAACTCCCCCGTGCTGCACGAGGCGTTCGACGTGCTGGTCGGCGCGGGTCGCTGGGTGCCGCGCTATGCGCTGGGCAGTTTCCCGCTGCGGTTCCCGCACGAGGAGGAGCCGGACGACGCGGGCTGGCACATCGAAGGCAGTTACCTTCCCGAGGGCGCGACCCTGTGGCACACCAACGTGCGGTCGAAGGACCGTGCCCTGCTGATGCTGTTCCTGTTCAGCGAGGTGACCGAGGCGGACGCCCCGACCCGTATCAGAGTCGGCTCGCATCTCGACGTACCGCCGGTCTTGGAGCCGTACGGCGAGGCGGGCGCCTCCTTCCTGGAGCTCGGTCCGAAGGTGGACGCGGCCTCCGCACACCGCCCGCGGGCGTACGCCACCGGCCGTCCCGGCGACGTGTACCTCTGTCATCCGTTCCTGGTGCACGCCGCCCAGCCGCATCACGGCACCCGGCCCAGGTTCATGGCGCAGCCGCCGCTGTGTCCGGCGCAGCAGGTGGAGCTGGACCGGGCCGACGGGGACTACTCGGCCGTGGAGTTCGCGATCCGCCGGGGTCTGTCCCGGGAGGGATGACCCCGGCGGACCGGATCAGGTCACGACAGCGGCGGGTACGCGTTCGCCATCAGCTGCCGGAACTGCGCGGAGAACCAGTGCCCGGACAGTGGTGCGTCCGGCAGGGCGCCCGACATGTTGAAGTTGTTCCGGGCGTTGCCCGTGTAGGTCGGGTCGCACATCCGGTCGAAGCCCTTGCCCTCGTCGTTCGGGATCTCCCGGCTGGCCCCGTCGGACTCCCCGGGCGGCTTCATCCACACGTAGGCGTCGATGCCCGCCGCGGGAGCGGCCTGCGGGCGCTCGCCGAGGCCCGCGCCGGACTGGTTGCACCAGTTGCCGACGTGGATCCGGCGGTCGTAGCGGCCCCCGTCGACGTAGGTGTCCACACTGGTCAGCGAGCCGGGGCCGGTGGGCCGGGCGGAGCCGCCCCAGCCGTTGCGGGAGGTGTCGATCAGCATGCCGATGCCCGGGTTGAAGCCGACCGAGACCAGCTGGCTGCGGAACGCCTGGGCGAACGACAGCTCGTCGACGTAGCGGTTCCAGTCGACCCACTTGGACTGGCGCACCGAGGTGCCGTTCACGGCGTCGTTGATCGTGAAGTTCTCCTCCTTCAGGGCGCTGTAGTTCGCCGTGTTGGTGATGAAGCCGTGGACGTCGTTCACCGTGGCGCCCTCGGCGGTGGCCGCCTCCTTGAAGGTGTTGGCCGAGGCACCGAAGTTGTCGTCCCAGCCGATCCAGCCGTGGTGTCCGGCGTCCACGTAGTTGTAGACGTTCGGCACGTCGCCGAGCTTGTTGAGCGCGTAGCCGACGCCCTTGACGTAGTTGCCGTTGGCCTTCATCACGTCGCACTGGGGGGTGGCCGTCGGGCGGCTGCCGGTGTTGGTGACCAGGTTCGGCAGCGAGTCGATCTCGACGGTGGTGACGATCCGCAGGTCCGCGTACTTCGGGTCGGCGAGGATCGCGGCGATCGGGTCGATGTACTCGGTCTTGTACCGGCCGATCTCCGTCGGGCCCAGCTCGCCGTTGGAGGCGAGGGCCGCGCAGTCACGGCCGGGCAGGTTGTAGATGACCAGCTGGACGACGAGCTCGTCTGCGCCCTTCTGCTCCAGCGCCTCGTCGAGGTGGTCGCGCAGGCCCATGCCGCCGTTCACGCCGTTGATGGCGGCGATCCGGTCGAGCCAGACGCCCGTCGGTTGGTCGGAGATCCGGCTGCCGCCCGGTTCGGCGGCGGCCTTCGCCGACCATTCGGGGTTCACGTACACCTTGGCGCCGGAGTAGGGATTGTCGACCCGCGCGGTGGGGTCGGGGTCCGGCGGATCCGTGGGGCCGCCGCCTCCGTCGTCGACGTTGCAGGTCACGCCGTCGAGGGTGAAGGTCGCCGGGACGGCGTTGGTGCCGCTGTACGTGCCGTTGAAGCCGAAGCTGACCGAACTGCCGGTGGCCAGCGTCCCGTTGTGGCTCTCGTTGGCGGCCGTGACGGCGGCGCCGCTCTGGCTGACCTTCGCGTTCCAGGCGCTGGTGATCTGCTGGTTGCCGGCGTACGACCACTTCAGCGACCAGGCGTTCTTCGCGGCGCTGTGGTTGGTGACCGTGACGGATGCGGTGAAGCCGGTGTCCCACTGGTTCTGCACCTTGTAGTCGACGGTGCAGGGGATGGCGGCGGCGCCGACGTCGCCGGGGGCCGCCGCCATCGCGGTCCCGGTGGCACCGCCCACGAGCGCCAGGGCGGCGAGCAGTGCCGTTCTTGTTCTGGTACGGCTCATCAGTGCGGGTTCCTCTTCCTGGGTTGGGATTCCTGGGTTGGTGTGTTTCTGGGTTGGGGTCATCCGTCGAGGCCGCGCAGGTGATCGCGCAGCCCGATTCCGTACGACGTGGGAGTCCCGTCGTAGCTGGAGATCAGGGCCGGACCGGAGTTGCAGTTCCAGGTGTTCCAGGTCCAGCCGAGGTAGGAGAGCTCACGCGCGTCGAACCAGGCCATGACGCGGTCGATGAAGGAGTGCGCGCAAGTGTTCTCGCCGATCTCGCCCGCGACGAGCGGCACCTGGGCGGCTACCGGGGCGAGGGTGGAGTCCCAGCAGCTCTCGTTGGCACAGACGTTGAAGTTGTACACGTGCCAGGCGGCGGCGAGGTTGCCCGCCGGGTCGCTCGGCTTGTACGTCAGCCACTGGCTGAGGTCGTTGGAGTACGCGAGCCCGCCGGCCAGGATCAGGTTCTTGGCACCGGTGGCGCGGATCGCGTCGATCAGATCCTGCATGCCGGCGACCTGGTAGCCGATGCCGGGGCAGGTGCCGCCTTCGCGCCAGCAGGTCCAGGCCTGCTCCGCCGTCGAGGTGGCGCGGTCCGGGTAGGGCTCGTTGAACAGGTCGAAGACGACGGTCGGGTCGTCCTTGAAGGTGCCCGCCACCGAGGACCAGAACGACGGCGTGTACTCCATGTTGGGCATCGGCTTCTGGCAGCTGGCGTGGATGTCGGAGCAGCCGGCCGAGTTGCCCGTGTACTGGCCCCAGGACCAGTGGAGTTCCAGCATCGGCGTCATGCCGTGCGCCTTCACCCGGGTCACCAGGTCCTTGACGGCGTCGATGTAGTGGGCGCCGGCGTACTCCGGCTCGATGTTGGAGGTGCCGAGCCAGCACTCCTCGTTGAGCGGGATGCGGACGGTATTGGCGTTCCAGTCGGCGATGGCCTTGATCGCGGCGTCGTCGACCGGGCCGTCCCAGATGCCGTATCCCTGCACGCACGCGAACTCGCCGCCGGAACGGTTGACGCCGAGCAGCCGCCGGGTGGCGCCCCCGGCGTCCACGAGCTTGTTGCCGGAGACGCTCAGGACCGGGGGCCCGTCACCGGGGTCCGGGGGGTCGGTCGGGTCGGTGGGCGTCGGGGTGGGTTCCGTATCGACGTTGCATGTCGTGCCGTTCAGCCGGAACGACATCGGTGCGGCGTTGCCCCCCGACCAGGAGGCGAGGAAGCCGGCGCTGACGCTTGCGCCGGTGGCCAGTGAGCCGTTCCAGTTCTCGTTGGCCGCGGTGACCGTCGTACCGGACTGGGACCACTTGGCGTTCCAGCCCTGGCTGACCTTCTGGCCGCCCGCGAAGTCGAAGGTGAGACTCCAACTGCTCACTGTTGCCATGTTGTTGGTGATGGTCACGGCGCCCTGGAAGCCGGTGTCCCACTGGCTGGTGACGGAGTACTCCACTGTGCAGGCGGGCGTGGCTCCCTGGGCCGTGACGACGGGTGCGACCGCGGTGCCCAGCAGGGCGAGCGCGGCGGCACCGGCGAGTAAAAGACCTGAACGCGGGGGGTGTCGCATGAGCGACTCCTTGCAGCTCGGGCGCGTCGTGACGGACGCGTCGACTGATGGAACCGCTCCCACTGGTGTTGGCGAAGGTAGCGCCAAGTGACGGTAAAGAACAGGGGAGTTGCTTGACTTTTCCTCAACCGCATCCATCGAATCTTTTCGACTCTTCAAGCACCTTGACCCTCTTCGCCCCTGTCCCCACTATGGGAGCGCTCCCACTGGTTCAAGCCTTGACTTCTCCGAGCCGCAAGGAGGAACCAGCACATGCCCCCCAGAAACAGACGCCGCGCCGTGCGGCGGTTATGGACCGCCGTAGTGGCGGCCTTCGCGGTCCCCTTGTCGATGCTGGCGGCGAACCCGACTCCCGCGCATGCGGCGGCGGTTCAGTGCAGCGTGGACTACAAGACCAATGACTGGGGCTCCGGCTTCACCGCGGACCTGACCATCACCAACCGCGGCACGGACGTCATCGACGGCTGGACCCTGACGTACGCGTACGCCGGCAACCAGAAGCTGACCAACGGCTGGAACGGCACATGGTCCCAGTCCGGCTCGACGGTCACCGTGCAGAGCGCCTCGTACAACGCGCGGATCGCCGCGGGCGCGGCCGTGTCGACGGGTGCCCAGTTCACCTACAGCGGCAGCAACGCGGCGCCCACCTCGTTCGCCGTCAACGGCACCACCTGTGCGGGTGCGCACCAGCCGCCCATCACGGTGCTGACCAGCCCGGCGCCGGGTGCGGTTTACTCACAGGGCGATGCGGTGCCCCTGGCGGCCACCGCCGCGGCGGCCGACGACGCGACGATCACGAAGGTCGAGTTCTACGACGACACGACGCTGCTCGGCACCGACACCAGCGCGCCGTACTCGTTCTCGGCCACCGGGTTGACCGTGGGCAGTCATTCGCTGGTGGCCAAGGCGTACGACAGCCTGGGCGCATCGGCGTCGTCCACACCGGTCGGCATCACGGTCGCCTCGGGACCGGCCGTGGTGGCCACGCCCACCCAACTGCCCGTACGGCAGGGCAGGTCGGCCACGTACGATGTGAAGCTGTCGACTCAGCCCTCGTCCAATGTGACCGTGACGACCGCCCGCACCGGCGGCAACACGGGCCTGTCCGTGACCGGCGGCGCCTCGCTCACCTTCACGCAGTCGAACTGGAACACGGCACAGCAGGTGACCGTCACCGCCGACTCCTCCGGCACCGGCGCGGCGACCTTCGAGTCGACGGCGACCGGGCACGCCAAGGCCTCGGTCACGGTCACGCAGATCGCCGCGACCAAGGAGTACGACGCCCGTTTCCTGGAGCTCTACGGGAAGATCACCGATCCCGCGAACGGCTACTTCTCGCCCGAGGGCATCCCCTACCACTCGGTCGAGACGCTGATCGTCGAGGCGCCGGACCACGGCCATGAGACGACGTCGGAGGCGTACAGCTACCTGCTGTGGCTGCAGGCGATGTACGGCAAGGTGACGGGCGACTGGACCCGGTTCAACGGCGCCTGGGACCTGATGGAGAAGTACATGATCCCGACCCACGCCGACCAGCCGACCAACTCGTTCTACACCGCGTCGAAGCCGGCGACGTACGCGCCCGAACTCGACACCCCGCAGCAGTACCCGGCGCAGCTCGACCCGAGTGTCCCGGTCGGCCAGGACCCGCTCGCCGCCGAGCTGAAGAGCGCGTACGGCACCGACGACGTCTACGGCATGCACTGGCTGCAGGACGTCGACAACGTCTACGGCTACGGCAACGAACCGGGCAAGTGCGAGGCGGGCCCGACGGCGACCGGGCCGTCGTACATCAACACCTTCCAGCGCGGCTCCCAGGAGTCGGTGTGGGAGACCGTCCCGCAGCCGACCTGCGACGCCTTCAAGTACGGCGGCACGAACGGCTATCTGGACCTGTTCACCGGTGACGCGTCCTATGCCAAGCAGTGGAAGTTCACCAACGCCCCGGACGCCGACGCGCGTGCGGTGCAGGCCGCGTACTGGGCGGACCTGTGGGCCGAGGAACAGGGCAAGGGCGGCGATGTCTCCGCGACCGTCGCGAAGGCGGCGAAGATGGGCGACTACCTGCGCTACGCCATGTTCGACAAGTACTTCAAGAAGATCGGCAACTGCGTGGGCGCCTCGGCCTGCCCGGCGGGCGGCGGCAAGGACTCCTCGCACTACCTGCTGTCCTGGTACTACGCCTGGGGCGGCGCCCTGGACACCTCCGCGGGCTGGGCCTGGCGCATCGGCTCCAGCCATGCGCACGGCGGCTACCAGAACCCGATGGCCGCGTACGCGCTCAGCTCCTACGCCGACCTGAAGCCCAAGTCGGCGACCGGGCAGGCGGACTGGGCGAAGTCGCTCGACCGGCAGCTGGAGTTCTACCGCTGGCTGCAGTCCGCGGAGGGCGCCATCGCGGGCGGCGCGACCAACAGCTGGCAGGGGCGGTACGCCACCCCGCCGGCCGGGAAGTCGACCTTCTACGGCATGTACTACGACGACAAGCCCGTCTACCACGACCCGCCGTCCAACCAGTGGTTCGGCTTCCAGGCGTGGTCGATGGAACGGGTCGCCGAGTACTACCAGCAGAGCGGTGACGCGGACGCCAAGGCGGTCCTGGACAAGTGGGTCGACTGGGCACTGTCCGAGACCACGGTCAACCCGGACGGCACCTACCAGATCCCGTCCACCCTCCAGTGGTCGGGCCAGCCCGACACCTGGAACCCGTCAAGTCCGGGCGCCAACAACGGACTTCACGTCACCGTCGCGGACTACACCAACGACGTGGGCGTGGCGGCCGCGTACGCCAAGACGCTGACGTACTACGCCGACCGTTCCGGCGACACGGAGGCGGCGGCGACCGCGAAGGCCCTGCTCGACGGCATGTGGGACAACCACCAGGACGCGCTGGGCATCGCCGTGCCGGAGACGCGGGCGGATTACCTCCGGTTCGACGACAGCGTGTACGTCCCGAGCGGGTGGAGCGGCACGATGCCGAATGGTGACCCCGTCAATTCGTCGTCGACCTTTGATTCGATTCGGTCGTTCTATGAGGACGACCCGGCGTGGTCGAAGATCGAGGGCTATCTCGCGGGCGGGGCGGCGCCTTCGTTCACGTATCACCGGTTCTGGGCTCAGGCGGACATTGCGTTGGCTCTGGGCTCGTATGCGGAGTTGCTGGAGTAACGGCCGCGGAGCGTTTCGGGGGGCGCGGGTTGTGTGGCGGCTGCGGGTCATCCGTGGCTGGTCGCGCCCACGCGGCGGAGCCGCATATCGACACAGCCCCGCGCCCCTATCGGCGCCTCAACCGTTCCTAGGGTTGTCGGCCGGTGTCGGCCAACTCGCCATAAACCGGGCCGGTGATGGTCCGGTGGCCCTCCGAACGGTCTTGAGGGCCGGGGAACAGCGCGAGCTGGTCACCTCGGCACGGTCGGGTCTTGCCGCCCTGGGTGGGCGTGCCCGCTGTCCTGGGTGGGCTCGCGGTCCCGCACGCCCGCGGCAGGGATACGGCCTGGCCGGCAGCTCTCCGCTGCACCATCCTCTGGTGGTGGGCGGTCACACCTGGCCGACGCCGGATCCCGTATCCGAGGGCGCGCCTGCCGATGGCCACACCGGCTGCGTGGTGCCGGGTGACCGTGGTCTTCTTCGCCTGCTCCTGCAGGGGCTTTGCCCAGTGCTGTCCGCCCCAGCGGCTGGTGTAGGCCGGGTCGACCGCGACTACCACCAGACCGGCGTGATACGCCATCCCGCGCAGGCGTTCGCGGAAGCGGGCGGTGGGCATCCCGGCCACCGTACGGCGGAACGCCTTGCCGCGCCTGCCCCGGCCCATCGTCTCCCGGCCGGTGGCCCGGGCGTCGGCAAAGCCCAGGTTTTCCATCGCGATCCCGGCGCAGCCGTGCGCGCGGGCGAGGGCGATCAGGTCGCCGATCGCGGCCCGCAGCCGCCCGTCTCGCGTGGCGGCGGGGCCGGTCAGCTCCAGCGGGACGGTGAGGGGTTCACCGATGGGGTTGCCGTGCGGGTCGAGAACGTAGGCGGCCAGGTGGTCGGCGTTCAGGTCGACCCCGAGCAGCGGCCTGCCGAGCGCCTTGAGCTCGTCCGGGGTGGGCGGCACGACGGTGCCGACGGTCCAACTCGCGTCCAGGTACCAGCGGCCCCGGGCCGGGTCGCAGGTGATGTCGTAGCGCACGGCCCGGTGGGCGGTGACGCGGTCCAGCCACTCGCCGCGCCGGTGGTGAAACGTGACGGTGCAGCCCAGCTTGTACCGCCCGCGGGGCGCGTTGGCCAGGTGCCGCAACGGCTCGGGCAGCACAAGCGTCACCGAGCCGTCGGCCGGATCGACGGTGCTGGTGTGGTTGCCGTACGGGGCACCGGACTCCCCGTCCGCGGTCAGGAACAGCCGCTCGGCCTCCCACCGCCGACGCCACTCGGCCTCGGTGAGCTGCGCGTCGGCCAGATGGTGCCGCACTCCGGCCAGGCGGCTGCCGCCCACCGTGACCGACGGCCGGCCGGAGGCGATCTTCTGCTCCACGGAGGCAAGCCTGGCTTGGAGTACGTGCACCCGGCGCTGTTTCTGGAAGCGCTCGCTCTGGTCGGCGTAGCCGCGCACCCCGTTCTTGGAGCGCTTGCCGCAGGGGGCGGCCAGTCGGCGGGTGATCGTGCAGATGGCGCGGCGCAGGCTGGCGCGTGCGTCGTACAGGCAGCGCATCGACAGCTGGTACTGATCCTCCGAGGCGCGGGTCATCGCCCCCGCCCAGCGGGAGGAGGACACCGCCGTCAGCCGCTTCTTGCGCTCCGCCCGCCGCGTGTCCTTCGTTTTCACCCGGCCGAGCCGGACGCGTTCGGCCAGGTCGGCCCGCTGATGATGGCCGAGGTGCTCGCCCACCAGACGCAGCACCTTCTCATCCGCCGCTGCCAGGCGCAGCCGGTCCCTGATCCGCGCCCCCGACGGCGCCGCCACGGTGAACGGAGCAGCCGGCACACGCTGTTCCCGCTTCCTCCCGCGCTTGCGTGCCACCAGCCCCTCCCTTCCCCTGGTCGCGGCGAACTCAGCTGCCACCACCGATCATGCGTTCCAGGCGCTTACATGATCCGGGAAACCAACCCCATTCACTCATACGAGGGATATGACGGCCAACCATGACCAATAACCCAGTCAACAGCTGCATACCCGTCACCGCCCGAGCAGACCCCGAAACTCGGCTGGATGACCGAGACGTTGGAGATCGACCCGTTCGACTCGGACCGCATGATGTACGGCACGGGCGCCACGATCTACGGCACGGACAACCTCACGAACTGGGACAGCGGCAGCACGTTCACCATCGAACCGATGGTGCAGGGACTGGAGGAGACGGCCGTCAACGATCTCGCCTCTCCCCCGTCGGGCGCTTCACTGCTCAGCGCCCTCGGTGACATCGGCGGCTTCCGGCACACGGACCTCACCCTCCGGCGGCGCCTGAACCGGTGGGGGCGTGCCGGCCGGGGCACGCCCCCACCCTGGTTCACGGTGTGTGGACCGTCGGCCGCGGGGCCGTCGCCATGCCGTTGCCGATGAAGAAGCTCGGGTGGGGCGGCTGGTTGTAGGCGGTGTTCTGCCAGGCCAGGGCCACGCGGTACTGCGTGTCGTGGAGCAGGGTCGTGATCCTGGTGTTCGTCTCGTGCGGCGTCGAGTAGATCCTGAGCGCCCGGTTGTCGCTGGTGCGCCAGACGACCTCCTCACGCCAGTCGCCCAGGATGTCCCCGGAGATCGCCGGGGTGGACTTGCTGCCGTTGTTCGACGAGACGCCCGACCCCGTCAGCAGGCGGGTGTCGGAGGACGTGCCGTACTTGTCGATGCGGGTGCCGTCGAGGAGTTCGCGGACCGGGTCGCCGTCCCACCAGTTGACGAAGTTGATGCTGGAGGGCTCGCGGCCCAGCGAGCCGCCGGTCGCCGAGCGCAGGGTGGTGTCCGAGGCCGACCAGGACTCGGCGCCCGCGGAACCGGCGTGGATGTCGGCGGAGACACCGCGCCCGTTGTCCGCGCCGGACGCCGTCTGCCACAGGATCTGGCCGGTGCGGGCGTCGGCCATCCAGGAACCGGGCTTGGAGGAGTCCTCGGACACCTTGAAGTACTCAAGGCCCGATCGCGCCGGGTTGAGGTCGCCGACGTGGCCCGCGTCGCCGTGGCCGAGCTTCGTCGTCCACAGGCCCCAGCCGTTGTCGTCGACGGTCATCGCGCCGTAGACGATCTCGTCCTTGCCGTCGGCGTCCACGTCGGCGACGGACAGGCTGTGGTTGCCCTGTCCGTCGTAGCCCTTGCCCGCGTTGGTGGAGGCGTTGGTGTCGAAGGTCCAGCGGCGCGTGAAGGCTCCGTTGCGCCAGTCCCAGGCGGCGATCACCGTGCGCGTGTAGTAGCCGCGCGCCATGATCAGCGAGGGGCGGGCGCCGTCCAGGTAGGCCGTGCCGGCGAGGAAGCGGTCGACACGGTTGCCGTAGGAGTCGCCCCACGACGAGACCGTGCCACGGGCCGGGACGTAGTCGACGGACTGCATCGCCGCACCCGTCTGGCCGTTGAACATGGTCAGGTACTCCGGCCCGGACAGGACGTAGCCGGAGGAGTTGCGGTGGTCGGCCGACGAACTGCCGATGACCTTGCCCGTCCCGTCGACCGTGCCGTCGGCGGTCTTCATGGCGACCTCGGCCTTGCCGTCGCCGTCGTAGTCGTACGCCTGGAACTGCGTGTAGTGCGCGCCGGAGCGGATGTTGCGGCCCAGGTCGATGCGCCACAGCCGGGTGCCGTCGAGCTTGATGCCGTCGACGACGGTGTTTCCGGTGTAGCCGGACTGGGAGTTGTCCTTGGCGTTGGTGGGCTGCCACTTGAGGACGAAGTCCAGGGCGCCGTCACCGTCGAGATCGGCGACGGAGGCGTCGTTGGCCTCGTAGGTGTAGGCGACGCCGTCGGGGGTGGTGCCGCCGGCCGGCGGGGAGAGCGGGACGTCCTTGTAGCCGCTGCGGAACTGGATCGCGTGGACGGAGTCGCCCTGTTCGACACCGTTCACGACCGCGCGGACGGTGTAGTCGGCGTGGGACGGGGCGCCGGAGTGGAAGAAGCTGGTGGAGCCGGTGATCGGCGACGAGTTGACCTTCGTACCGGCACGGTACACGTTGAAGGAGACGTTGTCGGCGTCGGTGCCGAGCCAGCGCCAGCTGACCAGGTTGCCGCTGCCGGTGTGCACGCTGACCACACCCCGGTCGAGCTTCTCCACCTGGCGGGCGGTGGCCGCCTCGGCGGAGTCCGGGCCGAGGACGATGACTCCGGCGCCGACCAGGGTGGCCGCGGCGGTCGCGGCCGCGAGGACGGCGTTACGGCATCTGCGGTGCTTGTGCGCATGCCTGTGCGGGTGCTTCACGGGGACGAACCTCCCGGGAGGACGGACGGGTTCCGTCACTCAGTTGCCGCCGGGGGCCGAGGGGTTGCCGTATGTCCCGGCGTTTCGGATGATTCACGCGGTCGGCGGTTTCCGGAACGCTCGCAAAGTGAACCAGGGGTCGGGGCGCGGCCGGTCCTGGTCGGGCAGGGCCGCCAGGCGGGCGGCGAAGCCGTCGGCAAGCGGGTGGCCCGGCGGCAGTGTGACGAACCAGCCGCGGCGCAGGTCCGCGACGGTGCGGCGCGGGCTGCGGCCCTGACCGCGGCCCGGGAAACGGGTCTGCCCGGCGGGATACAGGCCGTGTTCGACGGCGTACGACTCGACGGCCGACGCCTCGTCGACGGCGCGGCGGCGGGGCCGGGAGGCGAGGACGGCATCGATGTCACTGCCCACGTTGTGCGAGGCGGCCTTGTCGACCGTCGTGACATACACACCGCCGGGCCGCAGCACCCGCGCGCACTCCGCCACGACGGCCCCGACGTCCGCCGGGCGCGGCAGCAGGTGGAGCAGCCACACGCTGCTCACGGCGTCGAACTCCCCGTCCCGGAAGGGCAGTCGGCGGCCGTCGGCGAGGGCGACGGCGCCGGGCAGGCGGGCGGCGGCCTGCCGGGCCATCGCGTACGTGAGGTCGACGCCCGTCACCCGCATCCCGTCCCGGCCGGCCGCGAGCCGCCGCGTCACGATGCCGGTGCCGCAGGCGACGTCGAGCAGGCTGCGCGCATCCTGCGGCACCAGGCTCAGCACGCCCTGCGCCGCGGCCGCCGCCCGCGGCTCCCCGCCGCGGGCGGCGTCGTACCGTTCCGCCTCCTTGCTGTAGTCCAGCACCGTGGGCTCAGCTCGCGCCGTGCGCCGGGGCCAGGTCCGCCACGCGCCGGGCGAGCCGGAAGTCCAGCTCGGTCACCTTGCCGCCCACGCTGTGCGTGTTCACGGAGACGGACACGGTGTGGTAGCCGAGGGTGAGGTCGGAGTGGTGGTCCAGCTCCTCTTGAACCTGGGCGATGTGCACGACCATGGCCGTCGCGGCGAAGTGCGAGCCGAGCCGGTAGGAGCGGGTGAGGCGGTCACCGTCGGCCGACCAGCCCGGCAGTTCGGCGATGCGGTTCTCGATCTCCTGCTGCGACAGCGGTTCGACGGGCATGAGGTCGCTCCCTTTCCTCGGGGTCGCGTGCGGTGTCGCGTACCTGTTCAGCGTGCCACAGGCGGACGGCAGCGGCCCTGGTCAGAAGGGGTCGCCGGGGTCGGAAGGGGCGCATTCGGCCGCCAGGTCGTCCGCCAGCGCAGCGATCCGGTCCCGTCCCTCGACCCGCTCGACCCACGTGTGCGGCAGCCCGACGTCGCCGTGCCGGGCGCCGAGGATGTTGCCGCAGAGGGAGCCGGTCGAGTCACTGTCCCCGGAGTGGTTCACGGACAGCAGCAGGGCGTCCTCCACCCGGGCGACCGCCAGCGCGCAGTACACGCCGATGGCGAGGGCCTCCTCGGCGACCCAGCCCGCGCCGAGCTTCTCCACCTTCTCGGGGGCCGGGCTGCCCTCGGCGGCCAGGTCGAGGGCGGCTTCCAGCGCTGCGGTGGTCTCCTCGTGGCCGGGGTGACGGGCCAGCAGGCGCAGGGCGCGCAGCACCGCGCCCTCGACGGAGTCGCCCGCGACGAGGAACGACACGATCGCGGCGAACGCGCCGGCCGCGTAGTAGCCGGTCGGGTGGCCGTGGGTGATCTGGGCACAGCGCGCGGCGAGCCCGAAGGCCGGGCCGGCGGGAGCGCCGGTGAGCCCGAAGGGCGCCGAGCGCATGACGGCGCCGCAACCCTTGGAGTCGGAGTTGACCGGACCGGGCGGGCCCAGCTCGGCCCAGGGCAGCGGCACATGCTGCTGGGCGAGTCCGGAGAGGCAGGCGTTGCCGGGGGCGCGACGGGCGTAGAGCCAGGGTTCGGTGACCAGGCCGCCGCCCGCTGCGGAGGGCTTCGGCTCGCTCTGGGTGCGCAGCCAGTCCCCGTAGGCCTCGCGCAGCAGCCGGGGTGCCGCGCCGCCGATGCCCTTGAGCCGTTCGCGTCGGTGCGCCCGCAGGACGCCCTCCACGGTGAACAGGGTCATCTGGGTGTCGTCGCTGATGCGGCCCACGACGCCGTCCGTGTCGGGCACGAGCCCGGACACGCCGCGCGGGCCGTGGTCCTGGCGGATGCGGTCCAGGGAGGAGAACTCCACGGGATAGCCGAGGGCGTCGCCGACCGCCCCGCCAAGGAGGCAGCCGCGCACCCGGGAGCGGTAGACCGCCTGTGCCTCCAAGGTCGACTTCCACGGCTCGTTCATGCGGTCCTCCTCGACTACGGTCGTCGGCATGACCATTCTCCCGTCCGCGCACACCACGCCCGCCGCCACCCCCGCCGGTCAGGGTGTCGGTCCGCTGCTGCGGGCCTGGCGCGAGCAGCGGCGGGTCAGCCAGCTGGAGCTGGCGCTGCAGGCCGGCTCCTCCGCCCGGCACATCAGCTTCATCGAGACGGGCCGCTCCCGGCCCAGCGAGGAGATGGTGCTGCGGCTGGCCGAGCACCTGGACGTGCCGGTGCGGGAGCGCAACGCCCTGCTGCTGGCGGCCGGTTACGCCCCGCGCTACCCGCAGACACCCCTGGACGACCCGGCGCTCGCCGCCCTGCGTGAGGGCATGGAGCGGCTGATCCAGGGCTACGAGCCGTATCCGGCACTGGTGGTGGACGCCATGTACAACGTGGTGGCCGCCAACCGGGGCATCACCATGCTGCTGGACGGCATCCCCGAGGCCCTGCTGACGCAGCCGCTGAACGCGATGCGGCTGACGCTGCACCCCGAGGGACTGGCGCCGCGCATCCGCAACTTCCGTGAGTGGCGCGGCCATCTGCTCGCCCAGATGGAGCGGCAGATCGCCCTGCAGCGCTCCGCGCCGCTGCGGGAGCTGTACGAGGAGGTGGCCGCGTATCCGGTGCCCGAGTCGGCGACGGACGCCGAACCTGCCGAGCCGGTCCCGTACTTCGCGCTGCCGATGCAGATCGAGCACGCGGGCCGGACGCTGTCCTTCATCTCGTCGATCTCCACGTTCAACACACCCCTGGACGTGACCGTCGCCGAGCTGGCCATCGAGACGCTGCTCCCGGCCGATCCGGCGACGGTCAAGTACCTTCAGTCACTGCTCCCATGACGTCCCCTCAGCGCGAGGTACTGCAGCACCGCGAACCCCGCCACGGTGAGTGCCTGGAGCACCGTCCAGACCGCGCCCGCCGTGCTCGGCGTGAGCCAGAGGGCCAGGGCGAGGAAACTCAGCACCGTCCAGGCGAGGTTGGTCTCGATCACCGCCCGCACGGGGAGCGCCGGCGGCCGCTGCCGGGCGGCGAGCAGTCCGACGGCGGCCGCGTACGCCGTGAGGAACACGCCGAGGACCAGCAGGAGTCCGGAAGTGACGCCGAGGAAGTCGCCGAGCGGACCGGACGCGACGAGGTAGGCGACGCCGTTCGCCCCGGTGACCACCGCGTCCAGGGCCAGGAAGCGACGCAGCACGGTCTGCGGCTCGGTGGTGCGGGCGAGAGCGGCGAGCTGGGTTGCGGACATGGCGGAATCACCCTCCGTCGAGGTCGAGTTGCACCTGGGGCCCGGGTTCCGGACCGGAGTGCGCCGGCCCGGAACCCGGTACGACCACGATGGCGCGCGGGGACGGACCGGTCGATTACCCCCGAGGTAATGACGGGCGCCGGTGCCTGCCTCACCGCCGGCCCGGTGAGACCGGAAGCGGAACATGGCAGACTGCACACAGACTTTCGGCGCGTAGGGGAGGCGTGGCGTGAGTGAACGGCGGGCCGCGCCCACCGTCGGCCAGGTGGTGCTCGGAAGACGGCTGCAGGAGCTCCGGGAGGCAGCCGGCCTCAAGCGCGAGGAGGCCGCCCGGGTGCTGCGCGTGGCCCCGGCGACCGTACGGCGCATGGAGATGGCCGAGGTCGCGCTCAGGATCCCGTACCTGCAGATCCTGCTGCCCGCCTACGGTGTCCCCGAGGACGAGGTGGCCGCGTTCGTCGCGCTGGCCGAGGAGGCGAACCGGCCGGGCTGGTGGCAGCGGTTCCACGATGTGCTGCCGGACTGGTTCAGCCTGTTCGTCAGCCTGGAGGGCGCCGCCGGGATGATCCGCTCCTACGAGCCGCACTTCGTGCCCGGGCTGCTGCAGACCGAGGACTACGCACGTGCCGTGCTGGAGGCCGGGACGATCGGGCAGGCGGGCGGACCGCAGACGATCGAACGGCATGTGTCGCTGCGGATGGCCCGGCAGGAGCTGCTGTGCCGCGCGGACCCGCCGCACCTCTGGGTGATCATGGACGAAACGGTCCTGCGGCGACCGGTGAGCACCCGCCCCGGCGTCATGCGCGCCCAGCTGGACCGGCTGCTGGAGGCCGCCGAGAGCGACCGGGTCACCCTGCAGGTCGCGGAGTTCGGCAAGGGCCCGCATCCGGGGACGTACGCGCCGTTCTCGCTGTTCCGGTTCGCCGAGCCGGAACTGCCGGACATGGTGTTCACCGAGTACCTCACCGGCGCGCTCTACCTCGACTCCCGCACTGAGGTCTCCGCGCATCTGGAGGTGCTGGACCACATGACGGCGCACGCCGCGTCGGCACAGCGCACCAAGAAGATCCTCCAGGAGCGCCGCAGGGACTTCTAGCGCCCCTGGCCCCCTGATCCCCGTACCGAAGCCCCTGCCCCGTACCGAAAACCGAGGAGACCACACCGCATGACCGGATCCGACGCCGCGCCCACCCGCATCGACACCAGCCGGCCGCATCCGGCCCGGGTGTACGACTGGTGGCTGGGCGGCAAGGACAACTACCCGGTGGACGAGGAGCTGGCCCGGAAGATCCTCGCCGCGGACGAGACGGTGCTGCGGGGGGCGCGCGCCAACCGGCGTTTCATGCACCGGGCGGTACGCACCGCCGCCGAGGCCGGGATCCGCCAGTTCCTGGACATCGGCACCGGCATCCCCACCGAGCCGAACCTGCACCAGGTGGCCCAGGGTGTCGCGCCGGAGTCCCGGGTCGTGTACGCCGACAACGACCCGATCGTGCTGCGGCACGCGGAGGCACTGCTGCACGGCTCCGCCGAGGGCGCCACGCACTATGTGCACGCCGACGTCCGCGACCTGGACGGCGTGCTGCGGAAGGCGGGCGAGACGCTGGACTTCGACCGGCCGGTCGCGCTGTCGCTGGTCGCGCTCACCCACTACCTGAGCGACGACCCCGACGGTGACGACGTGTACGGGCTGCTCGCGAAGTACGTCGCCGCCCTCGCCCCCGGCAGCCACCTGATCCTGTCCCAGGTCACCCCGGACCTCAGCCCGGAGGCCATCGGGAAGGCGGCCGACCACTTCCGGCGCAGCGGCACCCCGTTCTTCCCCCGGTCGCTCGCGGAGTTCGCCCGCTTCTTCGACGGGCTGGAACTGCTCGGCCCCGGAGTCATCCCCGTCCACGGCTGGCGCCCGGAGGCGGAGGACGTGGCCTCCCAGGCCGAGGGCATCGTGCCGGTGTACGCGGGCGTCGCCCGCAAGCCCTGACGGTGCGGGGCCTCAGGCCGCCCCGCCCTTGGAGTCCTTCTCGTCGTCCACGATCTCCGCGTCGACCACTCCTTCCTCGTCCTGGGGTGCGGTGCGCGGCTCGCTCGGCTCCGTCGGGGTCTGCTGGGCCTGCGCGTACATGGCCTGGCCCATCTTCTGGCTCACGGTGGCGAGTTTCTCGACGCCGGTGCGCAGCTCGTTCGTCTCGGCGTTGCGCTCCAGCAGCTGCTTGAGCTCGGTGACGGCCGACTCCACCTCCGACCTGGTGTCGGCCGGCACCCGTTCCTCGTTCTCGCGGAGGAACTTCTCGGTCTGGTAGACGAGCTGCTCGGCCTGGTTGCGGGTCTCGGCGGCCTCCCGGCGCTTGCGGTCCTCCTCGGCGTACTGCTCGGCCTCCCGCATCATGCGGTCGATGTCGTCCTTGGGCAGCGCCGAGCCGCCGGTGACGGTCATCTTCTGCTCGCGGCCGGTCGCCAGGTCCTTCGCGGAGACATGCATGATCCCGTTGGCGTCGATGTCGAAGGCGACCTCGATCTGCGGGACGCCGCGCGGGGCGGGCGGCAGGCCGGTGAGGTCGAAGGTGCCGAGCTTCTTGTTGTACGCGGCGATCTCGCGTTCGCCCTGGTAGACCTGGATGCCGACCGAGGGCTGGTTGTCGGTGGCGGTGGTGAAGATCTCCGAACGCCGGGTCGGGATCGTGGTGTTGCGCTCGATCAGCTTCGTCATGATGCCGCCCTTGGTCTCGATGCCCAGGGACAGCGGGGTGACGTCGAGAAGCAGTACGTCCTTGACGTCGCCGCGGATGACGCCGGCCTGGAGGGTCGCGCCGATGGCCACGACCTCGTCGGGGTTGACGCCCTTGTGCGGGTCCTTGCCGGTGAGCTGCTTGACCAGCTCGGTGACGGCGGGCATGCGGGTGGAGCCGCCGACCAGGATGACGTGGTCGACCGCGGCGAGCTTGATGCCGGCGTCCTTGACCGCCTGGTGGAAGGGGGTCTTGCAGCGGTCGAGGAGGTCGGCGGTGAGCTCCTGGAACTGAGCCCGGGTGAGCTTCTCCTCCAGGTGGAGCGGGCCCTCCGCGGAGGCGGTGATGTACGGCAGGTTGATCGACGTCTCCGAGGAGCTGGACAGTTCGATCTTGGCCTTCTCGGCGCCCTCGCGGAGCCGCTGGAGGGCCATCTTGTCGTTGGACAGATCGATGCCGTACTGCCCCTTGAAGCGTTTGACGAGGTGTTCGACGATTCGCTGGTCCCAGTCGTCGCCGCCGAGGTGGGTGTCGCCGTTGGTGGCCTTGACCTCGATCACACCGTCGCCGATTTCGAGGAGCGAGACGTCGAAGGTGCCGCCGCCGAGGTCGAAGACGAGGACGGTCTGCTCCTCGCCGCGGTCGAGGCCGTAGGCGAGGGCGGCGGCGGTCGGCTCGTTGATGATCCGCAGCACCTTCAGGCCCGCAATCTCCCCGGCCTCCTTGGTCGCCTGCCGCTGGGCGTCGTCGAAGTAGGCGGGCACGGTGATCACCGCGTCGGTGACGTCCTCGCCGAGATAGGCCTCGGCGTCCCGCTTCAGCTTCTGCAGGACTCGCGCCGACAGCTCCTGGGCGCGGTAGCGGGTGCCGTCCACGGAGCCCTGTTCCGGGAACCGCCAGTTCGCATCGCCCATGTGGCGCTTGACGGAGCGCGCGGTGCGCTCGACGTTCGTCACGGCCTGCCGTTTGGCGACCTCGCCCACGAGCACCTCGCCGTTCTTGGCGAAGGCCACGACCGACGGTGTGGTCCTGGCCCCTTCCGCATTGGCGACCACGGTGGGTTCGCCGCCCTCCAGGACGGCCACCACCGAGTTCGTGGTTCCGAGATCGATACCGACCGCGCGTGCCATCGCTGTCCCCTTCCGCCAGGGAGCCTCTCGATGTCCAGCAGAAAACTTGAGTGGGCTCTTGTCAATGGGGCCTCCTGGTCATTCAGGCACATACCCGGGCAGGGGCCGGTCAGTCGGCGCGGGGCTTCCCGGCCGGTGCAACCGGCTCCGCGGCGCGCGCCCCGTCGCGCAGGGCCACGGCGCGCCGCGGCCGGTCGGTGATCAGTACGTCCACCCGCTCATCGGTCAGGAAGGTCCGCAGTCCGGCGTCGTCGTTGACCGTCCACACCATGCTGAACAGACGGTGCCGGGCGGCCTCGCGCAACACGTTGGCGCGGGCGAGCCGCTGGTGCACGGCGACCCCGTCCGCTCCGCAGGCCCGCACCCGCCGCAGGGGGAACAGTTCGCTCGCCCGGGTCGCCGCCAGCCGCCCCGCGGCCACCTCCTTGCGGCCGCGTCCCAGCGACAGGGCCGTCCGCACACGGGGGAACGCGTGCTTGATCGCGGCGATGGAACGGTCCTCCAGCGTGGTGGCCACGAACCCGTCCGTGCCGAGCAGGGCGATCGCCCGGTCGATCAGCTCGCGCTCATGGCCGGTCTCCTTCAGGTCCAGGTGCCCGACGAGCCGGCCGGCGATCAGCTCCATGACGTCGTCCACGACGGGCACGGGGTAGCCGGCGCGTTCGCTCAGCTCGGCGTGGGTGATCAGGGACAGCAGCGGCCCGCCCAGTCGCACGCGCGCATCGTGGTGGACGACGAAGACACCGTCGGCGGTGCGCCGGATGTCGAACTCGACGTACTCCGCGCCCGACCGCAGCGCGTCCTCGTACGCCTCCCAGGTGGCGGCGCCGAACTGTTCGGAGCCGCCCCGGTGGGCCGAGACGGCGGGGCGTGGCGTCATGGGTCAACTCCCGGACGACGAGCGGGGCACGGGCCGCCCCCTGAGGGACGGCCCGTGCCGGAAGTGCGGCTCAGGCGAGCTTCGCGGTGAGCGTGATGGTGGTGCCCGTCAGGGCCTGGCTGACCGGGCAGTTGGCCTTGGCGTCCTCGGCGGCGGCGACGAACGCGTCGTTGTCCAGGCCGGGGACCGTGCCCTCGACGGTGAGGTGGATACCGGTGATGCCCTCGCCGGGCTGGAAGGTCACGTCGGCCGAGGTGATGAGCTTGGTGGGCGGGGTCCCGGCGCCGGTCAGGCCGTGCGACAGGGCCATGGAGAAGCAGCTGGAGTGGGCGGCGGCGATCAGCTCCTCGGGGCTGGTCTTGCCGTTCGCCTGCTCGGCGCGCGACGGCCACGACACCGGCTGCTGGCCGATGCCGGAGGAGTCGAAGGTGACTACGCCGTTGCCCTCGAGCAGGTTGCCTTCCCAGACGGTGTGTGCGGAGCGCGTGGTTGCCACGGTTCTTCCTTTCACATGCTTTTGATGCGACCCCGTCTCCGGGGTTCTCGGGCACCATCCGATCACATTCCGGCTCACCGTACGCGGAACACAGGCCCACGGGGGGTGAACGGCAGGCGGGCACCCTGGGGAACGAGGTAGGCGTGCTCGCGGCGCACCCGCAGCACATCGCACCAGCCGTCCGTGATCACCAGGACCGGCGCGGCCGGCGGGAAGTCGTCCGCGCGGTGCAGCAGATCGATCCCGGGCTGCAGGACCGTACCGCCGCGGCCGTGCACCCGCACCTTCCCCGCGATGTCGGTGACCGGAAGGTAGCCCGCGTCGTGCGGGGCCGCGTCGCAGAACACGACGCGGGCGGCCGGCACGTCCCGGGCCTCGGCGTACGAGGCGATCGCGCCCAGCGCCTTGCCGAGCAGCGTGCGGTCCATCGAACCGGAGGTGTCCAGGACGACGCCGAAGGTGCAGCGGGCGATCTCCTCGGGCGGGAAGTACCGGCCGGCCCGGGGAATGTCGGGGGTGGACGCCTGGCGGCGCGAGGGACGGGCGTACGACCGTACGGGCTCGGGTCGGGGCACGAACTCGTCGAACCAGCGGGCGAGCTGCGCGTCCCAGGGCAGCGGCGGCTGGCTGAGCGCGCGGATCTCCTCGACCAGGCCGCCGGGCAGGAAGCCGCGCTCCTGCTGCTGGTGCAGGTCGAGGCCCTGGCCGAGACCGCGGCGGTAGAACTCGTCCAGGTCGACGTAGTCGCGCGGGCTGCCGAGCGGTCCGCCGAGGATGTCGCCCACGCCCTTGCCGCGCAGGGTCGACAGCCGGCGCATCCGGCGCAGGTCGCCCGCGATCCGGTCGTACACCTCCTCCGCCGACAGGCCCTTCAGGTCCGGGTCGTGCAGCAGCCCCTCGGGCATCGTGCCGACCTGCATCTCGCACAGCCAGCCGTTGATGACGTAGTCGGCGGCGATGTTGAACAGGTACGGGTCGCGGGTGCCGCAGCGGTCGCCGTGCCGCAGGGCGGCGTGCAGCATCTCGTGGGCGAGGACGAACCGCCACTCCTCGTCCTCGAACTGCCTGAGCGGGTTGACGTAGATCTCGCCGGCCTCGGCGTTCACGGCGGCGATCGAGATGTCGTGGGCGCGGGCGAGTTCGGCGTCGGCGACCAGCCGGATGCCGGCGGCGATGCCGCCGAGCAGCGGATAGGAGGAGACGAACCAGCTCAGCGCCTTCTCCCAGGGGCGCTGCGGGGCGAGCTTGCCGTCCATGGTGTCGCGGCGGCCGCCCGCCAGGTCGAGGGCCGCGGACATGGTGCGGGTCAGGGCGTCCGCGAACGCGAGCTGCCAGTCCTGGGGCGGCCCGAACCAGGTCCCCCAGTCGACGAGCAGCTGGTCGGCCTCCCCGCCCGCGGTACCGCAGCGCTCGTACACGGCCGGGATGCCGGCACGCCGCCAGCGCGCGGCGAGCTGCTCCTCGTCCCCGTCGGGATAGGAGGCGGGCAGGTCCTCGGGCGTCCGGCCCACCGGGAAGGTGAGGAGGAAGCGGTTGACGACGGCACAGCGGGCGGCGAGGTCGTAGCGGTCGGGCTGCTCGCGCACCCCCCTCGCCGCCGGGACATGGCCGAAGCCGAGGTGGATGACGGCGTGCGCGATCGCCCAGGCCCAGTCGCGGCCGTCGGCAAGGCGGTCGGGGTGGGAGTGCAGGACGCCGTCGGAGTCGACGCGGATGAGACCGTCCTTGGGCGCCAGTGTGCAGTCCTCGCGCCGGCAGGTGTTGAAGTCGACGGCTTTCAGGGCGGGGTTGGCGAGGACCAGCCGCATGCCCTCCGCGAACGCCTCCCCCGCCACGTCCCGCTTCTTCTGCCCCTTCGCGCGGGTACGGCTCATCGTCGCGCCTCCACCAGCCGCGGCATGTCCCGGGCGGCCTCGATGAGGAACCAGGCGGGCAGGACGGGGTTGCCGTCGGCGTCGGAGGCGATGACGCTCTGGGCGACCTCGACGGAGATCTCGGCGAGCTGCACGAGCAGGGACTTGGCGCGGTACGCGGTCTCCCGTCCGTGCGCCGACATGTGCTCCTTGCTCGTCGGCAGTTCCTTGACGAGACGCCCCCGGAACGACTCGGCGAGGTAGTACAGCAGGTCCCGGTCCTCCAGGCGGTGCGGCCAGCGCGCGTCGCCCTTGATGATCGCCTCGATGCCGTACCGGCTGCGCACGATCTTGACGTAGCCGCAGAAGGCGGTCGCGTGCGCGGGCGTCAGCGTGCCGTGCGCGATGACCTTCAGGGTCTCCTCGTCGAGCCCCGCACCGAAGGAGTGCAGCGCGTCGGAGAGCATGTGCCAGGAGCGGGGCGTGGAGAACGGCTCCTCGGTCTTCGGCGGCTTGGACCACAGGTGGTCGGGCCGGTCGGTGAGGTGGTCCAGGATCCAGGGGTGGATGCCGTTGTTCGCGGCCCAGGTCAGCCAGTCCTTCGGCGAGGCCTCCAGGTGCACGTGGGTGAGGCGGTTGACGAGGGCGGAGGCGATCGGGCGGGCGAGCGCGTTGTCGGTGGCGCGGTTTCCGGCGCCGATGACGATGGAGCCCTTCGGCAGTTCGTAGCTGCCGATCCGGCGGTCCAGGATCAGCGAGTAGAACGCCTTCTGCACATCCGGGGTCGCCGCGTTCAGCTCGTCCAGGAACAGGCAGTACGGCTCGTCGCGGGCGATCGCCTCCGGCGGGCAGAACACCGAGCGCCCGTCCCGGATCTGCGGCACGCCGATCAGGTCCTCCGGCGCGAGCTGCGTGCCGAGCAGGCTCACACACTCCAGGCCCAGGGACTCGGCGAACTCCCTGACCAGGGAGGACTTTCCGATACCGGGGGCGCCCCAGAGGAAGACCGGCCGCACGGTCGCGAGACCGAGGAGCAGTTCCGGTACACGGGCGGGAGTGACGGTCACAGCAGCCTGCAACGCAGGGGCTCCTTGAAGGTGTTGAAAGATGCGGAATGCGACCAGTGTGTGGGTACGCATCCGAAAGCGCAGCCGATTTTCAGGCGGCCCGCTCCTCCGGCTCCGCCTCGATCGGCACCTGCGGGCCGGTCGTCTCGCGCAGCCAGCGGCGCAGGACGCGGTGGACGTGCTCGGCGCCGACGAGGTCCTCCCCGTCGTCGACGGGCGCGGAGAAGGTGTACGGCGACAGCAGGAACGGCTTGGCCTGGGCGCCGCCGAGGCCGCCGTGCGAGCCGATCTGCTCCTCGAAGGCGAGGACCTCGCCGTCGCCCGGGTCGTGGAAGGAGTTGACCATGATGTCGGCGGCGTGCGGGAAGGAGTGCGTCCGGCGGACGGCGTCGGCGGCGCCGGGTCCGAAGGGGGCGAGCGGTCCGGAGTGGTCGTCGTCCAGCTGGTCCACCGGAATCTCCGCGCCGTACGCCCCGAGCACGACCCCGCCGTGCTCCTCGCTGCGCACGAGCAGGAAGCCGATGCCGGGATGGTTGGCGAGGGTCGGCAGCAGCGCGGGGTGCCGGGCGTCGATCTCCTCCTTGGTCATCCGGTGGTGCACGTCCGGGAAGGAGACCAGGCCGAGGTTGCCGGAGGCCAGCACGATCGGCTCCGAGCGGCGCGCCGGGCGGCGCTGCTCGTGCTCCTCCTCCACGGGCCGGTGCAGCGCCGCCCGCACGGCCGCGCGCGCCTCCGCGCCGCTGCGGGTGCGCCCCGCCCTGCGCGGCACGGGCAGCCCGCAGCCGGCCCGAACCAGGTCGCCGAGGGTGAGGCCGTAGCGGGAGCGGAAGGTCTCGCCGGGGCTCTGGCCGTGGTCGGACAGGACGACGATCCGGTACGGCCGCGGCGCGTGCTCGGCGACCTTCTCGATCAGCGCGAGTGCCCGGTCCAGGCGGGCGAGCACCTTCTCGGCGTCCCGGCTCATCGGCCCCGAGTGGTGCGCCACCTCGTCGTACGCCACCAGGTCGGCGTAGACGGCCGTGCGGCCCGCGAGCATGTCGCCCATCACCGCGGCGACGACGACGTCCCGTTCGACGACGGTCGCGAAGGCACGGACGAACGGGTAGAGGCCGCCGCGGGCGACCCGCGGGCGGACCTTGCGCAGCCGGGCCCGGGTGGACTGGCCGATCTCGCGACCGACCTCGGCGATGAACGACAGGGCGGTGCGGACGGCGTTCGCCGGGTCGGAGAAGTAGGCGAAGTAGCCCGCCCGGGAGCGGTTCTCCCGGCTGCGCCGCCGGGCGGCGATGGACAGCACGAGGGCCTGCTGATCGGCGCCGCCGCTGAAGAGGTTGCCGCGGCTGGCGCCGTCGACGGAGAGCAGTCCTCCGTCACCGGTGCGCTCGACCGCCCGGCGCTGGAGTTCTGCAGCGCTGGCCGGCCGGTTGCTGACCATCACCTCCTGGCGGTCCTTCTCGTACCAGCGGAACGCGGGGATGTCGAAGTTGCTGCCGTGCAGGATGCCGAGCTGGCTGGCGCCGGTCTGGCTGGACCAGTCGGTGCGCCACGGGGTGAGCCGGTGGGTGGGTTCGGTCTCGGCGGCGCCGTCCGAGCCGTTGCCGAGCCAGTGGGCGACGGTCGGCATCAGCCCCTTGTCGACGGCGCTCGTCAGCACGTCGTGGCCGACGCCGTCGAACTGCACGAAGACGGTGCCGGGGCTGACGGGGCCGGGCGGCAGGGCGTGCGGGCGGCGGTCGGAAAGGCGGTAGAGCCGGCGCCGGTAGGCGTCGTCGTCGCGCACGGCGAGGGCACCGCCGGTGGCGGAGGCGACGGCGGACATCGCGGCGGCCACCACGACCGCCGTCTCCGGGTCGACGGCGCCGCGCTCGGCGGGATCGAGGCGCAGCGCGACCAGCAGCAGCGCACCGTTGAGGAAGAACACCAGCAGGCCGAGAACGAGCGCGGGCACGAGCAGCAGCAGCCGCACCAGCAGCGGCCAGACCACCGCGGACAGCAGACCGAAGGCGCCGGCCGCCGACGCGGCGGTCACGGCGATGGTGGTGGCGCTGTCGCCGTCCGCGCTCTGCAGCTGGAAGTCGGGCAGGATCCCGGCGAGTACCAGCATCGTGACCGTGCTGACGGCCCACACCGCGACGCTCCGCCCGATCTGGCTGACGGCCCGCCGCCAACGCCCTGCACGCACGCCCTGCACACCTCACGTCCCGGCCCGCCGCCGGAGCGGGCCTGCGTCCAGATTGTCACAACGCCTGGCAGACCCCGTTCGTCCCCCGGGGCCGCACCATCCGTCAGCGCCCGTCGTACCCGGCCGTCGGCATCGACAGCCGCCGATGGACGCGGGCCTTCATCTGCGCGTCGTACGACGGCTCGGCGCGGCCCACCGTCTCGACCCGCACCCCGCGCCGCGCGCACTCCGCGGTGAACTCGTCGACGGACGACAGCGCGCTCTCCAGCACCCGGCGGCTGGGCGCCACGAACAGGTCGCATCCGGGCCGCACTCCGTCCCACAGGGCGCAGTGGTCGGGGCGCAGCCCACGGACCAGCAGCTGCCGGGCCACGACGTACCCCCGCTCGGCGGCCCAGCGCGCGCACATGGCGTGCTGGCTGCGGGAGTCCACCAGGAAGGGGTCCGCGTCCAGCTCCTGCAGCGGCGTCAGGCTGGCGATGGCAGTGACCCGCAGTTCTCCCATGGCGTCCCCCTCACCTCCGGGTTTCGCCGCAGACCCTACTCCTGCCCGTAGGCTTCGGGGAGTCGCGCGAAGGAGGCAAAGAGGTGCCGGTGGAGGTCACGTGGTGGGGTCACGCCACCTGCACGGTCGCGGACTCGGGCGTACGTGTGCTCACCGACCCTCTGTTCGCCCGTCGGCTCGCGCATCTGCGCCGCCGCCGCGGTGCGCTGCCCCCGGCGGACGCCTGGCGCACCGACGTGGCACTGGTCTCGCATCTGCACGCCGACCACCTGCACGTGCCGTCGCTGGCGCGGCTCGCGCCGGGCACGCGCCTGGTCGTACCCCGGGGCGCACCCCGGTCCGTGCCGGGTCTGCGCCGACTCGCCCATCTGCAGCTGACCGAGGTGGCTCCCGGGGACGAGACCCGGGTGGGCGGCCTCGTCATACGGGCCGTGCCCGCGCAGCACGACGGACGGCGGCTCCCGATGGGCCCGCACCGCTCCCCCGCCCTCGGCTACGTCATCGAGGGCGAGGCCCGGACCTACTTCGCCGGGGACACCGGGCTGTTCGACACGATGGCGAAGGAGGTCGGGCCGGTCGACGTGGCGCTGCTGCCGGTCGGCGGCTGGGGGCCGTACCTGGGGGACGGGCATCTCGACGCGGGGCGGGCGGCCGAGGCGCTGGCCCGGCTGGCGCCGCACAGTGCCGTGCCGGTGCACTACGGCACGTACTGGCCGATCGGCATGGACGCCGTACGCCCCCATGAGTTCCACGCGCCCGGCGACGACTTCGTGCGGCTCGCGGCCCAGCGTGCGCCGCAGGTCGCGGTGCACGCGCTCCGGCACGGCGAGAGCGTGCGCCTGGAGGTCGCCCGGTGAACTGGCTCGCGGCCTCCTCCACGGTGCCGCCGGAATCCACCCAGCAGGCGATCGGCTATCCGACGCTGTTCCTGCTGGTGCTGATCGGGGCGCTGGTGCCGGTGGTGCCGACCGGGGCGCTGGTGAGTTCGGCGGCGGTGGTCGCTTTCCATCAAACGGCGCCGTTCTCGCTGGCGCTGGTGTTCGTGACGGCTTCGCTGGCCGCGTTCCTCGGTGATGCCACGCTGTACTGGCTGGGGCGGCGCGGCATGGGGTCGAGGAACGGCTCGCGCTGGCTGGAGGCGATCCGGGCGCGGGCGCCGGAGGAACGGCTGGCCCAGGCCCAGGAGAAGCTCGCCGCGCACGGGGTGGCGGTGCTCGTGCTGTCCCGGCTGGTGCCGGCGGGCCGGCTGCCGGTGATGCTGGCCTGCCTGCTGGCGAAGTGGTCGATGCGGCGGTTCGCCCGCGGCAATCTGCCGGCCTGTCTGGCCTGGGCTGTGACGTATCAGCTGATCGGGATTCTCGGTGGGTCGCTCTTCCCCGAGCCGTGGGAGGGCGTGGTCGCGGCGGTGGCACTGACGCTGGTCATCAGTGCGGTGCCGAGTGGCTGGCGCCGGCTGCGGAAGGCCGGCGCCTGAGAACTCGGGGGCAATGCCGTACGGCGGCTGCGGGTCGTTCGTGGCTGGTCGCGCCCACGGTGGGGGTCCCCCCGCTCGAGCGAAGCCGAGAGTGGGGGAGGAGCCGCATGTCGACACAGCCCCGCGCCCCTTACCGGCATGTCCTCGCGCCTCTCATTGGGCGCCGTCCAGCACCCGTGACCCACCAACCGGCAAGTCCCACAGGTCCTCCCGTGCCAGTCCCGCCTTCTCCCACGCCGCACGCACGCGCGTGAGCGGTTCCAGGACCGGCTCCGCCGACAGCACGAACGTGGCCCAGTGCATGGGGGCCATGCGCCGGGCGCCGAGGTCCTGTACCGCCCGTACCGCCTCCTCCGGGTCGCAGTGGACGTCGCTGAGCCACCAGCGGGGGTTGTACGCGCCGATCGGCATCAGAGCGAGGTCGATGCCCGGGTAGCGTCGGCCGATCCGGGTGAACCAGTGGCCGTAGCCGGTGTCGCCGGCGAAGTAGAGGCGGCGGCCGTCGGGGGCGGTCAGCACCCAGCCGCCCCACAGGGTGCGGCAGGCGTCCGTCAGGGTCCGCTTGGACCAGTGGTGGGCGGGCACGAAGTCGAAGCGGACGCCGCCGAGTTCGGCCCCCTCCCACCAGTCCAGCTCGGTGACGCAGGTGAACCGGCGGCGGTGGAACCAGCGGCCGAGCCCGGCCGGTGCGAACACGGGGGTGTCGCGCGGGAGTCGGCGCAGGGTGGGGGCGTCCAGGTGGTCGTAGTGGTTGTGGCTGATGACGACCGCGTCGATGCGCGGCAGCTCGTTCCAGTCGACCCCGACGGGTGTGATGCGGGCGGGAGTGCCGAGGATGCGGCGGGACCACACCGGGTCGGTCAGCACGGTGAGCCCGCCGATGTGCAGTACCCAACTGGCGTGTCCCGCCCAGGTGACGGCGACGGTGCGGGCGTCCACGCGGGGCAGCGGGGCGGGTTCGAAGGGCAGGCGGGGGATGTCGGCGAGGCCCTCGCGGCCGGGGCGTACGGCGCCCTCGCGGGCGAACCGGGCAAGGGCCTTGATGCCGGGCAGCGGGGCGGTCAGCCGGTCGTGGAAGGTCCGCGGCCAGACCCGCCGCTCGGCGAGCGGACGGGGTTCGGCGAGCGGCGGGACAGGGGGCGCGAAGGGTGACGTGGCCGCCGGATCGTCGGATTCCTGGGTGCTCGTGGTCGACTCTGACTGTGGCGTCATCGAGGAGGCTCCCGTCGCTGAGCGTCGTCGCGGAGATCGTCGAAGACCGACCTCAAGCCGGTCAACGCGCGTCGCACGTGTGGCAGTTCCAACGGCTCGGGTGAATCGAGGCATTCCGCGCGCTCGGCGTCCGTGCCGCCCAGCAGCGGGCCGGTGGACAGCCGGACGCGCAGCGCGCCGAGCTCGTCGCCGAAGCGGTGGCCGCCCGGAGCGGGCATGCCGAGCCGGGCGGTGAGGAAGTCCTCCAGTTCCTGCGCGTCGCCCACACCGTGCGGGGCGAGCGCGGACCGCAACGGGCCCAGATCGACGTAGAGATGACGGCCCGCCTGCGGCGGCCGGGCGAGGGCGCCCGCCGCGACGACGGTGTGGTGCGCGGACTGCGCCACGCGCGCGTGCAGGCGTACGACGGCGGCCGCCCGGGCGCTGACCGGCTCGGGCTCGCCCAGGGCGTACCCGGCCGCGGCGGCGACCGGGCCCGCGACCCGCGCGTCGAGCGCGGTCAGCACATCCAGTACGCGCGCGTGCAGCTCCTCCCCGGACTCGCCCGCGGGGAAGCGGGCGACGGCGGCGGGCCAGCCGGGCGGCAACAGCGCACCGGCCAGGTCGCTGACGACGGTGACCCGGTCGGGCAGCATCTCGGCAGGGCTGAACAGCACGGTGTCGTGCCGCGCGTGCAGCGTGTCGCGCCAGGTCTCGTCGCTGACCAGGTGCAGTCCCTCACCGGCCGCGGCCTCGAGGGTCTCGTGCAGCACCTCCGGCGGTGCCACCGTCGCCGTCGGGTCGTCGGCGACGGACAGCACGAGCAGCCGCGGATCGCCGCCCTCGGCGCGCACCCGGCGCACGGTCTCCAGCAGCGCGTACGGATCGGGCACCCCGCCGCACTCGGCCGGCGTCGCCACGTGGAAGGCGGGTCTGCCCAGCAGGCGTGCGTACGGGGCCCACCATGCGGCGCAGGGCCGGGGCACCAGGACGTCGCCGCCGATCGCGGCGGTCAGCGCGAGCAGCAGGGGGGGTGCGCCGGGAGCGGCCACGGCATGCTCGGGGGCGACGGCCAGTCCACGCCGCTCCCAGTAGCCGCACGCCGCGTCCAACAGGGCGGATCCCCCGCCGACCGGCTCGCTTCCGGCCCGGCCCGCGGCCGCGGCGAGCACGGCGGACAGTTCCGGCAGCACGGGCAGCCCGTCGTCGGGGAGGGGCGGCCCGTAGCGGACGGGGCCGTGGCCTTCCGGGTCCGTCCGCCGCATGCGTACCTCCCGTGCCGGTCGTCTCTCGCGCTCTGCGTACCCAGCCCGCCCCCCTCTCAGGCGTCCGCCGACGAGTCCCTGCGCCACAGGCGGTACACGGCCGCGCCGAGCGCCCCCGCGATCAGCAGGCCGCCGGTCACGAGCGCGGGCACGGACACACCGAAGTCCCCTCCCTCGCCGGCCTTCACCCCGTGCTGGATCACCGGAGGCTTACAGGATTCGCGCGGCACGGTGCAGCGCGGGCCGATGCCGCCGTCCTCCGGACGGGCCACGATGAACGTCGCCTTGAACGGTTTGCCCTTCGCGCCGGGCGCCGCCGGGCAGATGCCCTCGACGGTCCACCTGGATTCCGTTCCGGCGGCGGGCGGGGCGGCGGCGGGCGGGGGTGCCGATCCGGCGGGAGGCGGAGCAGCCGACCCACCTGGGGGCGGGGCAGCCGTCCCAGCGGGAGGCGGAGCAGCCGATCCGGCGGGAGGCGGAGCAGCCGACCCACCTGGGGGCGGGGCAGCCGATCCGGCGGGAGGCGGAGCAGCCGACCCACCTGGGGGCGGGGCAGCCGATCCGGCGGGAGGCGGAGCAGCCGACCCGGCGGCAGGCGGAAGTGCCGCGAGGCTCGCGGCGGGCGGGATGCGGGCGGTCCCCCGGTACGCGGGCCCGGACAGTGCGTTGTCGTTGCCGGGCACCAGGCTCAGCTTCAGGGTCCCCCCGGCGAACGCCTTGGACTTCGCCACCACAGTGGCGGGCGCCTTCCCTCCGAAGGGATCGCAGGACACGGAGACGGTGACGTTGCCGCCCGGCCGGCTGGCGGCGGGTCTCACCTCCGCAGCCGGATCCGCCGAGGCGACGGGAACGGTACTGGCCAGCACAGCCCCGGCCGGAATGGCGACGGACAGGACACGGGCGCTGCATGGGCGCATGGGACGGACTCCTTGGACCGATCGGACCGACGGCGACGGGGCACGAGGACCGCACCCCCACAGCCATCACAGCCCTCCCGTCAAAGGGGACGCGCGCGGCGGGACCCCATTGGCGGGACGTCAACGCTCGTGTGGGTGATCCGCCCCCGGCCCGGCCGGCAAGCACCCGGCAGGTTTTCCACAGGGGCGGGGGGTGACTCGTAGAGATGCCGACAACCCCTTACGCGACTCACTTCCTACGTCCGGAAGGACGCCTCACATGAGCACCAAGGTCTCCGACCACGTCCTGCAGCGGCTGCGCGAGTGGGGTGTGGAGCACGTCTTCGGCTACCCCGGCGACGGGATCAACGGGCTGCTCGCCGCCTGGGGCCGCGCCGACGACCGGCCGCGGTTCATCCAGTCCCGGCACGAGGAGATGTCCGCGTTCCAGGCGGTCGGCTACGCCAAGTTCGGCGGCCGTCTCGGAGTGTGCGCGGCCACCTCGGGACCGGGCGCGATCCACCTGCTCAACGGTCTGTACGACGCCAAGCTGGACCATGTTCCGGTGCTGGCGATCGTCGGCCAGACGCACCGCAGTGCGATGGGCGGCTCGTACCAGCAGGAGGTGGACCTGCACGCGCTGTTCAAGGACGTCGCCTCCGACTTCCTGGAGACGGTGACGGTTCCGGAGCAGCTGCCGAACGTGCTGGACCGGGCCATCCGCACCGCGTACGCCCGGCGCTCCCCCACCGCGGTCATCATCCCCGGCGACGTGCAGGAGCTCGACTACTCGCCACCCACCCACGAGTTCAAGATGGTGCCGTCCAGCCTGGACCGCAGCGCGTGGACGGCGATTCCCTCCGAGGAGTCCCTGCACCGGGCCGCGGACGTCCTCAACGCCGGTGACAAGGTGGCGATTCTCGTCGGCCAGGGCGCGGCGGGCGCACGGTCGGAGGTGGAGCGGATCGCCGAGCTGCTCGGTGCGGGCGTCGCCAAGGCGCTGCTCGGCAAGGACGTGCTCAGCGACGAACTGCCGTACGTCACCGGCTCGATCGGTCTGCTGGGCACCCGTCCGTCGTACGAGCTGATGCGGGACTGCGACACGCTGCTGACCATCGGATCCTCGTTCCCGTACACACAGTTCATGCCGGAGTTCGGCAAGGCCCGCGGGGTGCAGATCGACATCGATCCGCACATGGTCGGGATGCGTTACCCGTACGAGGTGAATCTCGTCGGCGACGCCAGGGAGACCCTCCAGCGGCTCATCCCGCTGCTGGACGGCGAGCGCGGGCGCGAGTGGTTCGACACGGTGTGCGCGAACGTGACGCGCTGGCGCGAGGTGATGGAGCGCCGGGCGGGGCTGTCGGCCGATCCGATCAACCCGGAGTACGTGGCCAGTGCCCTGGACCCGCTGCTGCCGGCCGACGCGATCATCACGTCCGACTCGGGGTCGGCCGCGAACTGGTACGCCCGGCACCTGACGATGCGGCCCGGCATGCGCTCCTCGCTCTCCGGGACGCTGGCGACGATGGGCTGCGGCGTGCCGTACGCGATCGGCGCGAAGTTCGCCCATCCGGACCGGCCGGCGATCGCGCTGGTCGGGGACGGGGCGATGCAGATGAACGGGCTCGCCGAGCTGATCACGGCGGCGAAGTACTTCGGCAACTGGCAGGATCCGCGGCTGGTGGTCGGCGTCTGGAACAACCACGACCTGAACCAGGTGACGTGGGAGATGCGGGCCATGGAGGGCGCACCGTCCTTCCTGCCCTCGCAGGAGATCCCGGACGTGCAGTACGCCGCCTTCGCCCGCTCCCTGGGCCTGACCGGTGTGCGCGTGGAGAAGCCGGGGGACGTCGAGGCGGGCTGGCGGGCCGGTCTGGAGGCCGACGGTCCCGCGGTGATCGAGTTCCTCACGGACCCGGCGGTGCCGCCGATCCCGCCGCACGCGACATGGGAGCAGATGGAGGCGACGGCCGCGTCGATCCTGAAGGGCGACGCCGACCGCGGCTCCATGATCAAGCAGGGCCTGAAGGCGAAGGTGCAGGAGTTTCTGCCGGGCCGGCAGAAGAAGTAGGCGGTTGTGCGGCGCCGTGCCGGTGTCGCCGCCCGCCCTCCGGGTACGCGGTGCGCACCCCCGAATATCTGGAGCACGACATGCAGCGAGGCAGTGACCGGCTGAGCGTCCACCGGGACGAGGAGATGAAGCACGAACTGCAGGGGCTGCTCAGGTCGGGCCACCCCACCCGCACGGAGGAGTGGAACGACCCCGAGCCCGTGGCCGAGGACGATCCCCGGATCGCGGGCGGACCGGCCATGCCGGGCTCCCTTGCGGAGATCCGGCTGGAGCTGGGCCGCATTCTGGGCCGCAGCGCGTTTCCCGCGGGACCGGGCGAGCTGATGAGCGCCCTGCGCCGCCGGAACGCGCCCGACGCCCTGATCGAGCCGCTGCGGCGACTGCCCCGTTCGGCGCGTTACGGCAACGTCCAGGAGCTGGCGGAGGCCCTGACGCGCGGTGAGCGACGGGAGGAGGCGCGATGATGGCCGATTTCGTGCGGGAGGTGATGACGCCGGGCGTGGTCGCCGTCCGTCCGGACGCCTCGGTGGTGGAGGCGGCGCAGCTGATGCGCGCCCAGGACATCGGCGATGTGGTGGTGGCCGACGGACAGCAGGTGGTCGGCATGCTCACCGACCGTGACATCACGGTGCGTGCCGTGGCCGAGGGTCTCGATCCGCTGACCGTGAGCGCACGGTCGGTGTGCACACCGCACCCGGTCATGGTGTCGCCGCAGGACCCGGTGTCGACGGCGGTCGCGCTGATGCGCGAGAAGGCCGTACGCAGGCTGCCGGTCGTGGAGAACGGCCTCCCCGTGGGGATGGTGACTCTCGGGGACCTGGCGGTCGCGCAGGACCCGGACAGCGCGCTCGCCGACATCAGCCGGGCCGAAGCGGACCACGACCTCCACCCGGCCGCCCCCGACATCCGGGGACCGGTGTGAGCCGGGACCAGGCGGCCGGGATCGCCACCACCGGCGGCACGGTCGACGTCGGTGCCGCAACGACCCGCTATCTGCTGTACGGGCTGCTGCCGAGCTGGTTCGTGCCCGGTCTCGCGGACTGGGCGATGCACCGGCGCACCCGCATCGAGGACACGGCGGGGACGAAGGAGTCACTGATCCACTCCCTCATGATGACGGAGGTCGGCATCCCCATCGCGCTGACCCTGCGCTACGAGATCAACCCCCTGCTGCTGTCGGTGCAGTTGGCGGGGGCCGCGGCGCACGAGGCGACCGCGCTGTGGGACGTCCGCACGGCCGTCGACAGCGACCGCCGGGTCAAGCCGGTCGAGCAGCACATCCACAGCTTCCTGGAGTCGCTGCCGTTCGGCGCGCTGGCCTCGCTGATGTGTCTGCACGCCGACCAGGTGAAGTCGCTGCTGCGTGGCGGCGACGGCGACCCGGACGCGTGGCGCCTGGTGCCCCGCCGACCGCCGCTGTCGCGCGGCTATCTGGCGGGGATCGCGGCCGCGATCGGGGTGTGCGTGGTGCTGCCGTACGGCGAGGAGCTGATGCGCTGCCGACGCGCGGCCAGGAGGAGGAAGCTCACGAAGGGACGGTGAACCGTCATGCGTATCGCGTTTCTGACCGCACCCGAGGGCGTCGAACAGGTCGAGCTGACCGACCCCTGGCAGGCGGCCGTCGAGGCCGGCCACGAGCCCGTGCTCGTGTCGACGAAGCCGGGCGAAGTGCAGGCCTTCCATCACCTCGACCGGGCGGACACGTTCGCCGTCGACGAGGTGGTGGGCGAGACGTCGGCCGACTCCTTCGACGGCCTGGTGCTGCCGGGCGGTGTGGCCAATCCCGACTTCCTGCGGATGAACCCCGAGGCGGTGGCGTTCGTCCGGGACTTCTTCGAGCAGGGCCGGCCGGTCGCCGCGATCTGCCACGCGCCGTGGACGCTGGTCGAGGCGGACGTCGTACGGGGCCGGGTGCTGACCTCCTGGCCGAGCGTGCAGACCGACATCCGCAACGCGGGCGGCACCTGGGTGGACGAACAGGTCAAGATCTGCGACCACGGCTCGAACAAGCTGGTCACCAGCCGCAAGCCGAACGACCTCAAGGCGTTCTGCGCGGCGTTCCTGGAGGTGTTCGCGAAGGAGACGGCGTAACAGCACCGGCCGAAAGGGGACGGTCGTCAGGGGACCGGCCGTCCCGCTGTCGTGTCACGTGCCGGGGCTGCGGTCCGGGCCCGGTTCGGTCGCGGCGGCACCCTGCCCCCACTTCCCGACCGGGGTCTGCCGTCCGCCGGTCCCGTCACACACCGCGGCCCGCTCCCGGGCGCCCTCCCGGGTGCGCCCCGGGGAGACGAAGCGGCGCGGATTGCGGCGCAGGTACTCGCCCTCCAGCTGGGCCATGCGTTCGTTGTGGGCGCGCAGCGCGTCGTTCGAGCCGTACAGCAGGGTGTCGTGGCGCGTGCGGTGGATGGTCTCCAGCTCCTTCATGAGCTGCTGGTCGTCCAGCCGACCCGGTTCGACTCCGGTCATGGTGGTGCCCCGCTCATCGTGTTCATTCATGGGGTACGGGTACCCGCCCGGCAAGCACTACCCCCGAGCGGCAACCGGGAGGGAGCCATGGATCTCGCGTTCCTGCATCCACTCTACGAACATCCGGGGCCCTGGGCCTCCGTGTACGTCGACCTCTCCCGGCACACGGAGGACACGCCCCACGAGCGGCATCTGACGGCCGAGGCGATGTCCCGGGAACTCGCGGGTCAGGGCGCCGACGAGGCGACCTGCCGGGCCGTACGCGACGCGATCGAGGAACTGAAACACTCGCCGGAGCCGCACGGCCGGGCCCTGTTCGCCCGCGCGGGTCAGGTGGTCCTCGACCCGCCGCTGGCCCGCGCCCCGCAGGGCGGCTGGGCGCAGTGGGCGCCGCTGCCCCGCACCACCCCGCTGCTCGACCTGACCGGCGAGGACGCCGTGGCCGTCGTGGCGTACGTCGACCGCAAGGGCGCCGACTTCGAGCTGCGCAGCGCGCTGGTCCGGGAGAAGGCCGGTTCGGTCGCCGGACGTCAGTGGCCGGTGCACCGTACGAGCAGTGTGGACTGGTCGGAGCGGCACTTCCAGCTGCGGGTGGAGAACACCTGGGAGCACAACGCGGCGGAGATCGCCGACGCGCTCGCGGTGTGCCAGGAGGAGACCCTGGCCGATCTGCTGATCCTGGTCGGCGAGGACCGGGAGCGGCGGGCCGTGCACGAGCGGCTGCCGCAGCGGCTGCACGACCGGCTGGTTCAGGCCCCGCACGGTACGGGCAGCCGGCTTCTCGACGCGGACGTGGAGGAGGCCCGCGCCACCCATGTGCGCCGGCATGCCGAGGCCGAGCTGGAGCGGTTCCTGGCGGCCCGCGCACAGGCGGCGGAGGGCGTGCCCGCGGTGATCGAGGCGGCCCGGGAGCACCGGATCGATGAGCTCGTCGTCCGCCCGGACGGCCCCGACACGCACCGCGAGGTGTGGATCGGTGAGGACCCGGACCAGCTGGCGGTGCGCCGTACGGACCTGAAGATCCTCGGCGAGCAGCACTCCTGGTCCGCCCGCGCGGACGACGCGCTGATCCGCTCGGCGGTGGCGACGGCCGCACCGGCGATCTCACTGACCCCGGCCGAGGCGGCACGCGAGCAGGACGTACCGGCGGGCGGCCTGGGCGCCCTGCTGCGCTGGACGTGAACGGCCCTAGCGGGCCCGCTCCACGCGGCGTTCGTCCCATACCGGTTCCGGGGTCTCGCGGACCCGGCCGTCGCTGCCGAAGACCAGGTAGCGGTCGAAGGAGCGGGCGAACCAGCGGTCGTGGGTGACCGCGAGGACCGTGCCGTCGAACGCCTCCAGGCCTTCCTGGAGGGCTTCGGCGGACTCCAGGTCGAGGTTGTCGGTCGGCTCGTCCAGGAGCAGGGCGGTGGCGCCCTGGAGTTCCAGCAGGAGGATCTGGAAGCGGGCCTGCTGGCCCCCGGAGAGCCGGTCGAAGCTCTGCTCGGCCTGGCCGGTCAGCTCGTAGCGGCGCAGCCGGGACATGGCGGCGCCCCGGTCCTGGGCGTGTTCGCGCCACAGGATGTCGAGCAGTGACCGGCCGGCCAGCTCCGGATGCGCGTGGGTCTGCGCGAAGTGGCCGGGCACGACCCGCGCCCCGAGCTTCCACTCCCCGGTGTGCGCCACGTCGTCCCCGGCGAGCAGCCTGAGGAAGTGCGACTTGCCGGAGCCGTTGGAGCCGAGGACGGCGACCCGTTCGCCGTAGAAGACCTCCAGGTCGAAGGGTTTCATCAGCCCGGTGAGCTCGAGTCCCTTACAGGTGACGGCGCGGACGCCGGTACGGCCGCCCTTGAGCCGCATGCGGATGTCCTGCTCGCGCGGCGGCTCCGGCGGCGGGCCCGCCTCCTCGAACTTGCGCAGCCGGGTCTGGGCCGCCTGGTAGCGGGACGCCAGCTCGTGGCTGATCGAGGCGGCCTGACGGAGGTTCAGTACGAGCTTCTTCAGCTGGGCGTGCTTCTCGTCCCAGCGCCGGCGCAACTCCTCGAAGCGGGCGAAGCGTTCGCGCCGGGCCTCGTGGTAGGTGGCGAAGCCGGCGCCGTGCACCCAGGCGTCGGCACCCGCGGGGCCGGGCTCGACGGAGACGATCCGCTCGGCGGCACGGGCGAGGAGTTCCCGGTCGTGGGAGACGAACAGGACCGTCTTGCGGGTCTCCGCGAGACGCTCCTCCAGCCAGCGTTTGCCGGGCACGTCGAGGTAGTTGTCGGGCTCGTCGAGCAGCAGCACCTCGTCGGTGCCGCGCAGCAGCGCCTCCAGGACCAGCCGCTTCTGTTCACCGCCGGACAGGGTCCGTACCTGCCGCCACTGTGCCTTCTCGTAGGGCACGCCGAGCGCGGCCGTGGTGCACATGTCCCACGTGGTCTCCGCCTCGTAGCCGCGCGCCTCGGCCCAGTCGGCCAGTGCCTGCGCGTACCGGAGCTGGGCGGCCTCGTCGTCGACGGTCATGATGGCGTGCTCGGCCGCGTCGACGGCCGCGGCGGCCTCGCGGATGCGCGGCGGTGCGACGGACACCAGCAGGTCGCGCACGGTCGTCTCGTCCCGTACGGAGCCCACGAACTGCCGCATCACGCCGAGCCCGCCGCTGACGGTGACGGTGCCGCCGTGGGGTTTCAGCTCGCCCGAGATCAGCCGGAGCAGAGTGGTCTTGCCGGCGCCGTTGGGGCCGACGAGGGCGACGACCGCCCCTTCGCCCACCCGGAACGACACATCGCCGAGCAGGGTCCTCCCGTCCGGGAGGTGGTACTCGAGATGTGCGGCTTCCAGATGTCCCATGGGGTCGCATTGTGCGGGCGGCCCACGTCCTGCGGCAAACGCTTATTCGGTCCCGCCCAGCGGGCGCCCGGCGGGTCCGCCCTCACCCACGGGCAGCACCGTCGCGCCCGCCCACGACAGCGCCTTCCAGCCGTCGGAGGGCGAGCCCTCGAGGATGACCACGCCGGTGTTCTCCAGCGGGCGGGCCGCGGCGAAGGGCACGTCGACATTGGCGGCGCGGGCGGCGGTCCACATCCGGATGGCGGCGCCGTGGCTGACCATGGCGACGGTCCCGGCGCCGCTGTCTGCGGCCTCGGCGACCACGGCGTCGTACCGCGCGAGCGCCTCCTCGCCGCTCTCCCCGCCCGGCATCCGCAGCGCGGTGTCACCGGCGGCCCAGGCGAACGCCGTCCGCATGTACTCCTGGCCGCGCTCGGAGTCGCCGGGCAGCATCTCCAGCTCGCCGGCCGTGAGCTCCCGGATGCCGTCGCGGACGATCACCTCGAGCCCGCGGGCCGCCGCGAGCGGCTCGGCGGTGAGCTGGGTGCGCACGAGGGTGGAGGCGTACACGGCCTCGATGTCCTCGTCGGCGAGGGCTGCGGGCAGGGCGACGGCCTGGCGTTCGCCCAGCTCGGTCAGGCCCGGCCCGGGGACGGTGGTGTCCAGCAGGTAGGCGAGGTTGGTGGGGGTCTGGCCGTGGCGGACGAGGAGCAGGCGCATCGATGGGTTCCTCCGGGTACCGGCCACCGCCGACGGGGCAGAGAACGGCGCCTTCAGGGTACCCGCGCCTGTATGAGCCCAGATGTCGACCTCACCCTGCCGAAACCCGGCCATCACATCCTGCGCGACCGGCTGCTCGCTCTCGACTGCCGACTGTTCGAGTTCGCCGCCGAACGTCACTGGCCCGCCGCCGAGCCCGTCCTGCCGAGGCTGAGCCGGAGCGCGAACCACGGTGTGCTGTGGTTCGCGACGGCGGGCCTGATCGCGGCGAGCCGCACCCCGAGGGGCCGCCGGGCCGCCGTGCGGGGCGTGGCCTCGCTCGCCCTGGCCTCGGCCACCATCAACACCCTCGGCAAGCGCAGTGTGCGCCGCCCCCGCCCGGTCCTCGACCCCGTCCCGCTGGTCCGGCAGCTGAAGCGGCAGCCGATCACCACGTCGTTCCCGTCCGGTCACTCCGCCTCCGCGGCGGCCTTCGCGGCCGGCGTGGCGCTGGAGTCCTCCGCCTGGGGTGCCGTCGTGGCCCCGGTCGCGTTCTCGGTCGCCATGTCCCGTGTCTACACGGGCGCCCACTTTCCGAGCGACGTCCTGGCGGGTGCGGCGCTCGGCGTGGGCGCCGCGTTCGCCGTACGCGGTCTGGTGCCGACCCGGGCGCAGGTCACGCTGCCGGCCCGGCCGCGGGCCGAGGCGCCGCCGCTGCCCGAGGGCGAGGGCCTGGTCGTCGTGGCCAACACGGCCACGGGCAGGGCGGACCGGGCGTCGGCGCTGCGGGACACGCTGCCGCGGGCGGAGGTCGTCGAGTGCGCGCCGGAGGACATGCGGGAGGAGCTGGAGAAGGCGGCCGCCCGGGCCCGGGTGCTCGGCGTGTGCGGCGGCGACGGCACGGTGAACGCGGCCGCGGAGATCGCCCTGCGCCGCGGCCTGCCGCTCGCGGTGCTGCCCGGAGGCACGCTGAACCACTTCGCCGGCGACCTGGGCGTGGAGGACGTCCGGACGCTGAGTCGCGCGGTCCGGCGGGGCGACGCCGTGCGGGTGGACGTGGGCCGGTTCACCTGCGGCGAGAAGCAGGGCGTCTTCGTCAACACGTGCAGCCTGGGCGTCTATCCGGAGCTGGTCCGTGAACGGGACCGCTGGTCGCACCGGATCGGCAGCTGGCCGGCCGGGGTGCTCGCGGCGCTGCGTGTCCTGCGCGCGGACCGGCATCCGCTGGAGGTCGAACTCGGTGGCAGGCCACGGCCGTTGTGGCTGTTGTTCGCCGGGAACGGCACCTACCACCGGATGGGCCTCGCACCGGCCCGCCGGCTCGAGCTCGCGGACGGACAGCTCGACGTACGGGTCGTGCACGGCGGGCGCGGACCGGCGCTGCGGCTGCTCGCCGCCGCCCTCGCCGGCCCGCTGACCCGCTCCCCAGCGCACGCGGCGGTCCAGGTGGGCCGGTTGCGGCTGTCCGGCGTCGCGCCGGGCACGCTGCTCGCCTACGACGGAGAGGTCACCGAGGTGGAGGGCGAGGTCACGCTGGAGAAACTGCCCGAGGCACTGGTCGTCTACCGACCCACAACCAAGAACTGACGAGTCGTCAGTCCATATTGCAGAACACGGTGTCTCATCATTCGGCCCGGCGCGTACGGTGGCGGAGGACATGAACCTGCGTGACGCGAAGGGGTACAGCCATGCCGAAAGCACAGGAGACCGCCGTCTACACGCACGGGCACCACGAGTCCGTGCTGCGTTCGCACACCTGGCGGACCGCCGCCAACTCCGCCGCGTACCTCCTCGGCTCGCTGCAGCCCCACATGAAGATCCTGGACGTCGGCTGCGGGCCCGGCACCATCACCGCCGACCTGGCCGCGCTGGTCCCTGATGGCCATGTCACCGGTGTCGACTTCGCGCCGGACATCCTGGACCGGGCACGGGCCACGGCGGCCGAACGCGGCCTGACCAACGTCGACTTCGCGGTCGCCGACGTGCACGCCCTGGACTTCCCCGACGACACCTTCTGCGTGGTCCACGCCCACCAGGTGCTCCAGCACGTCGGTGATCCCGTGCAGGCACTGCGCGAGATGCGGCGGGTGACGAAACCGGGCGGGGTCATCGCCGCCCGCGACTCGGACTACGCGGCGATGACCTGGTATCCCGCCTCACCCGGCCTCGACGAGTGGCTGGACCTGTACCGCAGGGTGGCCCGCGCCAACGGCGGTGAGCCGGACGCGGGACGCCGGCTGAAGTCCTGGGCGCTGCGAGCCGGGCTCACCGACATCACCGCCACGTCCGGCACCTGGACGTTCTCGACGCCCGACGAGCGGGAGTGGTGGAGCGGCCTGTGGGCGGACCGCACCCTCGCGTCCGCCTATGCGCAGCGGGCCACGGAGGGCGGGCATGCGAGCCCGCAGCAGTTGCGGGCCGTATCGGAGGCCTGGCGCCAGTGGGGGAAACAGGACGACGGCTGGTTCGCGGTTCTGCACGGAGAAATTCTGTGCCGCAAGGAAGCCTGAATATTCCTTTTCTGGAAACTCGGAGAGCAGGAGGTTCACATTATGGTTCCCATCCTGCTGGTACTGCTTTTGGTGCTGATTCTCTTCGGCGCCGGATTCGCGGTAGAGGTGCTTTGGTGGATTGCGATCGCGGTCCTTGTTCTGTGGCTGCTGGGCTTCCTGATGCGGGGTACGACCGCAGCCGGAGGCAGGGGCCGCTGGTACAGGTGGTGAACTGACCCGGGAGCTCAGTCCCGGGGCAGCAACGGTCCGAGCGGCCCGAGGTCCAGATTCAGGTCCTCGGGCCGCAGTCCGTAGCGCTCGCGCAGCTCGGTCATCCGGTCGTCGAGCAGCATCAGGGTGAGCCCGATCCGCTCCTCCTGCTCCTCGCTGAGATCACCCGTGTCGAACCGGCGCAGCGCCTGCCGTTCCATCAGCTGGCGGAGCAGTTCCACGACGGTGAGGACGAGCTTGACCAGATCGCGCTCGACGGTGTCGGGCTCGAGTTCGAGACGGCCCCGGCGGGCCGTCACAGGTCCTCACCCCAGGGGGCCGGCACCCGGTCGTTCACCGAGCTGATCAGCGCGTTGAGATCGATACGGACGAGATCGACGTCCGCGATGCGCAGGGTGACGTCGCCGGTGATCACGACCCCGCCCGCCAGCAGCCGGTCGAGCAGGTCCACGAGGGCGACCTCACGGCGTTCGATCACCGTCACGGCTTCTCCCCCGCGAAGGAATAGGCCGCCCAGGGGCCGGTGAGTTCCACCCGCATTCCGGGCGCGTCGTCCTTCGTCCGGTCCACGATTTCCACGAACTCCTCGGATTCGGCGCGCAGCACCAGATAGGCCGCATTCAGGACATTGCGACCGGAGGTGCCGGACAGCGCGGGATCCTGGGGCGCGTGCAGCCGGGAATCATCGGCATGCGCGGCAAGCGTTTCATGCAGCCGGGTCGCGAACTCCTCGGCTTTCCGCCACCGGTCCTCCTGCTCCCGGGCGCGCATACTGCGCTGCCGCAGATAGTCCCGCCCGGACACGGCTTTCCCGGCCGCCGACTCGCTTTCCGCGGTTCCCCCGGGAGTTTCACCGGGTGCGGATTCGACGTACACCTTCACACCCCATTCCACCCGTCCCTCCAGCCGGTCGAGAGTGCGCCGGAAGTCGCCCTCGCGGGCCTCCAGCATCATGCGTACGCCGCTGTCGTCCCGGAACACCGTGGCCAGCCGGAGCGGCAGGGGCGTGGTCACCGTCATCAGCGCGTCGATCACGCCGTGGTGGGCGCGGGCGGTGGCCGTGAGCCACTCCAGGTCCTCCAGATGGGCACGGAGCTGCTCCTCCGCGAAGTCCCGCTCCGGCACCGTACTGACCACGGCGACCAGACCGCGATGGTGCAGCAGTTTGGGCGGGGCGCCCGCCACGCCGGTCAGCTGGGTCTGCAGGGCCGCACCGAAAGGGCGGCAGACGGCGTACACGTACCGCAGTCCGGTCATGAGGCCTCCTCCTGTGTACGGCCGGTCTCCAGCTCCGCCAGCCGCTCACGCAACTCGACGTTCTCCCGGGCGAGTTCGGAGCGGCGGGCCCGGGACGACAGCGCCGGGTCGTCCTCCCACCAGTCGATGCCCATCTCCTTCGCCTTGTCGACGGAGGCGACGATGAGCCGCAGCTTGACGGTGAGCAGCTCGATGTCGAGCAGGTTGATCCGGATGTCGCCCGCGATGACGACGCCCTTGTCGAGCACGCGCTCCAGGATGTCGGCAAGGTTGGCGCCACCGTCGTGGCCGTAGGGCTCGGGGAGCCGGCTGGGCGAGGTCATCGACGGCTCCCGGCGTCGGCGTACTCGTCCCGGTACTCGTCCTCGGTCTCCTTCTCCGCTGCCGGCTCCCCTTCTTCCCGGGGTTCCTCTTCTTCGTATTCCTCCTCGGGTTCCCCTTCTTCGCCGTATTCCTCGTCGTACCCCCTGTACTCGTCCTGGCCGTCGGCCTCCTCCTCGGGGGCATCGTCTTCGGGGACCTCTTCCGCTGCGATCGCGTCCTCGTGATCGCGTACGACCTCGCCGTCGCGGATCTCCCCGCGCCAGCCGTCCTCCGCCTCTCCTCTGAGCGTGATGTGGCGGGCGTAGTTCTTCAGGTCGAGCCGGGCTCGGCGGCCCTGGGCGCGCCACAGGTTGCCGGTCTTCTCGAAGAGGCCCTTGGGGTAGTACTCGATCACCAGCAGGACCCGGGTGAGGTTGTCGGCGAGCCGGTGGAAGGAGACGACGCCCTTCGTCGTGCCCTTGGCACCTTCCGAGGTCCAGGTGATCCGGTCGTCGGGCAGCTGCTCGGTGGTGTGGGCCTTCCAGCTGCGAGGGGACCAGAAGACCTTCAGCTGCCAGTCCGAGGTCGTGTCGTCGGCCCGTTCGGCGCTCTTGACGCCCTTGGCGAAGATGCTGAAGTCCTGGTAGCGGGTCCACTGGTCGTACGCCGTGCGCAGCGGCACGCCCACGTCGACGGACTCGATGATCACGGTCGGCCGGTGGCCGGAGCCGCCCCTGCGGCCGCCCTTGCCGCCGGTCAGGTGCTTGAGCGCGCCGACCACGTTGTCCTTGGCACGCGAGGCGCCGACTTCCAGCGCCGAGCGCACCGGGCCCTTGCCCTCGGCCAGCTTGCGACCGCCGTCCAGGGCGAGCCGGGCGAGGCCTGGGCTGCGGCCCTCAGCCATGTCGTTCAGCTTGACGGTGGTCTCGCCGAGCCTGTGGCCGAGGCCGGTCAGCAGCCGTACGGCCTGGGCGGCGAGATACTCCCGCGCCTCGGCCTTGAGCCGGTCCGCGGCCTCGCTGCGGGCCACGTCGGCGAACGGGTGTGGGCGCCGGCCGGCCGTGGAGGCCGCCGATCCGAGAGTGTCGGTCATCGGTCGCCGCCCCCCTTCGGGATCCGGGCGGACGCCGGCTTGCGGGCCGCCGACTTGGCGGAGGCCGTCTTCCGTGCGGCGGTCCGCTTCGCCGCCGTCTTCCTGGCGGGGGCTTTGCGCGCGGGCGCCGTCTTGGCGGCGGCCTTCTTCGCCGCCTTCTTCGCCGGTGCCTGCTTGCGGGCGGGCCGCTCGGGCTCCGCCTCGACCTCGGCGACCGGCCCGTGCGCGTCCGGCCCCTCGGTCTCCGGCCCTTCGGCGTCCGGCCCGTGGGTGTCCGGCTCCTCCCTCTCCGGCCGCTCCTCGTCCCCGTACCGCCGGTCCGGCCGCTGCGGCACGACGCCGCCGAGCCGTTCGCGGACCCCGGCGGTGCGGTCGTGCAGCCGGTCGGCGAGGGCGTCGAGCTGCCGCTCGACCAGGGCGCCGGACGCCGCACCGCCCACGCCGCGCAGGTCCTCGCGGAGCTGGTCCCCGATCTCCTTGAACTGCGGGTTGTTCCGCAGCTGCCCGGACACCAGGTCCGCGAGCGCCCGCGGGCTCAGCTGCATCCGCTTGCCGGCCACCAGCGTGCCGACGGCGAACGCCAGTTTCAGTTTCCTCGTGCGTCCGAGGACGTATCCGGCCCCTATCGCGAGGCCCAGCCCCACTCGGTTCATCGTGTCGTCCCGTCGTCCGTTCCCACGGCCGCGGCTCCCGGACCGCCACGCAGCCCGGTCTCCAGCCGGTCGAGGAGTTCGTCCTCACGGCGGTCGAACTCCTCCTCGTCGATCTCGCCCGCCTCCAGCCGCCGCTCCAGCAGGGCGAGCTCGCCCCGTACCGCGGCCGGGTCGTAGTACCGCCGTTCCGCCTCGCGCAGCACCTGTCCGATCACCCATGCGCTGCCGCGCACCGGGGCGAACGGCAGCAGCAGTACCTCTCCGATCAGGCCCATGGGCTACTCCCCGGCCGTATCCGCGCGACCGGCCGTGCTGCCCGCCGGCTCGGCGGGGCCGGGCTCGACGAAGCTGTACGGCGGAAGCGGTCCGTTGACCCGCAGATCGAGGTGCGGATGACTCTTGCGGGCCTGCTCCACCGCGGTCACGAACATCTCGGCGGCGCCCCGGTCCACCAGGAACGAGACGTTGGCCAGCCAGCCCGTGGAGTCGGGTCCCACGCTCACGGCCTCGGCGACCGGTTCCAGGGCGCGCTGCACCTCGGCGGCGTCCTCGGCCTCCCGGGTCTGCACCGCGGCGGCGACCATCTCGCCGAGCCGCAGCTTCTGTTCGTGACTGCCGCCGCCCGACTGCCGGTTGGCCTCCGCCAGGGCCCGGATCTCCGGGTTCTCGGCCATCACGCGGTGCAGGACCGCTTCCTCGACGTGTGAGGCCTTGATGTTGTACTCGACCTTGCCGTCCAGGGCCCGCAGCCGCTCCCGGTAGTGCGCGGCGCGTTCGGCGAGGACGCCGGTGACCGCGTCGTCGTCGGGGGCGACGCTGCCGAACCGCATGGGCAGCACACAACCGGCAGATCCGGCCTCGGCGAGCACGTTCTGATGGGCCATCAGGTCCCTGCGCTTGGGGCGCAGACCCTCGGGTGCGTCGCTGACGATCGCCGCCAGGTCGCCCTCCGTCAGGATGCGCACGGGTCGGGCGGGATCACCGACGCCGCCCATGCCCTCGGGGAGCGCGGAGTGCGAGCGTGCGGTGATCCCGTAGACGTACGTGCTCACTCCTGCTCCTCCTTCCGGCGCGTGGCGGTGGCCTTGCGGGCGCGCGGCCGGGGCTCGCTCTCGGTCTGCGAACCCTCCTCACGGGCCTGCTTGAAGGCGTCGGAGACGGTCTGCGCGGCGCCGGACAACGCGCCCTTGGACTTGCCGCGCGCGCCGGACTCGGTGATCTCTCCGACGACGTCGGGAAGGCCGGGGCTCTTGCGCGGCCCGGCCTCCAGGTCGAGCCGGTTGCACGCCTCGGCGAAGCGCAGATAGGTGTCGACGCTGGCGACGACGACCCGGACGTCGATCTTCAGGATCTCGATGCCGACGAGGGATACACGCACGAAGGCGTCGATGACGAGTCCTCGGTCGAGGACCAGCTCCAGGACGTCGTACAGGCCGCTGGTGCCGCCTGAGCCGCCGGTCTGCTGTGCCGGGACAACGGTCATGCCGACCGGTCCTCCTTGTCTGTTTCGTCTCGGGATGTGGGGGGCGCGGGCGGGCGGCCTAACGGCCGCGGGGCCTGTGTGCGTCGGCCCGCCCGCGTTCGTAACGGCGAACGCGCCGGTAGCCGGTGAGCCGTCCGTCGGGGTCGAGGTCGACCTGGTAGCTCGCCATCAGGCTCATCGTGTCGGGCACGCGGGCGAGTTCGAGGACCTCGACCTCCAGGGACCAGCCGTCATCGGTCTGTTCGAAGGACGACACGGTCTCGGCGGCCATGCCGGTGAGTTCCGCCAGCTGGATGCGTGCATGGCGCAGCACCTGCATGGGGCTCGGCCGGTCGTCCGCCGTACGGTCTTCGGCGTGTTCGGGGTCGTGACGTGAATGCTGTGCATCCGATGTGTTGTTTGTGTTCGACATGGCCACCTCGAACCCCGGGTGGCCGCACGGTCCTTGGCCAAACCTTCGGAAAACGCACGCCCCCGCCGCAGGGCGTATCACGCCTGCGCAGGGGCGGTACGTGTGTCAGCCACGCAACGCGTCGAGCCGGCGCCGCGCCGGCCCCAGGGCGCGTCCACGGCTCGGCCTGTCGGCCCAGGGACTGGTGCGGGCCTGGTCGACGGCGTCGGCGATGGTCCAGCGGCGCGGGCCGAAGTCCGGCTCGTCCAGCTGGTCCCAGGTGACCGGGACCGCCACGGGGGCGCCGGGCCGGGCGCGCACGGTGAAGGGGACGACGGCGGTCTGCGCATAGGCGTTGCGCTGCACGTCGAGGTAGAGACGGTCGCCGCGGTCCTTCTTGCGGGCGGCGGTGGTGAGCCGGTCGGGGTGGGCGGCGGCGAGGGTGTCGGCGACGTCCCGGGCGAACTCGCGTACCTCGTCGAAGCCGTGGTGCCCGCCGACCGGCACGATCACGTGCAGGCCACGCGAACCGGTGGTCATCAGGGCGGAGGGCAGCTTCAGTTCGTCGAGCAACTCGCCGAGCAGCCGGGCCGCCTCGCGGACGGGCGCGAAGGAGTCGCCGGAGGGATCGAGGTCGAAGACCATCCGGTCCGGGCTCTCCAGGCGTCCGGTGCGCGACAGCCAGCGGTGCAGGGTGATGCAGGCCTGGTCGGCGAGGTGGACGAGGGTGGCGGTGTCGTCGCAGACGGTGTGACAGACGGTGCCGCCCTCCTTGGGCACCTCGACGCGGGTGATCCAGTCCGGGTAGGTGTCCGGCGTGTTCTTCTGCATGAACTGCGGACCGTCCAGGCCGTCCGGATGCCGCTCCAGCATCAACGGCCGGCCGCGCAACTGCGGCAGCATGAACGGGGCGACGGCCCGGTAGTAGTCGACGAGGTCGCTCTTGGTGTACTCCTTGGCGTCCCCGCCGCCGGGGAAGAGCACCTTGTCCGGCCGGTGCACCTCGACCGTGCGCCGGCCGGCCCGCACGGTCCGTACGTCGTCACCGCTCACCGCACGACCGCCTGTTCCACCAGCAGATCGACGGCGGCGGCAATGGACTCGGCGTCGATGCCCGCCGCATGCAGCTGCTCGTCGGGGGCCGCCGAGCCCGGCATGGTCCGCACCGCGAGACGCACCAGACGCGGCATGGGGCGCCCGTCGAGGAAGGGGTCGAGGACCGCGTCCCCGAGGCCGCCCGCCTCGTGGTGGTCCTCCACGGTCAGCAGACAGCCGGTGTCCTCGGCAGCCTGCCGCAGGGTGAGCCGGTCGACGGGCTTGACCGAGTACAGGTCGATCACCCGGACCTGGATGCCCGCCCGGTCGAGGGCGTCCGCGGCGGCCAGCGCCTCGGGCACGGTCACGCCCGCCGCAACGAGGGTCAGCCGGTCCCGGTCGGAGGAGCGCAGCACCTTGCTGCCGCCGATCGGGAACTCCTCGTCGGGCCCGTAGATCACGGCACTCTTGCCGCGCGAGGTGCGCAGATAGCGGATGCCGTCGAGGTCCGCCATGGCGGCGACGAGGTGAGCGGTCTGGTTGGCGTCGCACGGGTACAGGACCGTCGAGCCGTGCACGGCCCGGAACATCGCCAGATCCTCCAGGCCCATCTGCGAGGGCCCGTCCTGCCCGATCGCGACCCCGGCGTGCGAGCCGACCAGGTTGATACCTGCGCCGCTGATGGACGCCATGCGGACGAAATCGTACGCACGCGTGAGGAACGCGGCGAACGTCGAGGCGTACGGCACCCAGCCGCGCGTGGACATGCCCACCGCAGCGGCGACCAGCTGCTGCTCGGCGATGTAGCACTCGAAGAAACGCTCGGGATGTTCCTTGGCGAAGTACTCGGCGCGGGTGGAGTCGCTGACCTCGCCGTCGAGGGCGACGATCTCGCCGCGTCCGGTGCCGAGGGCGGCGAGCGCCTTGCCGTAGGCGTCCCTGGTCGCGACCTCCTCGCCCTTGTCGAAGCGGGGCAGCTCGACCTGCCCGTCGCGCACGGCGTGCAGCAGGCGGGCGCTGTGCGGTTCGTGCACATGGACGCGCAGGTCGCGAGGGCCGCCGAGTTCGGCGATGGCCTCCTCGGGGTCGGGCAGCGGCTTGCCGTGCAGGCCCTCCCGGTCCTGGACGGCGCCGACGCCCTTGCCCTTCAGAGTGCGGGCGAGGACGGCGGTGGGCTGTCCCTTCGTCGAGATCGCCTCGCCGTACGCACGGTCGATCGCGTCGACGTCGTGCCCGTCGACCTCGACGGTGTGCCAGCCGAAGGCTTCCAGACGGCGGGCGTAGGCGTCGAGGTCGTGGCCGTGCCGGGTGGGGCCGCGCTGGCCGAGCCGGTTGACGTCGATGATCGCGGTGAGGTTGTCGAGATGCTCGTACGAGGCGTGCTCGGCGGCCTCCCACACGGCGCCCTCGGCGAGCTCGCTGTCACCGCACAGCACCCACACGCGGTAACCGGTGCGGTCGAGCCGCTTGCCGGCCAGGGCGATGCCGACGCCGACCGGCAGTCCCTGCCCGAGCGATCCGGTGGCCGTCTCCACCCACGGCAGCCGCTGCGGCGTAGGGTGCCCTTCGAGGCGGCTGCCCAGCTTGCGGAAGGTGAGCAGTTCGGCGTCGTCGACCACGCCGGCCGCCTTGTAGGCGGAGTACAGCAGGGGCGAGGCGTGTCCCTTGGAGAGGATGAAGCGGTCGTTGCCCGGGTGGTCGGGGCGGTCGAAGTCGTAGCGCAGGTGGTTGGCCAGGAGCACGGCCATCAGATCGGCGGCGGACATCGAGGACGTGGGGTGCCCGGAGCCTGCGGCAGCGGAGCACCGCACGCTGTCCACGCGCAACTGCTGCGCCAGCTCGACGAGTTCGGGGGTGTTCATCGGTCTCCTTCGGCGGAGATGTCGGTGCGCTTGACGGGGCCGGGTGAGGGGTGGCCCTCGCCGGGGGCGGGGGGTGGTTGCTTCTTGGCGGGCTCTTCGCCCGGTTGGTTCTTTGCGGGCTCCCCGCCCGGTTGGTTCTTGGCCGGCTCCCCGCCGGGCTGGTTCTTTGCGGGTTCCCCGCCGGGCTGGTTCTTTGCGGGTTCCTGGCCCAGCTGGCTCTTCGCCGGTTCCGGACCCGGTTGCCTCTCCGCAGCTCCCGCACCACCGTCCCCCGCCCCCACGCCGGCCTCGGCCCCCGTCTCCCCCCGGCCCGGCACCCGGGCCAGCTCAGGCGAAGCCGTGTCCAGCGGTACCGACCAGGACCGTACGAGCCCCAACTGGACCGCCTGGCGCGGCAGTACCGCGTCCAGGAGCCAGTCGGCGGCGACCCGCACCCGGTTGCCGGGCATCGCGGCGAGGTGATAGCCGCGGGTGACCGCGCCCGCGACAGGCCCGGACAACGGCACGCCGAACGGGTTGGCCGCCGCCTGTGTGCCGCCCAGGTCCACGACGAACCCCAGGTCCCGGTGGCGGTAGGGCCGCGGCTCCCCCGCCCCGAAGGACGCGGCGATGTTGTGCGCGCAGACCTTGCCGTGCCGCCAGGCGTGCTGCGCGGTCATCGGCGTGTACTGCCCCGGTCGGTCGAGGTCGGGCACGGCGGCCGCATCCCCGCATGCGAACACCTCGGGCCGGCCCGGCACCTGCAGGTACGGGTCGACCAGCAGCCGCCCGCGTTCCATCGGCTGGTCGAGGGATTCAACAAGCGGATCGGGCCGTACGCCCACGCACCACACCAGCGTGCGGGTGTCGACGAACTCGCCGTCGGTCAGCAGGACTCCCCCGTGCATGGCCTCCTTCACGGAGGTCCCCATCCGTACGTCGACACCCCGCTGCCGCAGCACGCGGTTGGCGGTGCGGGAGAGCCGTTCGTCCAGCTCGGGCAGGACGCGCGGTGCGATGTCCAGCAGCATCCAGCGTGGCCGCATGCCCTCCCGCAGGGGATGCTTGCGGACCTGAGCGTCGGTGAACATCTGCCCGTGCGCGGCGACCTCGGTTCCGGTGTAACCGGCGCCGACCACGACGAAGGTGCACCGCGCCGCACAGCTCTTGGGGTCGTCGGCGGCAGCCGCCAGTTCCACCTGCCGGGTCACGTGGTCGCGCAGATAGAGCGCCTCGGGCAGCCCGCGGAAGCCGTGCGCGTGCTCGGCGACGCCGGGAATGGGCAGCAGCTTGTTGACGCTGCCGGCGGCGAGCACCAGCCGGTCGTACTGGAGGGTGCCGCCACCGCCCTCGGGGTCGGAGTAGTGCACGGTGCGCGCGTCGAGGTCGATGCCGTCGGCCTCGCCGAGCACGGGCCGCACCCGGGGCAGGGTGCCGGAGAGGGAGACGGTGACCCGGCGCGGCTCCAGGATCCCGGCGGCCACCTGGGGCAGCAGGGGCAGATACAGAAAGTAGTCGGTCGGGTTGAGCAGGGTGATGTCGGCCTTGTCCCGGGCCAGCCGCGACAGCTCGCGGGCGGTCCGGTAGCCGGCGAAACCGGCACCGACGATCACGATGCGGGGTCGACTCACGTTCGCCTCCGGTGGGGGTCCCCCACGCCCTCGAGGCAGAGGGGGTGTGGCTCGTACGAGGTTTTCCGCGTCCCCCTGGCCCGGGCACCCAAACGCGCCGGGCCCCTGGTCCGGCCCCCACCCCCACCCGCGTTTCGTGCCGGGGCGGGCGGATACCCGGCCGGTGACCTGCCCGACCGCTCCTTCGTGGAGGCGCCCCATGCCCCAGTACGGCTACTTCCTCTCCTGCGAGGAGTTCGGCCCCGCGGATCTCGTCGAGCAGGCGAGGATGGCGGAGCAGGCCGGATTCGAGACGCTGTGGATCTCGGACCACTACCACCCCTGGAACGACGCCCAGGGCCAGAGCCCCTTCGTGTGGTCGGTGATCGGCGCGATCTCCCAGGCGGTGTCCCTGCCGATCGAGACCGCGGTCACCTGCCCGACGGTCCGGATCCACCCGGCGGTGGTGGCACAGGCCGCCGCGACCAGCGCGGTGATGACGAACGGCTTCCGCCTCGGCGTCGGCACGGGCGAGGCACTGAACGAGCACGTCGTCGGCCACACCTGGCCGCCCGCGAGCGTCCGTATGGACATGCTGGAGGAGGCGATCCTCGTCATGCGCAAGCTGTTCTCCGGCGAGGAGACCAGCCACTACGGCACGCACTACAAGGTCGAGAACGCCCGCCTGTACACCGTCCCCGACGAGCCCGTCCCGATCGACATCTCCGGCTTCGGCCCCAAGGCGACGGCCCTGGCGGCACGCGTCGGCGACGGCTACATCACGATGACGCCCGAGGCGTCGATGGTGGAGCAGTTCCGCAAGGGCGGCGGGGGCGCGAAGCTGGTGAGCGGCGGAACGAAGGTCTGCTACGGCACCGACCGCGACGAGGCCGTCCGCACGGTCCGCCGACTGTGGTCGAACCAGCTGCTGCCCGGTGAGATGGGCCAGGTCCTGCCCTCACCGCGCCACTTCGAGCAGCTGGAGCCGCTGATCACCGAGGACATGGTGCGCGACAACACGGTCTGCGGCGACGACGTCGACGAGCACGTCGCCACGCTGAACGCGTTCGCCGAGGCGGGCTTCGACCGGATCTACGTCAACCAGATCGGCCCCGAACAGCGCGTCTTCTTCGACTTCTACCGCACGAAGGTGCTGCCCCAGCTCCAGCAGAGTCACTGACCGGGTGAGGGCCCGATGAAGCTGCATCGCCCCGCCGTGTCGGTGTACACGGTGCCCACGGACGCCCCCGAGGCGGACGGCACGCTGGACTGGGACACCACGACCGTGGTGCTCACCGAGGTGACCGCGGGCGAGGCGACCGGCACGGGCTGGACGTACGGCCCGCCGGCGGTCGGCGACTTCCTGCGCGACCAGCTCGCCCCGCTCGTCGAGGGCCGCACCGCCCTGGACATCCCGGCCACCCATCACGCCATGGTCCGGTCCGTGCGCAACGCGGGCCGCCCGGGCATCGCGGCCTGCGCGATCTCGGCCCTGGACATCGCCCTGTGGGACCTGAAGGCCCGGCTCCTGGAACTCCCGCTGGCCCGGCTGCTGGGCACGGTCCGGGAGCGGGTCCCCGTCTACGGCAGCGGCGGCTTCACGACGTACCACGACACCCATCTGGCCGCGCAGTTGAACGGCTGGGTGCACGGGCAGCACATCCCGCGCGTGAAGATGAAGATCGGCGAGAGCCGGGGCCGGGCGGTGGCCCGCGATGTGGCCAGGGTGCGCACGGCCCGCCATGTCATCGGCGAGCAGGCCGAGTTGTACGTCGACGCCAACGGCGCCTACACCCGCAAACAGGCGGTGCGTGTCGGTCATGCGCTGGCCGAGCACGGCGTCGGCTGGTTCGAGGAACCGGTGCCCTCCGACGACCTGACAGGGCTGCGGCTGGTGCGTGACGCCCTGGTCTGCGACATCGCGGCGGGCGAGTATGGCTACGATCTGCCCTACTTCGCCAGCATGATCACGGCGGGCGCGGTCGACTGCCTGCAGATCGACGCAACGCGCTGCGGCGGCATCACCGAGTTCCTGCGCGCGGCGGCCCTGGCCCAGGCGCACGGCCTGGAGGTCTCCGCCCACTGCGCCCCGCACGCGCACGCCGCGGTGGCGGCCGCGATTCCCAACCTGCGGCACATCGAGTGGTTCCACGACCACGTCCGGATCGAGTCGATGTTCTTCACCGGTGCCCTGGACCCCACGGGCGGCACGGTCCGCCCCACCGCGGGCACGGGCCACGGCCTGACGCTGCGGACCGACGACGTGGAGGAATACCGGGTCGCCTAACGGCGGGCGAGACGGGTCAGTTTGCGTGCGGCCAGCACCCCGGCGCCGACGGTGAGTGCCTTCCCCACATGTCCACGGTTCCGGGAAACCCATTCTTGTGGGCTGGCCGGAAGGGACTCCGCGTCGAACCGTCCGTGCGCGCCGAAGTCCCGCCCGTGCGGACCGTCGGCCGGCACCCACAGGTTCCCCTGACCGGGATGCTCGCCCGCGTCCCGCTGGGCGTCGAAGGCGGTCCGGGCGAGGTAGCGCTCCAGCAGCCCGGGAGCCACGGCGTTGGCGAGCAGCGTGGCCACCGTGGAGCCGCCCACCCAGTACTCCCGGCGCCGCCCGTGCCGCGCCGCGTGCACGATCGCCCGCGCCGCGACCTCCGGCTGGTACACCGGCGCCACCGGCCGGGCCCGCCCCGGCACCCGGCTCAGCACCCAGTCGAACTGCGGCGTGTTGACGGCGGGCAGCTGCACCATCGTCGTACGCACCCCACTCCCCTCGTGCAACAGCTCGCACCGCAGTGACTCGTTGAAACCCTGGATCGCATGCTTGGCGCCGCAGTACGCGGACTGCAACGGAATCCCCCGGTACGCCAGCGCCGAACCCACCTGCACGATCGTGCCCCGGTCCCGCGGCAGCATGTGCCGCAGCGCGGCCCGCGTACCGAAGACACAGCCCAGGTACGTCACTTCGGTCACCCGCCGGAACTCGTCCGGGGTGATCTCCGTGAACGGCGCGAAGACCCCGGCGAAGGCGTTGTTGACCCAGACGTCGATCCGTCCGAACGCGTCCACGACCTGCTGGGCGGCGTCGTCGACGGCCTTGGCGTCGGCCATGTCGACGGTGACGACCAGCGCCTCGCCTCCGACGCGCTGCACGTCGTCCGCCGCCGCGGCGAGCCCCTCGCGGCCCCGGGCCAGCAGGGCGACACGGTCGCCCCGGGCGGCGAAGGCGCGGGCGCTGGCCCGGCCCACGCCGCCGCTGGCCCCGGTCACCACGACGGTCCTACGACGCCTGGTCAGCGGCCTCGTCGAAGGCGTGCGCACCGGTCGTCACGCCCGGTGGTGCGGGTTCTCGGGGTCGATCAGGTCCGGCCGCGGCACCGGGCCCGGGGCGGGCGTGCCCGGCTGCGGGGTGTCCGCCACCGGCGCCGCGGTCGCTCCGGGGACCTCTCCGGGCGCGACGGGCGGCATCGGCGGATACGGCGCGGCGCCGCCGGGGACACGCTCCGGATGGCCGGCGGCCGGTTCGGTCATGTGTCGGTGTGCGGGCCGTGCCGCCCCGCGCAGCACGTAGGCGATGCCACCGAGGATCGCCGCGGTGACCAGCGCAGCGGCCCAGTCCGGCAGGGCGATGGCGAGGGCCAGGCCCACGGCGAGAGCGAGGGCCGCTCCCGCGTAGAGGGCGACGGCTCCGGAAGCGCCGTACAGCATGGCGGTGCGGCGCTGCTTACGGGTCTGCTGCCGCAGTTCGTCACGGATCGTCTCACGCGCGACCTGCGCCAGTTCGTCGACCAGATGCTTGTCCAGATGCTCCAGATGATCCATGCGGTCCATGCCCGCCGGGTACCCGCGGCCCTGCCCGCGTAACGCCACGGACACTGGCCGGAGGAACCGCCGGTCAGGCTTGCGCAAAGGCGTCCACGACGACGTCGGCGAGCAGCGCGCCCGCCGTGCCCTCCGGGTCCAGGTCGGGGTCGTAGATGGTGACGTTGAGGCCGACGCAGTGCGGGGAGGCGAGCCAGGGCCGCAGCAGGGCGACGAGTTCGTCGGGGAGCAGTCCGTCCGGGTCGGGGCTGTCGACGGCGGGCATGACGGACGGGTCGAGGACGTCGGCGTCCAGGTGCACCCAGAATCCCTGGAGCTGCGGAATCGCAAAGGCCTCGGCGGTGACGCGGGCCAGGGCGTCGGCGCCCCACTCCCGGATGTCACCGACCGTGACGACCGGGATCTTCAGGCCGGCGAGTTCTGCCGTGTCCTCGTCGAAGTAGTCGCGAATGCCGAAGAGCCGCACGTCCGCGTCCCGCAGATACGGCTTCAGCCCCTCCAGGTTCGTCAGGTCCTCCTGCCCGCGCCCGGTGGCCAGCGCGAGCTCCTCGCCACCCGCCGCGCCGACGTGGTCGGAGTTGCCCGGGTGGCGGAAGTCGTGCGAGGCGTCCACCGCCGCCAGCCCGTACCGCCCGATACGGCGCAGCGCGAGCGAGGCGCCGAGCTGGATGGAGCAGTCGCCGCCGAGCACGAGCGGGAAGTCCCCGGCGCGTACATGGTGCTCGATCCGGTCGGCCAGTCTGCAGGTGTACGAGGCGATGGCGGCTGCGTTGAAGACGCCGTCGCCCTCCTGCCAGTCCCCGCGGTCGTAGCGCGGCGGCACGACGACACCGCCCTCCAGGGCGTTCAGCCGCTGCACGATGCGCTGCTCACGCAGGGCCCCGGCGAGCTTGTAGCAGCCGGGGACGGTGCCGGGGGCGGGCGGGCGCAGGCCCAGGTTGGAGGGGGCGTCGATCACGACGATATTCCGCATGCGCCGCATCCTCCCCGACGTAGAGTCGAGCCTTCAACGGTAAAAGCACGAGGAGCGGACCTGCACATGAGCGAGCAGCACACCTACCGGGTCATCGTCCGGGGCACCTGGGACGCGCTGACCGACGAGGCGCGGGACCGGCTGCTGGCCGAGGCGGCCGACCACGGGATGCTGAGCATGCGGTTCACCGAGGAGGGATCGCTCTCGTACGAGGCGTCGCCGCTGAAGCACTTCTCGATGCGGTACGTGGTCGTGTCCGACGCCGAGGACGGCGAGGAGATGGCCGCGGTGATCGCGGAGGACCGCGCCGGGACGACGCTCCGCGGCCTCGGATACGGCTTCCGGGATCTGCGGTCGACGGTCACCGATCTCGACACGATGAAGATCAACCACAAGCCCGCATCTCGGCGGTGAGCGCCCAGCGTTCGTGGTCCCGCCAGGCGCCGTCGATGTAGAGCATGTGCGGCGAGAAGCCCTCCAGGCGGAATCCGCAGGCGCGGGCGAGGGCGATCGACGCGGCGTTGCCGGGCTGCACGTTGATCTCCAGCCGGTGCAGTCGCATGGGGCCGAACGCATGGTCCACGACCAGGTTCAGCCCCTCGCGCATCAGCCCGCGCCCGGCGGCGTGCGCGAAGGCGCCGTATCCCAGCGCCCCGCTCTGGAAGGCGCCGCCGACGATGTTGTTGATGTTGATATAGCCGGCCAGGGCGTGCGTGACCCGGTCACAGACCAGGAACCCCGCCTTCGTCGGGTCCTCGATCAGCCGGCCGGCATAGCGGGCGTACGCCTCGGCGGTGTCCGGCGGGAAGAGCCACGGATGGTGCAGCGCCTTGCTCTCCCGGACACGCGCGGTGAACTCGGCGCCGTCCTCGTGGGTGAAGTGGCGTATGCCCACGCGGGGACCTTCGGCGAGGTAGCGGGACGCGGAGTGGGGCACGCCGCCACCCTACGACGGCTCCCTCCGGGCGGGCTCACTCGGGCACCACGGGCAACTCCAGCACCCCCGTGTCCCCCGGCGCGCTGACCACGGTCACGGGCTTGATCCCCCGGTTGCCGAGGTACGCGTCGTCGCTCGCCGCGATCACGAACCGCAGCCGGTGGCCCTTCTCGTACCGGTGGACGATGCCCGGCAGGGTCACGGTGAACGGCTTGGTCACGTCCGGCACGCGAACCGGTGCGACCAGCCGGTGGACCAGCGTCTGCTTGCCGTCGGGCGCGACGTCGTACAGCTTGGCGAAGAGAACGAGCTTGTCGGCGGCGTCGCCCGAGTGCTGCGTGCGTTCCGCCTTCGGCGAGAGAACCCTCAGCGTGGCCCGGGGCGCGCCCACGACGTCGACGGTCCGCCCGAGCGGCTCGCTGGTCCAGCCCAGGTAGGTGCCCTTGGTGTCGTACGGCCCCGGGTCCGGCACTCCGAGGAGCCCGGCCACGGAGCTCTCCGAATGGCTCGTGGGGTTCAGCCAGTTGGTGTACGAGCGGCTGCCGCGCACCACCTTCCTGTGGTTGTCGACGAGTTTGCCGTCGCCGGAGAGGTACAGCTTTCTGCCGGTCGCGGGGAGTCGGTCGGCCGTGGCGTACCTGCTGCCGGAGTCGCTGATCCAGTCCCGGTAGTACGCGAAGGCCGGTCCGGTGTCGACGTTCCTCTTGCGGAGGTGGCGGTCGAACCAGGAGAGGATCCGCTGGCCCACGTAGCTGCTTTCCAGGTTGCCCTGAACCAGGTTCAGTTCGCCGCTCGCCGGGTCGGTGAGACCGCCGCTGTGCCCCCAGGACTGCCAGATCATCTTCACCGGCGTGCCGTGCGCCTTGAGCGTCTTGTACGTGGCGGTCGCCTCGTTGAGGTTGAACAGGGTGTCGGCCTGCCCCTGGACCAGCAGGGTGGGCGCCTTGACCCGGTGCAGATAGGACACCGGGGAGACGCTGCGGGCGTAGTCGAGCAGTTCGGCGGTCCGGTCGGCCGGATAGCGGCCGGAGTTGAGGGTGCGGATGGTGTCGCAGGCCCTGCTGACGAAGTGCAGACAGGTGCGGGAGTTGATGCGGGACGGGTCGAGGCTCGGCTGGAGCAACGGCTGGCCCTCGCCGATGAGGTAGAAGCCGTTGGTCCACTGCCATTTGAAGGCGCCGGGCACACCGCGGGCGCCGACGGCGTTGTTCGGGTCGAGCGAGTACACGAGGTCGTTCCAGGTGATCATGGGCACGAGGGCGTCGACGCGGTGGTCGACGGAGGCCGTGGCCAGCTGGATCGCCCCGCCGTAGGAACCGCCGATCATGCCGACGCGCGGGTCGCCCGGACGGTCGAGGGTGACGTAGTCGACGCTGGTGCCGTCGTCGGCGGCCCGTTTGCCGGCCAGGAAGTCCAGCAGCTGCGCGGCGGCCCGGCCGTCGATGGCCGGGTCGTCGAGCGAGATGAGACAGCCCGATCTGCCGAAGCCGAGCCCGGAGTAGACGAGCCCGACGTAGCCGCGCTGGGCGAAGGCCTTGCCGATGGCGTCCGTGGAGCCGTCGTTCTTGCTGCCGCCGAAGCCGTTGGTGGCCAGCACGGCGGGAGCGGGGCGGGCACTGTCCACGCCCACGGGCCGGTAGAGGTCGGCGTCGATCGTGCAGGTGCGGCCGCCCGCCTGGACGGTGAACTTCAGGGCGCTGACGGTGTACTGGCCGGTCGCGGCGGCGGGAGCGGTGAGTGCGAGGGGTGCGGTGAGCGCGACGCCGAGGGCGGCGGCGAGAACGGCACGGGACCTGGACACAGGTCGGGACACGTAGACCTCCACACTGAGGACAACCGGAGAACGAGGACGACCGGACAACACGAATACCGACCAGTAGGTGCAGGCCGGTAATCATGTTGTGACACGTGTCAGGACGGGTCAATCACCGTGGTCGGAGATTCTTGACGGAATTTCAGTTCCGCTGCTCAGCGCAGAGCGGGCTCGTCCAGCGTCAAGGTGCCCGTGTCCGCGTCCAGCTCGGCCGCAACCCCGAACGGGATCGTCAACGCCCCGTCGCAGTGCCCGAATCCGAACTCCTCGACCACGGGAACCCCGAGCCCGCCGAGCCGGTCGACGAGCAGGGCACGCACCCGGTCGTAGGCATCGCATCGCTCCCACGACCCGAGCAGCACCCCACGCACCCCGTCGAGCCAGCCGGCCCGGAGCAGTTGGGTGAGGTAACGGTCCAGACGGTACGTCTCCTCCCCCACGTCCTCCAGACAGAGCAGCCCGCCGCGTGCGGAGTGGCGGGCGTGCGAGGTGCCCAGTTCCGCAGCGAGCAGGCAGAGGCATCCGCCCAGGACGACACCCCGCGCCCGGCCGGGAACCAGGGCCGTACCGCCGGAGGCGATCGTGCGGACCGTCTCCGGCGCGAACAGCGTGGCCTTGAGGTGCTCCTGCGCCCGCGCGTTCTTGATGAAGTCGACGCCGGCCGCCATCGGCCCGTGCAGCGTGACCAGGCCCAGCCGCACGGCGAACGCCTCGTGCAGCGCAGTGATGTCGCTGAAGCCGACGAGCAGCTTCGGCCCGGCCGCCCGCAGCGCCTCCCAGTCCAGCAGGTCGACCATCCGCTGCACCCCGTACCCGCCGCGGGCGCACAGCACGGCGTCCACGGACGGATCGCACCAGGCCGCCTGGAAGTCGGCGGCCCGGTCGGCGTCCGTGCCCGCCAGGTAGTCGAACGTCCCGTGCCGGTCCAGCACATGGGACGCCGTCACCGGGTCGAGGTCCCAGCCGCGCAGCACGTCGAGTCCGGCCTGCAGCCGCTGCTCCGGCACGGGTCCGCTGGGTGCGACGACGGCCACCCGGGCGCCGGGGGCGAGCCGGGCCGGACGCAGGAGTTCCTTCACTTGGCCAGCTCCAACGTGGGAACGCCGCGCGGGTTCAGCCCGAACACCTGGGCGTACAGGGAGAGTTCGGCCTCCAGGGCGCGGATCATCGTGTCGGCCCGCCGGAACCCGTGTCCCTCCCCCTCGAAGGCGATGTACGCGTGCGGCACCCGTCCGCCCTCCATGCGGGCCAGGAACCGCTCGCACTGCGCGGGCGGGCAGATCACGTCGTCCAGGCCCTGGAGCAGCAGGAAGGGTGCGGTGATGCGGTCGGCGTGCTCGGCGGGCGAGCGTTCCACGTACCGTCCGGGCACCTCGGCGAGCGGCCCGACCAGGCTCTCCAGGTACTGCGACTCGAAGTCGTGGGTCTCCCCCGTGCCCCAGCCGGTGAGGTCGAGGATCGGGTAGATGATCGTGCCGCAGGCGTAGACGTCGGTCGTGGCGAGGGACGCCGCCGCGGTCCAGCCGCCCGCGCTGCCGCCGCGCACCGCGAGCCGGTCACGGTCGGCGGTGCCCTCGTCGGCCAGCGCGAGCGCGACAGCCGCGCAGTCCTCCACATCGACGACACCCCACTGCTCGCGCAGCCGGTCCCGGTAGGCGCGGCCGTACCCGGTGGACCCGCCGTAGTTGACCTCGGCGACGCCGATGCCGCGGGAGGTGAAGTAGGCGATGGCCAGGTCGAGGACGAGCGGTGCGCGTCCGGTGGGGCCGCCGTGCGCCCAGACCACGTACGGCGGCAGCTCGGCGCCGGGTGCGATGCAGCCGGGGTTGTGCGGCGGGTAGACGTGCGCGTGGATCTCGCGTCCGGCGGGGCCGGTGAAGGTGCGGATCTGCGGTTCGGGGTAGTACGCCGGGTCCACGGCGTCGTCGTGCTCGGCGCCGATCACCCGGGCCCGGCCGGTCCGGGCGTCCAGCTCCACCACCTCGTAGGCGCTGCGCGGGCTGGCCCCGACGCCGACGATCCGCTCGCCGTGCACCGCGAGGGTGGGCGCGAACTCGGTCCAGGGGCCGGCCGCGTCGACGACCTCGCCGGTCTCGGGGTCCAGTATCCCGAGGGCGGTCGCGCCGCGCCCGTGCACGACGGCGATGAGCCCGCTGTCCAGCGGGGCGAACCAGCGGTGCCCGAGCTTCCACAGCGGCCCGCCGAACTCCTCCTCGCGCGGGCACAGCGGTTCACCGTCGCGGTAGAGGTTCCACCAGCCGGTGCGGTCGCTGCTGTACAGCAGGGAGCCGTCGGCCGCGAAGTCGACCTGGGCGATCGACTCCTGAGGGCCGCCGGCGACCGTCCGGGGCGCGAGGAGGGTCCCGTCGGATCCGACCTCGGCGAGCACCAGCTCCGTGCCGTCCCACGGCATGCGCGGATGGTCCCAGGCCAGCCAGGCCGCGTGCCGTCCGTCGAGCGAGAGGCGGGGTCCGGTGACGAAACGGTGCCGGTCGTCGGTGAGTTCCCGCACGGCGTCCCGGTCCTCGGCGGCGGAGCCGTCCAGCGGCACCGCGGCCAGTACGCGCCGCACGTCGGTGGGTCCGTCACCGGTGAACTCCTCCAGCACGCACCACACCTCACCGCGCTCCGGCCGCAGCCGCGGATCGGCCCAGCGCAGCCCGCCGCCCACCGGGGACACGGGCGTCAACGGGCGCGGCTCGCTCCCCGGCTCGTAGCGGTACAGCCGCTGGTCGGGGAAGTGCACGAACACCACCAGCGGCCGGCCGTCGACGAGGTCTCCGGCCCAGGGCTGTCCGCCGTACTCGATGACTCGGCTGCGCACGTTCCACGGAGCGGGCAGCACGGACTCCTCCACGCCGTCGGCATGCCTGCGCACCAGTGTGCGCCGGCCCCCCTCGGCGGGCCGCGGCTCGGTCCACCAGGCCTCGTCACCGACGAAGCCCACGTACTCGGGATGGCCGTCGTGCGCGGCGGCGAGCGCCGCGTCGATCGGCGAGGGCCAGGAACCGTACGCCATGGTCTGCACGTTCTCCCCCAATGTTCTAGGCGCTCCGCAGGAACCGGTCGAGGACGCGGACGCCGAAGTGCAGCGCCTCGACCGGGACGCGCTCGTCGACCCCGTGGAAGAGGGCCTGGTAGTCGAAGCCCTCCGGGAGCTTCAGCGGCGCGAAGCCGTAGCCGGTGATGCCGAGCTGCGAGAACTGCTTGGCGTCGGTGCCTCCCGACATGCAGTACGGCACCACATGCCCCTCGGGCGCGAACTCCTCGACGGCGGCCCGCATCTTCGCGTACGTCGTCGAGTCCACGGGCGCCTGCAGGGCCACCGTGCGGTGCTCGTACGCCCAGTCCACATCCGGCCCGGTCAGCAGGTCGAGGGTGGTGCGGAACTCGTCCTCGCCGCCCGGCAGAAAGCGTCCGTCGACATACGCCACGGCCTCGCCCGGAATGACGTTGATCTTGTAGCCGGCGGTCAGCATGGTCGGGTTGGCGCTGCTGCGGACGGTGTGCTCGACGAGCTTTCCGGCCGGGCCGAGCTTGTCCAGGAGCGCGTCGACATCGGAGAGGTCCGTGTCGATGCCGTACAGCGCGGCCAGTTCGGTGAGGGCCGCGCGCACGGTCGGGGTCAGCCTGAGCGGCCACTCGTGCGCGCCGATCCGGGCGATCGCGGCGGCCAGCCGGGTCACCGCGTTCTCGCGGTTCACCTTGGAGCCGTGTCCGGCGCGCCCGCGCGCGGTGAGCTTCAGCCAGCCCGTGCCGCGCTCACCGGCGGCGATCGGATAGATCTCCCGGCCGCTGCCGTCGTGGAAGGTGAACGCCCCGGACTCGCTGATGCCCTCCGTGCACCCCTCGAACAGCCCGGCGTGCTGCGTGGCGAGGAACTCGGAACCGTCCTCGGCGCTGGCCTCCTCGTCCGCGGTGAACGCGATCACGATGTCCCGCCGGGGCCGTACGCCCTGCCGGGCCCAGGCCCGGACGACGGCGAGGATCATCGCGTCCATGTTCTTCATGTCGACCGCGCCCCGCCCCCAGACGACCCCGTCCCGGATCTCCCCGGAGAACGGGTGCACGCTCCAGTCGGCGGCTTCGGCGGGTACGACGTCCAGGTGCCCGTGGACGAGCAGCGCGTCCGCCGAGGGGTCGGTGCCCTCGATGCGGGCGACGACGTTGGTCCGCCCCTCGGTGCGCTCCAGCAGCACGGGCTCCAGTCCCGTCTCCGCGAGCCGCGCCGCCGCGTACTCGGCGGCCGGCCGTTCCCGGCAGTCGCCGCCGCCCCGGTTGGTGGTGTCGATACGGATCAGGTCGGAGGTGAACTCGACGACCTCGTCCAGCGCCCGCTGGTCAGCCATACTGCTCCTCCACGGCGGCCGAGACGACAGTGGTGACCGCCTTGAAGGTACGGATTCCCTCGTACATGGTCTCGCTGGTGTACGCCACTTTCCGTTCCCCGATCCGGTCCACGCCCGGCACGACGGTCGCGGCCATGGCCAGATGTTCGGCGTCGAACTCGACCGCCACGGTGTACGGGCCGCCCCTGACCGGCTCGTGACGCACCGCCAGGGCGGCCGCCTCCTTCGCCGCGGCCCGGATGTCGGCGGCGGTCCTGGCCGGCGTACGGCACACCGCCGCGTACCGCGACACATGGTCCTTGACGGCGACCTTCAGCGCCTCGGGCGCATACCCGAGCGCGTCCTCGCAGGCCACGTCGTCCCCCGTCACGAGGATCACCGGTACCCCGTACTCGGCGACGACATGCGCGTTCAGCAGCCCCTCGCTCGCGCGGACGTCGTTCAGCCACACCCCGGTGATCGAGTTCGCGAGGTAGGTGTGTGCGAGCACGCCCTCCGCTCCGGCGCCGGCGTGGTAGCCGACGAACGCGATGCCGTCGACGTCGCCGTGCTGCACGCCCTCCACCATGGACAGCGACTTGTGCCGTCCGGTGAGCATTTCGACCCGTTCGTCCAGGCGCTCCAGCAGCAGGTTCCGCATGGTCCAGTGCGCCTCGTTGACGACGACCGCGTCGGCACCTCCGTCGTAGAAGCCGAGCACCGCGGCGTTGACGTCCGACGTGAACATCGAACGGCACCGCTCCCACTGCGGTGTCCCCGGCAACACGTCGGCCGGCCAGGTGACACCGGTGGCGCCCTCCATGTCGGCGCTGATGAGGATCTTCATGGTGCGCACGTTACGCGGCGCGGCGGGGACCGGCTACGACCGGGCCCGGGCCGATGCGCAGGGTTGGGTGTGCCGGGCCTCTGCGCACGGGGGAATGCGCGTGCCCGGCACACCCGGCTCTGTGACCGGCCGCGGGGTCAGACCAGCGGCTGGTAGTCGAGGTTCGGGAAGTAGTCCTCGCGCGTGCCCGTGCGGCGTACGTCCCAGGTGGCGCAGTGCAGGGAGCCGCCGTACTCGAAGACGTTGCGGAACGGGACGGTGAAGACCTCGAAGTCGTGCTTGGCGAGGAGGTCCTGGAGCGGCTTCTCCTGCTCCTCGCAGATGACCTTGGTCGGGGAGATGCTGAGCACGTTCATCGACAGCCACTTGGAGGACTGGCAGTACTGCGGCATCTCGTCGTTGGACAGGACCGGCTGGGGGGCCTCGACCAGCTCCCAGTCGTTGGCGAGGAACATCTTCTCCTCGCCCTCGCGCAGCGGCCGTTCCGGGTTGGTGAGGATCAGGCCCGGGCGCAGCGGCACAAAGGTGCAGTCGATGTGCGAGGGGAAGAAGTCCAGCGGGAAGTGCACGGTGTGGACGCGGAAGCCGCGCGGCTCCAGGTGCTGCCTGAGCCAGCGGATGCCCGCCCGGTTGGTGGTCATCGACTCCTGGACCAGGATGTCGCGGCCGAGCCGGCTCATGTCCGCCGCGTCGAAGACGACCTCGTCCTGGTTGATGCAGAACTCGAAGGAATGCATCTGTGCGTGCCGCTGCTCCAGCGGCCAGTCCCAGAACTCCTCCCGGTACATGCCGTCGGCCATCGACGGCTTGGGCGCGGTGGTCCACATCACGCGCGGGTCCGCGTTCCAGTACTCGTAGACCAGCTTGCGGTAGGGCTGGTACTCGAAGTAGCGGGCGCGGCGCGACATCGTGGCCTCGATGATCTCGTTGCCCATGGTGATCATCACATCGCGCGGGCAGACCGCGCAGTACTGGTTCTCCACGTCGAAGTCCGGGGTGCTCACCGGGCGGGAGAAGTCGTGCGGTTCCGGGCGGCGCACCTTGACGCCCTGCGACTCCAGCACGGCGACGAGACCGGCGAGCTCCTCGTTGGCGAGGTCGATCGCCTCCTTGGACTTGGGGCCGGCCGGGAACGGCGCGCCGGGGGCGTTGCGGATCGCGGGCCGGCTGCCCGGCTCGGTCGGTTCGAAGCAGGCGTTGTCGGCGGAGCCGACCACCATCTCCTCCAGCGGGTCCCACTCGTTCCAGGAGTTGACGACCACGGAATCGTTCTGCATGTCTACGGCCACCTGTCTGTGAGGGCGGGTGCGGCGGATCGGGGGTTACGCAGCGTCGGTCGCGCCGGCCAGGCTCGCCGGGCGCATGTCGGTCCAGTTCTTCTCGATGTGGTCGAGGCAGGTCTGCCGGTCGCTGTCCGCCACGACGACCTCCCAGCCGGGCGGCACCAGGGCGAAGGCGGGCCACAGGCAGTACTGGCGTTCGGCGTTGACGAGCACATGGAAGGTGCCGTCCTCGTTGTCGAAGGGGTTGGTCATGTCGTTTCCCAGCTTTCTGTCCAGGTGTTCGTCGGCGGTGGCGGTGGGCCGCTTCAGGTGAGGGCTTCGGCAAGTGCCCGTGCCGTCCGGCAGCGGAAGACCGTGCCGACATCGAGGCGGCGGTCCAGGTCCGCCTCGATCCGGCCGGCGAGGCGCAGCGCCGTCAGCGAGTCGCAGCCGAGGGCGAACACGTCGTCGTCGGCGCCGACGTGCGCCCGTCCCAGGACCTCGGCAATCAGCTCGCACAGCCGCCGGCCCGTGGGCCCGACGGCCGTCTCCGGCTCCGGTGCGCCGGTCAGGAGGCGCCCGGTGGGCTCGGTGAGGGCCTGCGGCAGCCCGGTGAGGAGCTCGCGCAGGTGGTCGGCCACCTGCTGTGCGGCCTCGGCGTCGAGCAGGTCGGGGCGGTGGCTGAGCTCCAGGTGGAGACGCCTGCCGGGGGCGACCATCAACTTCAGCGGGTAGTGGTAGGGGTCGTGGCCGGTGAAGCCCACCAGGCGCAGCCCGTCGTCGGGGCTCGGCAGGGTCTCGGCGGTCGGGTAGTTCTCGAAGACGACGCAGGTGTCGAACAACGTGCCCTTTCCGACGGCGCGTTGGATGTCCGTCAGCGCGAGGTAGTGGTACGGCAGCAGCTCCGCCTGCTCGCCCTGCAGGCGCCTCAGCAGTCCTGCCACCGGTTCCGCGGCGTCGAGGCGCACCCGTACCGGCACGGTGTTGATGAACAGCCCGACCATCTCGTCCACGCCCGGCAGCTCGGCCTCCCGGCCCGAGACGACGGCGCCGAAGGTGATGTCCCGCTGCCCGGTCCGCCAGTGCAGGCACAGCGCCCAGGCCACGCGGACCAGGGTGTTGAGGGTGACGCCGTGGGCGCGCGCCGCGTCGAGCAGCGCGGCGGTGTCCGCCTCGGACAGCTCGACCGTGCTGCGCTCGGGGAGGGTGCGGACGCGCGCGGTGTCCTGGTCGGGGCAGACCAGCGTGGGCGCCGTCAGCCCCGCCAGCGCGCCGGCCCAGGCGGCCCACGCCTCGCCTCGGTCCTGCTCGACGAGCCACCGCAGGTGGTCAGGGTAGTGGCCGGGGACGGGCAGCCCGCGGGTGTCGCCGTGCTGGTCGAAGAGCGCGAGCAGATCCCGCAGCACCAGGGACGTCGTCCAGCCGTCGACGAGCATGTGGTGCATGCTCAGCACCACCTCGTGCCGGTCCTCGGCGAGCGCGAGCACGGTGCAGCGCATCAGCGGGGGCCGGGCGGGGTCGAAGCGGCGGCGCCGGTCGGCGTCCAACAGCTCCGCACGCCGCGCGTCCCGGCCCTGCGGGTCGAGGCCGGTCAGGTCGTGTATGTGCCAGGGCATGCGGACCTGCTCCGGGACGGCCTGCACCGGCTCGCCCGACCGGCGCTGGAGGAACGCCGCACGCAGCATCGGGTGGCGCCGCAGCAGGGCGTCGCAGGCGGCCCGGAACCGTTCGGTGTCCAGCGGGCCGCTCGTCTCCAGGGCGATCTGCACGTTGTAGACGTCGAGGTCGCCGCTGTCGTAGCGGGCGTGGAAGAACAGCCCCTCCTGCGTCGGCGTCATCGGCAGTAGCAGCTGCACGGGCATGCCGATCTCGGCGGCGAGCCGAGCGCGCTCCTGCTCGTCCTCCTGTGCGGCGCGCGCCGGCTGCGCGGCGCCGTGGGCCACCAGCGCACGCAGAGCCGCGAACCAGAGCTCGGCCAGGTCGCCGGCCTGCGCCTCGGTCAGCAGGCGCCGGGCCCACAGCCAGTGGGCGACGAGCCGGGGGCCTGACGGACCGTCCTCGACGGCCGCGTTGACCTCGACGACGTGCGTCAGCGGCATCCGCGGGTCGGCGCCGAGCGGCAGCACGTCCGACTCGGGTGCCACGCTCCAGTCGGTTTGATCCGCGTCCGAACCGTGCTGTCGGCCCAGGTAGTTGAAGCAGATCTGGGGTTCCGCGCCGGCGGACAGTTCGGCGGCGGTCTCGTGGTTCAGGTGGCGCAGCAGACCGTAGCCGATACCGCGCCGCGGGATCCTGTCGACCTGGGCCGCGACCCGGCGTACCGCCTCGCCGAGACGCGCGTCGGCCGCCGGGGCGCCGTCGGGGGCCCAGTCGCGGGCGCCCGCGTCGAGCCGTACCGGATACAGGGACGTGAGCCAGCCGACCGTGCCCGACAGGTCGGCGTCCTGAGCGACCGGCTCGCGGCCGTGTCCCTCCACGTCGACCAGGACGGCGGTGCCGCCGTCGGCCTCGGTGCGCCGCCAGGCGGCGACGGCGAGGGCGAGACCGGTGAGCAGGACCTCGTTCGTGCGGGTTCCGAAGGCGGCGGGCACCTTGGTGAGCAGCGGCTCGGTCAGGTCCTCGGGGAGCGTGAGGCGCAGGTCGCCCGCCGTGGCGTGGATGTCGAGCGACGGGGACAGGCGGGCGTCGGTCAGCGTGAGGCTGCCGGGGCTCACCGTCCGCCGCCAGAAGGGGAGTTCGGCGAGCACGTCGGGCGACTGCGCCGCTGAGTGCAAATGGTCGCTCCAGTCCCGCAGCGGCACCGGCACGGGGGCGAGTCGCGCAGGGGCGCCCGAGCTCGCGCTCTGCCAGGCGGTGTACAGGTCGGTGAGCACGATGTGCCAGGACACCGCGTCGACGGCCAGGTGGTGGACGGTGACGAGCAGCCGTCCCTGGCGCCCCTCGCCCGCGTCGAACCAGGTGACCCGCAGCATCGCCCCGTCGCGCGGCGCGAGGGCGTCGGCGTCCTGAGCGGCGCAGGCGGCGATCCGCCGGCGCAGCGCGTCGCCGGAACCGTCCGGGCCGAGGACGTCGACCCGCCGTACCGCGTCCCGCAGCCTGCCCGGGTCGACCGCGTCCACGGCGAGGGAGCCGTCCTCGCGCAGGCGGGCGCGCAGTGCCTCGTGCCGCTCCACGACCGCGCGTACGGCGGTGACCAGCGGGTCGGTGCCGAGCCCGGGCGGCACCCGCAGCAGGGTCGACTGGTGGAAGGCGTCGTACGTGCCACCGTGTTCGCGCAGCCGGTGCATGATCGGCGTGGCGGGGACGACGGTGGATGCTGCCGGGGCGGGCACGGGCTGCCCGCGCTCACCGGAATCAGCGGGCGCGGACTTCCCCAGGAAGGCGGCGAGCCCGGCGGCCGTGCGGTGTGCGAACACCTGCTTCGGCGTCAGCCGCACCCCCGCCTCACGCGCCCGCGCCACCAACTGGATCACCGTGATCGAATCACCACCGAGACCGAAGAAGTCGTCCTCGACCCCCACCGCCTCCAGACCCAGCACCTGCCCGAACAGACCGGCCAGCGTGTCCGCCACGTCGGGATGCGCGGGCTCCTCGGCCGGGACGGGCGCTGGGGCCTGCAGCTGCTCTTGCTCTCCGGCGGACGCGGCGAGCCCGGCGGCCGTGCGGTGTGCGAACACCTGCTTCGGCGTCAGCCGCACCCCCGCCTCACGCGCCCGCGCCACCAACTGGATCACCGT
>NZ_JBHXVG010000005.1:0-135434 GCF_042672405.1 Streptomyces sp. NPDC127197 | reverse complement strand
TGATCGAATCACCACCGAGAGCGAAAAAATCGTCCTCGGCCCCTACCGCGTCCAGACCGAGCACTTGCGCGAACAGCCGGGCGAGGGTGCCCGCGAGGTCTGGCGGGTCCTCGGACGTGGTCGTCCGCTCCTTCCCGGCCTCCTCCGGCGCGGGCAGTGCCGCCCGGTCGACCTTGCCGTTGGGCGTGACCGGAAGCGCGGTGAGGGTGACGAACGCCGATGGGACCATGTACGCGGGCAGCCGCTCGGCGACCCGTTCCTCCAGGCCCGCCAGGTCGGCTTCACGGCCGGCCACCACAACGACGTACGCCACCAGGCGCGGCTCCCCACGCCGGTCCTCGCGTACGGCCACGGCGACCTGGGCGACCGCCGGGTCGCCGCCGATCATGGCCTCGACCTCGCCGAGTTCGATGCGGTAGCCGCGGATCTTGACCTGGTCGTCGGTGCGCCCGCCGTAGGTCATGGTGCCGTCGGGCAGCCACCGGACGAGGTCGCCGGTGCGGTACATCCGCGAGCCCGGCACGCCGAAGGGGTCGGCGACGAAGCGGGCCGCGGTGAGCCCCGGGCGGCCGGCGTAGCCGCGCGCGAGGACGTCGCCGCCGATGTACAGCTCGCCGGGGACGCCCGGCGGGACCGGGCGCAGGCAGGAGTCCAGGATGTAGAGCCGGGCGGCCGGGACGGGACCGCCGATCGGCACACCGCCCCGCGGCAGGGGAGTGCCGGGTTCGATGCGGTACTCCATGCAGCCGACGGTGGTCTCGGTCGGGCCGTATTCGTTCACGACCGTCACGTCAGGGTGGCGGGACCGCCACCGGGCGAGCGCCTCTCCCGTCAACTGCTCGCCGCCCAGGACGAGTTCGCTCGTCGGCGAGTACCAGTCGTCGGAGGCGTCGAGCACGGGCAGATGGCTGGGTGTGGCCTTGACGAAGGCGGGCGGGCGGTCCTCGGCGCCCGCCGGGGCGTCGAAGTCGGCGAGGTCGACGAAGCGGACCAGACCGCCCATGGTCAGCGGGCCGAACAGACCGGTGACGGTGAGGTCGAACGAGGGATGCGAGTGCACCAGCGCCTGCTCGGCGAGGCCCGGGTAGGCGGAACGGGCGAAGGCGAGGTAGCCGTCGACCGTGCGGTGCTCCACCACGACGCCCTTGGGGCGGCCGGTCGACCCCGAGGTGTAGATGACGTAGATGGTGTCGGCGGGGCTCATCTCCACGTCCGGGGTGTCCGCGGGCAGGTCCGCGAGCGCGGACCGTACGGCCGGGTCGCCGAGCGGAACCACCGCGGGGTGCGCGGCGAGCACGGGGTGGGCGGAGTCGGCGCAGACCACGGCGGAGGGCGCGGCGTCGTCGAGCATGTACGCGATGCGTTCCGCCGGGTAGGCGAGGTCGACCGGCACATAACCGGCGCCCGCCTTCAACACGGCGAGCAGCGCCACGAGCAGGTCGGAACCGCGAGGGAGCGCCACGGCGACCAGGTCACCCGGCGTGACGCCCCGCTCGACGAGGAGCTGGGACAACCGGCCTGCGGCTTCGTCGAGTTCGCGGTAGGTCAGCGTACGGTGCGCGTCGGCGACGGCCGGAGCGTCGGGGGTGGCGCGCACCTGGTCCTCGAACCGCCGGGTGAGCGTGGCCGGTTCGGGCAGGTCGCCGGAGCCGCGGCCCCACTCCCCGAGCACCCGCTCGCGCTCGTCGTCGGTGAGCAGGTTCAGGTGCGCCACGGGGGTCTCGGGGGCGTGCGCGAAGGTGTCGAGCAGCAGACGCAGGCGGGAGCAGATCAGCTCCAGGCGCGTGTCGTCGAACAGGTCCCTGCGGTAGCTGAGGTTGAGGCGCAGCCGGAGCCCGGCGACGGCGACGACGCTGAGCGGATAGTGGGTGGCTCCCGTGATCTCCTGCAGGCCGGTCGCGGCCGCGTCGTCCGCCTCGGCGAGCGGGACGATCCGCAGGCCGGGCACGGCGTCCCGCAGGGCGTCCCAGCCGAGGGGCGCGTCACCGAAGCCGGTGGAGGTGTCGAAAAGCGTATCGAGGCCGGCCAGGCGCCGCACCTCGGCCAACCCCAGATGGTGGTGCGGAGCGAGGGCGAGCTGCTCGTCCTGGACGCGTGCGAAGAGGGCAGCCAGCGTCTCGGCAGGGTCGACCCGCACCCGGACCGGAACACCGTTCATCAGCAGACCCACCACCGAGCCGGCGCCCGGCAGGTCCGCCGGGCGGCCGTGCACGGTCTGCCCGAACACCACGTCGTCCCGGCCGGTGAGCACCGACAGCAGCAACGCCCAGACGCCCTGGACCACGGAGTTGAGCGTGAGCCCGTGCGCGCGGGCGGTCTCCGTCAGCGCCGCGCTGGTGTCCTCGGGCAGCGTGACGTACGTGAGTGCGGGCATCGCCTCGTCACCGGCCTGCGGCGCGCCGGGGGCGACGAGCGTCGGCTCGGTCAGGCCCTCCAGCGCCTTCCGCCAGGCCGCCTCGGCTGCGGACCGGTCCTGGCGGGAGAGCCAGCGCAGATAGTCCGTGAAGGGGGTGCCTGCGGGCAACTCGCCACCCGTGTCGCGGTGGTAGAGCGTGAACAGGTCCTCCAGCACGAGCGGCAACGACCAGCCGTCCAGCAGGATGTGATGGTACGTCAGCACAAAGGCGTAGTGGTCCTCGGCAAGGCGGACCAGCGCGAACCGCATCAGCGGTGGGGCCGCCATGTCGAAGCGGCGCTGCCGCTCCTCCTCCAGGAAGCCCAGCAACTTCTTCCGTCGTCCGGACTCGTCCTCGGCCGAGAGGTCGAGTTCCGTCCACGGCGTGGCCACCGTGCGGCGGATCAGCTGCACCGGCTGCCCGTTCGCGCGCTCGCGAAAGCCCGCCCGCAGCACGGTGTGCCGCGCGAGGGTGGCGGCGCAGGCCGCCCGCAGCGCCTCGGCCCTGACGTCGCCGCGCAGTTCGAACGGGGCCTGGATGGTGTAGACGTCCGTGGCCTCCGGGTCGTACAGGGCGTGGAAGAGCATGCCCTCCTGAAGCGGGGTGAGAGGCAGCACGGCCTCGATGGGCGACTCGGTGCCCTCACGCGGTGTCCCGGTGTTCTGCGTCCCGGTGTTCTTCGGCTCGTGTGCGGTCTTCACTGTGAGGTCTTCCCGGAGGCGGTCAGCGGCGCGTACGACGACTGGCGTCCGGCCGGTGCGGTGGCGAGGTCTGCCCGGCTGATCAGGTCCGACATGGACACCAGCACGCGGCGTTCCCCGGTGAACGCCTCCCGGCCGTGCGACCAGCGCATGTTGTCGATCATCATCAGGTCGTGGCGCCGCCAGTCGAAGCGCACCGCATGCCGCTCGAACGCCGAGCGGACGGCGGCGACCATGTCGTCGGGGATCGGCGAACCGTCGCCGAACAGCACGTCGTTGGGCAGCGCGTCCTCGCCGAGCAGTCCGACCAGGTCGGTGCGCAGGGTGCCGGGCAGCGAGGACTGGTGGAACAGCACAAGGTGGTTGAACCAGATCCGCCTGCCCGTCCGGGGGTGCACGGCGGTGGCGGGGGCATTGCGGACCGTACGCAGGCGGTCGTCGTCCAGCCACTGCCACTGAAGGCCGCCGGCCACGCAGAAGGCCTCCACCTCCTCGCGGCTGTCGGTCTGGAACGCCTCGCGCCAGTCGAGGCCGACGCCGCTGCCGTAGTTCCGTACGTAGCGCAGGCCCCGCGTCCCCACGGCGTCGACCACCTCGGCGGGGATCTCCTGCAGGACCCGCGCGACGTCCGTGATCGGCGTGGCGCCGCCGGTCCGGGCGGGGGTGGCGCAGTAGAAGGCCAGGCGTCCGGGCCAGGCGCCGGCGTACGAGGACTCGCAGTGCTGCGGGATCACCTCGCGGGCCGGGTACTCCGTGGAGGTGAACACCCCGTCGCCGACCTCGCTGCGCGGCGTGGAGCGTTCGGTGTACGCGAGCGGCCGGAACCCCAGTGCGTCCAGGGCCCCCTGGAAGCCGCCGACGCCCTCGGCCTCGGCGCCGGTGACGAGCACGGCCCCGGCGGTGGCGACGGCCTCGTTCAGGGCCGGGGCGTGCCGGTGCACGAACGTTCCCAGCTCGGCGCCGTCCGCCTCGATCACGATGATGCCGTTCAGGTCCTTCAATCCTCACAACTCCCTGGGGAAGGGGCCCGGTTCACCCGGCCCGTGATGCGCGACCCGGCCGTCGGCCGCCGTGCCGAACAGCCCCAGTGCGTCCGCGACCGCGCCGAGCGTCCGCTCCGCCCCGGTGAACAGGTGGTCGTGCCCACCGGGCAGCAGCCGCAGCGTGAAACCGTCCGAGGCGCACTCGCTCCAGCGCTCCAGCCGGTCCCGGCTCACCAGCGAATCGTCCGCGCCGCCGAGCACATGCAGCGGACAGCCCGGCGACACCGGGTCCGCACTGACGTACGCCTCGGCCAGCGCCAGGTCGCGGCGGACCGTGCGCAGGGCGTAGCGCAGGTACGCCGGGTAGCCCCGCAGGCCGGGCGGGAAGCCGCCGAAGCCCTCGAGCCAGTCGAGCAGGCCCCGGTCGTCGAGGTGCGAGACCCGCTTGAGCACCGGGGTGTGCGGGGCCCGGGACGCGGAGACGAACAGCGCGGCGGGCGGGGTCAGACCGCGCCGGCGGACGCGCAGGGCGAGTTCGTAGCCGAGGAGCGCGCCGAAGCTGTGCCCGAACAGGGCGTACGGGCCGCTCAGTTCGTCGGCGATGCCGTCGAGCACGGCGTCGGCGAGCTCTTCGAGGGTGTCCGGCAGCGGCTCGGCGCTGCGGACGCCGCGGCCGGGCAGTTCCACCGTGGCGAGTTCGACGCCGGGTGGCGGAGTGAGCCGCCAGGGGGCGTACGAAGCGGCGCTGCCGCCCGCCTGCGGCAGGCAGATCAGCCTCAGGCGGGCGCCGGGTGCGGTCACCCGGCCGACGATCCACGGACTGTCCACGCCTCGCGCAGGAGTGTGCGCGGGGTGGGAGGGTCGTGCGGCGGCATGGGTTCGCATCCCGCTCCTTTCGTCGGCCGGCGCTCTTCGGGGCGGTGGCCCGCGGGGTTCATCGTGGGAGTCCGGCACCGCCCGGACCAGGCACGCCGACCGGCAACAGGTCTGCCGCCCAGTTGCCCAGCGCCTGCCTGGAGCGGGGCGTGCCGCGCGGCCAGGATCGGCGCAACAGTCCTGCTCCTGTGCCCGAGGGGATCGCAAACCCGATGACCGCCCTTCCTGACGAGGCAGCCGACCCGACGTTCTTCACCCTGGAATCCGTCAAGGCGGATCTGATGGAGGTGGAGACCCTCACCCGGGCCTGTCTGAACTGGGACTACGGCAAGCGCGACAGCCGTGTGTGGAGCCTGTACGAGAAGAACAAGGCCTCCCAGTGGAACGCCACGACCGACATCGACTGGGACCACGACGTGCAGTTCGGCGCCGAGCTGACGGAGGAGAACGGCGCGAAGCTCGCGTCGTTCGTCGTGGGCGAGGGCAGTCCGGTGCCGCGTGAACTGCTCACCCAGTTCCGCTGGGAGTACCAGGCGTGGATGTGCAGCCAGTTCCTGCACGGTGAGCAGGGCGCCCTGGTGACGACGGCGCGGCTCGTCGAGACGGTGCCCGACATGGACGCCAAGACGTACGCCGCCTCCCAGGTCGCCGACGAGGCGCGGCACGTGGAGGCGTTCGCCCGCTACGTGGACGAGAAGCTGGGTGTCGTCTACCCGGTCAATCCCGGCCTCGGGACGCTGCTGCACGACGTGCTGTCGGAGTCCCGCTGGGACATCGTCTACCTCGGCATGCAGGTCGTGATGGAGGGCCTCGCGATCACCGGGCTGCGGCTGGCGAGCAGCGGCTTCGGCGATCCGCTGATCCGGCAGATCACCCGGATGGTGGCGAGTGACGAGGCCCGGCACATCGCGTTCGGCGTCACCATGCTCACCGGCATGTACCAGGACGTGACCTCGGCGGAGCTGCGCGATCGTGAGGACTTCCTGCTGGAGGCGATCCGTCTGATGTCGCGCCGGTTCATGCTGCGCGAGCTGTGGGAGCGGATGGACCTCGACGTCGACCGGGGCGTGCTGTTCGCCCGGACCAACCCGATGATGGCCACCTACCGGCAGCTGCTGTTCCAGCAGGTCATCCATGTGCTGCGGCAGCTGGGCCTGCTCTCGGAGAAGGTGCGGGAACTGCTGCTCGCCGAGAACCTGGTGCGCAAGGAGACGATGGCCGCGGTCCGCTGAAGCCCCTCTGTTCGCGGTACTGCCCCGGCGCGCCGGTACGCGCGCCGGGGCAGTGGTGTGTGCGGGTTCAGTCCTCGGCTGTGAGCGGGCGCGTCGACTCGGCGAACCCGCCGGAGCACACCGCCTTCCAGATGACCCGGCGGCGCGGCTTGCCGCTGGAGGTGACGGCGATGCCGCCCCGGGGCACCTCGAGGGCGAGGAGTTCGGCGTCGCCCAGCCACTCCGACAGCACCTCGTGGGCGATGCGGTGCCAGCCGTCCTGGACGCCGGCGAAGACGGCCACACCGGTCGGCACGCCGTCGCGGACGCCGAGCAGCACGGCTGCCCGGCGCTCGGGGATGCCCCGCTGGTGCAGCAGGGTCTCCAGGCTCTCGGCGAACACCATCTTGCCGTTGACCTTCAGGCCGTCGCCGAGCCGGCCGATCACGAAGAGCTGCCCGTCGCGCACGAAGCCCGCGTCGCCGGTCTTGAGCCGTTCGCCCACGCTGGTGCCGGAGGCGGAGCCGGCGTCGCCGACATATCCGTCCGCGATGGACACACCGCTGACGACGACCTCTCCGACCTGCCCGTCCGGCAGTTCCTCGCCGTCCTCGGAGAGGATGGTCACCGTACGGTTCTCCAGTGGGCGCCCGCAGCCGACCACCGCGGTTCCGGCGAGCGAGGCGGCGTCGCCGTCGTCCGGCTCGCGCGTCGACCAGCCCTCCCCGGGGGCGAGCCCGGTCACGGCGAGGGTCGCCTCGGCGCTGCCGTACGCGGGCAGCAGGGCGCTGCGGTCGAGTCCGTGCGGGCCGAGCAGGTCATGGAAGTCGACCAGCACCTGCGGGTCGATGCGCTCGGCGCCGATGATGACGCAGCGCATCGAGTCGAATCTGAGGCCCTCCAGGTCGGCGGGCCTGACGCGGCGCAGGATGTACGACAGGCCGAAGTTGGGCATGGCCGTCATGACGATGCGCTGCTCGCTGATGTGCCGCAGGTAGCGCAGCGGCGAGCGGATGAAATCGTCCGGCTGGAGCATGTGCCCGTCGAAGCCGGTGACGACGACGTTGAGCAGAAAGCCGACCAGGCCCATGTCGTGGTGGACCGGCAGCCAGCTGATCGCGGGGTACTCGGGTGCGCAGCCGAGCCAGCGGCGCATCCCGGTGAGGTTGGTGCGCAGGGCCTCGGCGGAGATCCGCACGCCGCGCGAGAACCCGCTCGACCCGGAGGTGAACTGCACCAGCGCGGACTCGGGCAGCGGCAGCGGGCTCTGAAGCGGCTCCGCGTCCGCGACAAGTGCGTCGAAGACGGCCGGCTCCGCGAGGTCCACGGCAGCACAGATCTTGCGGATCCGCTCCAGCGACTCGTCGTCGCACACCGTGATCCTGGGCCGCACGGTGCTGAAGAGGTGGGCGGCGTGCTTCTCGTAGTCGTCGGCGCGTTGGAAGGCGAACGGCGGGGCGATGGTGCACGGTGTCGCTCCGGCGGCCAGCGCGCCGAAGAACGTGGCGACGAAGCCGGGGCCGGAGCGCTGCACCAGCGCGACCACGTCACCGTGTTCGACGCCGTTCGCTCGCAGTGCGGCAGCGGTTCTCAGCACCAGGTCCCTCAGTGCGCGGTAGGACCAGAAGTCCCAGCCGTCGCCGCGGTTCGCGTAGTACAGGCCACGCTCGGCGGACGCCTCGTCCAGCCAGTCGAGCAGGCCCCGGTCGGGGATTGCCAACGTCCTCGTCCTCCGGTGTGTCGCGCGGTCACGGGATGTCCACGGCACGGCCGGCTCGCACGCGGGCGGGCGCCGCGCCCGATGAGTGTCAGCCTCCGCGCGCGCCCTGGGCGAGGCCAGGCAGGGGCCCGGTAACTCGCCCCCCGCGGGCGGCAGTTCGACCAGCAACATCGATTGCCGGTCGGTTGCCTGGTGACCGTCGCACCGGCCATGCAGCATCGAGCGGGGTTCCAGCTCCCGATCCGCGCCGGCCCCGGCCGACGTGGCGCGGTCACGAAGTCCACTCAAGGCCTTGGAAGTTCCCCGGAAGTCCACGAGAGCGGTTACGAACCAGATGACATCACGCGACGCCGACGCCGAACTGCTTCCCGTCACCGGCCCGCTTCCGCTGACCGCCGCACAGCGCGGGGTGTTCCACGCCCAGCGCCTCGACCCCGGCAGCCCGGCCTACAACACCGTGGCCGTCATGGAGGTCCGGGGTGCGCTGGACGGGGAGCTGCTGCGCCGTGCGATCCGCCGGTCGGAGGCGGAGAGCGGCACCTTCGACATCGAGTTCGTCGAGCGGCCGGACGGCGTCTTCCAACGCCCCCTGGCGCCGGGCTGCTCCACCTGGCAGGAGCTCGACCTCACCGGTGAGCCGGACCCGTTCGCCACGGCGCGTGCGCTGGTGGACGGCGACCGGAACACACCGCTGGACCTGATGAAGGATGCTCTGTCCGCCCACGTGCTCATGCGCGTGGGGCCCGACCACTACCTGTGGTACCAGCGCAGCCACCACATCCTGTCCGACGCGTTCGGCTCGGTGCTGCACTCGCGCCGGATCGCCACGCACTACGAGGCCCTGGCCACGGGCACGGATCCGGCGGGCGAGCCGCTGGGCGCGCTGCGGGAACTGCTCGCGGAGGAGGCGGAGTACCGCGCCTCCGCGGACCACACCGCGGACCGGGAGTACTGGAACCGCACCTTCGCCGACCGGCCCGAGACCGCGAGCCTGGCCCCAGGCATCCCGACGGGCGCGGCGGCAGGCGCCCTGCGCGCGCAGGCGGAGCTGTCGGCCGACGAGCTGACGGCCCTGCACACGGCCGGCCGCGAGGGCCGGGCGCCGTGGACGGTGGCACTGCTGGCCGCGGTCGCCGCGTATCTGCACGGTATGACCGGCGCCGAGGACCTGGCCATCGGCGTACCGGTCACCGCCCGGCTCGGCGCGCGCTCCCGGAACACGCCCGGCATGCTGTCGAACACGCTGCCCCTGCGCCTGACCGTCCGTCCCGCCGAAGGCCGCCTGGAACTGGTCCGCCAGGTGGCGCGGCGGCTCGGTGAACTGCTCACGCACCAGCGCTACCCGTACGACGAACTCCGGCGCGACCTCAGGCTCCTCGGCACCGGCGAGCAGTTGTACGGGGTGCTGGTGAACGTCATGCCGGCGGGTTCCGAGACCGCGTTCACCGGGCGGGAGGCGACCCTGACCACGCTGTCCGGCGGGCCGGTGACGGACCTCAATGTCACCTGCCACCCGGAGCCCGCGGGCACGGGTGCCCGCCTCGACTTCGAGGCCAACCCAGACCGTTACAGCCCGGACGAACTGGCCGCGCACCAACGGAGGTTCACCGGATTCCTCGCGCGGTTCCTCGCCGCTCCGGGCGACCTCCCGCTGGCCCGGCTGGACGTCGTCGCACCGGACGAGCGCGAGCGGGTGCTGGCCGTCGGAACGGGCGCCGAGGGCGTCACACCGCGCACGTTCCCGGAGCTGTTCGAGGAGCAGGTACGGCGCACCCCGCACGCCCCGGCCGTGCTCTCGCCCACCGACTCCCTCGACTACGCCGGGCTCAACGCCCGCGCCAACCGTCTGGCCCGTGAGCTCCTCGCGCGCGGCGCCGGACCCGAGCGTCTGGTGGCCGTGGCGCTGCCCCGCGGCGCCGACGCACTGACCGCCGTGGTCGCGGTGCTGAAGTCGGGCGCGGCGTACCTGCCGGTCGACCTCGGCTATCCGCGGGCGCGCCTGACCGGGATGCTCGACGACACCGGGCCGCTGCTGATGCTCACCACCCGCGAGACCGACGACCCGACGCTCGCGCCCGGGGTGCCGCGGCTGTACCTGGACCAGGAGTCCGGCCTCGGTGGGCAGGCCGACACCGACGTCGACGACCGCGAGCGCCCGGCGCCGCTGCGGACCGCGCACCCGGCCTACGTCATCTACACCTCGGGCTCGACCGGCCGTCCCAAGGGGGTCGTCGTCCCGCACACGGGCCTCGCCGCGCTGCTGCGGCACCAGCGGGACCTGCTGCGGCTGACGCCGGACACGCGGGTGCTGCAGTTCGCGTCGCCCAGCTTCGACGCCTCGGTGTGGGAGCTGGTCACGGCACTGCTCACCGGCGCCGCCGCGGTGGTCGCCCCGCCCGAACGGCTCGCGCCCGGGCAGCCGCTCGCGGACCTGGTGGCCGAACAGGGCGTCACCTGCCTCCTGCTGGCCCCGTCGGCGCTCGCGGCGATGCCGCCAGGCGGCCTGCCCGAAGGCATCAACCTGGTCGTCGGCGCCGAGGCGTGCTCGCCGGAGCTGGTCGCGCGGTGGTCCACGGGCCGGCACATGGTCAACGCGTACGGCCCCACCGAGTCGACGGTCATCGCCACCCAGACCGGGCCGCTGTCCGGCCGGCTCGTCCCGCCGATGGGCCGCGCGGTCCCCGGCACCCGGGTCAGGCTGCTGGACGCCGCGCTGCGGCCGGTGCCGCCGGGTGTCCCGGGCGAGGTGTACCTGAGCGGCGACGGGCTCGCCCGCGGCTACCTCGGGCGGCCCGGAACCACGGCGGAACGATTCGTCGCAGATCCGTTCGGCCCGCCCGGCGCACGCATGTACCGCACGGGCGACCTGGCCCGCCGGACCGCCGACGGCGAGCTGGCGTACCTGGGCCGCGCCGACAGCCAGGTCAAGGTGCGGGGCTTCCGGATCGAGCCCGGCGAGGTCGAGGGCGTCCTCACCCGGGCTCCGGGCGTCGGCGGGGCCGTGGTCGTCGCGCGTGAGGTCCGGCCGGGGACGCGGCTGCTGGTGGGCTACGTGGTACCGGCGGTGGAAGCCACGGCAGTGCCGGACCCGATCGCGTTGCGCGCCTTCGCCGAGGAGCGGCTGCCGGGCTACATGGTTCCGGCGGCCGTGACCGTGCTCGACGCCTTCCCGCGCACTCCGGGCGGCAAGGTGGACGTCAAGGCGCTGCCCGAGCCCGGGTTCGAGGCCGCGAGTGCGTACCGGGCCCCCTCCTCACAGCGGGAGCGGCTGCTGCACGAGGTGTTCACCGATGTGCTGGGCCTGCCGCGCATCGGCGTCGACGACAGCTTCTTCGACCTCGGCGGGGACTCCGTCACCGCCACCCAACTGGCGGCCCGGGCCCATCAGGCCGGTCTGGCCCTCACCGCCAAGGACATCTTCGGCCACAAGACCATCGCCCGGCTCGCCGAGGTGGCCCGGGACACCGACCCGGAGTCCGCGCTGCCACGCGCCGAGAGCCTGGTGCGGCTCGACGCGGACGAACTCGACGAGCTCGAAGCCCAGTGGGGGACAACACTGTGAGACAGACATCCCTGGAAGCGGTGCTGCCGCTGACGCCGTTGCAGCAGGGCATTCTCTTCCACGCCCTCTTCGACGAGCGGGACGAGGGAGATGCCGCTGAGCGGCACGTCGACTTCTACACCGTGCAGACTCCGCTGGAGCTCGTCGGGGCGCTCGACGTGGAGGTGCTGCGCCGCTCCTGCGCCGCGCTGCCCGCCCGGCACCCGAGCCTCAGGGCCGGGTTCCTGCGGCGCCGCTCGGGCGAGGCGGTGCAGGCCGTCGCCCGGACCGTCGAGCCGTCGTGGGAGGAGGTCGACTTCTCCGGTCTCGGCGCGGACGAGCAGCGGCCGCGGCTCGCTCGGCTGCTCGCCGACGACCGCGCACGACGCTGGGACATGGCGAAGCCGCCGCTGCTGCACTTCACCCTGGTGCGGCTCGCGCCCGAACGGCACGTACTGGTGCTCACCAACCACCACATCCTGCTGGACGGCTGGTCGCTGCCACTGCTCCTCGCCGACCTGTTCCGCATCTACCGGGACGGTGGCTCGGCCGACCGGCTGGAGCCCGCGGCGCCGTTCGGGGACTACCTCGGCTGGCTGGCGGCCCAGGACCGCGGCGAGGCCGAGCGGGCCTGGCGGTCCGCGCTGGCCGGACTCGACGGTCCGACGCTGGTGGCGGGCGGCGCGGCCACGGGCCCCTCCGACCGAGGCCAGCAGCGCGCGGTCGCGGAACTGTCCGAGGCCGACACAGCCCGGCTGACCGCCGTCGCGCGCTCCTGCGAACTCACCCTCAACACGGTGGTCCAGGGCGCCTGGGCGTTGCTGCTCACCCTACTGACGGGCCGTCAGGACGTGGTGTTCGGCAACACCGTCGCCGGACGTCCGCCCCAGCTGCCGGGCAGCGAGCGCATGGTGGGCCTGATGATGAACACCGTGCCGACCCGGGTGCGGATCGACCCGGCCGAGCCGGTGGCGGACCTGCTTGCGCGTATCCAGCACGAGCAGACGGCCCTGACCCGGCACGAGTACCTGGGCCTGGCCGACATCCACCGCGCGGCGGACCTCACGGAACTCTTCGACACCACCGTCGCGTTCGAGAACGTCCCGGTCGACAGCGCCGTCCGCGGTGCCGAGGTCCCCGGGCTGTCCGTCGGTCTCCTGCGCGACATCGCCGACGACGACGCCGAGGCCTTCGAGGGCACCCACTACCCGCTGAGTCTCGCCGTCCACCCCGGCGAACGGCTCCGCTTCGAGCTCAACCACCGTGCGGACGTGTACTCCGCCGACGCCGCGGCGGACGTACTGCGGCGGCTGTGCGGGCTGCTGCGGGACATCGCCGAGCGGCCCGAGCTCCCCGCGGGGCAGCTGCCGGTGTGCTTCCCCGCCGAGCGGCAGGAGATCGTGCGGGTCGCCGGCGGCCGCATCGTGGCGCACCCGGGGCAGACGCTGCCGGAGGTCTTCGAGGCGCAGGTCCGGGCGACACCGGACGCGGTGGCCGTGACCGACGGCACCACCGGCCTGACCTTCGCGCGGCTGAACGCCGAGGCCAACCGGCTCGCCCGGCTGCTGGTCGCCGAGGGCACGGGGCCGGGCGGGCTGGTCGGCGTGGCGCTGCCCCGTACCACGGACGCGGTGGTGGCGATCCTGGCGGTGCTCAAGGCGGGTGCCGGTTACCTGCCGATCGACACCGAGTACCCGGCCGAACGGATCGCGGCGATCTGCGCGGAGGCCGGGCCGGCCCTGGTCCTGACCACCGCGGCGACGGATCACGGGATACCCGGCCGGACGCTGCGGCTGGACTCGGCGGTCCTGCCCGAGGACGCCTCGGACCTGACGGACGCCGACCGGCCGGCCGCGCTGCTGCCGGGCCACCTGGCCTACGTGATCTACACGTCCGGCTCGACCGGCCGCCCCAAGGGCGTCGCGGTCGAGCACCGCAATCTGGTCAACATGTTCCACAGCCACCGGGCGAACTTCTTCGAGCCGGAGCGCGAGCGCGCAGGCGGGCGTCCGCTGCGTGCGGCCCTCACCAACTCCCTGGGCTTCGACGCCTCGTGGAGCCAGCTGCTGTGGATGGTCGCCGGGCACGAACTGCACCTCGTCGACGACACCGTCCGCAAGGACGCCCTCGCACTGGTCGCGCACGCGACCGACGCGGCCATCGACGTCGTCGACACCACGCCGTCGGTCGCCCGGCAGATGCTCGCGGCAGGCCTGTTCGACCACGCCGGGGGGCGGCACCGGGTGAGTGTCCTCGCGCTCGGCGGAGAGGAGGTCGGTGCCGACCTGTGGACGCAACTCCACGGTGTAGCGGGCCTTTCGGTCTACAACCTCTACGGCCCGGCCGAGTGCACGGTCGACGCCATGCTCTGGCACGGCGGCACCGAGGCGGGTCCCGCGATCGGCACCCCCGCCGACAACACGCGCGTGTACCTGCTCGACGCGTTCCTGCGGCCGGTGCCGGACGGTGTGGTCGGCGAGCTGTACATCGCCGGTGACGGCGTCGCCCGCGGCTATCTGGGCCGCCCGGGGCCGACCGCGGAGCGGTTCGTGGCCGACGTGTTCGGCCCGCCGGGTGCGCGCATGTACCGCACCGGCGACCTGGGGTGCCGTCGGCCGGGCGGCGTGGTGGAGTACCGCGGGCGGTCGGATTTCCAAGTGAAGATCCGCGGCCACCGCATCGAACTCGGCGAGATCGAGGCCGCGCTCGCGGCGGATGAGTCGGTGGCCCAGGCGGTGGCGGCGGTGTCCGCGGACGCCAAGGGTGTGCAGCGCGTCGTGGGCTATGTACGGGCCGCGCCCGGCGCCGAGGTGCGGCCCGACGCCCTGCGGACGTCCGTCGCCGAGCGGCTCCCGGCGTACATGGTCCCCGCGCTGGTGATGGCGGTCGACGCCTTTCCGCTCACGCCCAACGGCAAGGTGGACCGCAAGGCGCTGCCCGCCCCCCGGTTCGAGGCCTCGAGCGCCTACCGCGCGCCCTCCTCCCAGCGGGAGCGCATCCTGCACGAGGTGTTCACCGATGTCCTCGGCCGGGAGCGGATCGGCGTGGACGACAGCTTCTTCGACCTCGGCGGCGACTCCATCATCGCCATGCAGCTCGCGGCCCGCGCCCACCGCGCCGGGCTCGCCGTGGGCGCCCGGGACGTCTTCGTCCACAAGACCATCGCCCGGCTCGCCGAGGCCGCCCGGGACGCCGAGCAGAAGGCACCGGAGGCCACCGCGCCGACCCGACCGCTGCTCACCCTCACCGACGCCGAGCGGGCCGAACTCGACTCCCTGGGACGGCCGTTCACCGAGGTGCTGCCGCCGACGCCGCTTCAGCAGGGCATGCACTTCCACGCCATGCTGGCCGCGGACGGCGTCGACGTCTACACGGCCCAAGCGCCCGTGCGTCTCGCCGGCCGCCTCTCCCCCGCCGGGCTGCGCGCGGCGTTCGATGCGGTCCTGGCCCGGCACACCGCGCTGCGCATGTCGTTCACGCTGCTGGGCTCGGGGCGGCTGGTCCAGGTCGTGCACGAGGACGTGCGCGTGCCCTGGCGGGAGGTGGACCTCTCACACCTCGGCGAGGACGAACGCCACGACCGGATCGCCGAGTTGCTGGCCGACGAGCGGGTGCAGCGCTTCGACCTCGCCGAGCCGCCGCTGCTGCGGGTCACGCTGGCCCGGCTCGCGGACGACGACCATCTGCTCGTCGTCTCGCACCACCACGCCCTGCTCGACGGCTGGTCGCTCCCCCTGTTCTTCCGTGACCTGTTCGCCTGCTACGCCGACAGGGGCACCGCCCCGGCCGCCGCCCCCGCACAGTTCACCGACTTCCTGCGCTGGCTCGACGGGCAGGACGCCGAGGCCGCGGCGCGGGCCTGGACCGACGCGCTGGCCGGCTTCGACGAACCGACGCTGGTCGCCCCCGACGCGGAGGCCGCCGCGGCGACCGTGCCGCACCTGGTGACCCGGGCCCTCGACGCCGAGCGCACCGCCGAGCTGGCCGCCGCCGCACGCGCGGCGGGCCTGACTCTCAACACCCTGCTGCAGGGCGCCTGGGCGGTGGTGCTGGGTCAGTTCCTCGGCCGCGACGACGTCGCCTTCGGCGCGACCACCGCCGCCCGCCCGCCCGAACTGCCGGACTCCGGGAACATCGTCGGCCTGCTGATGAACACCGTCCCGGTCCGGGTACGGCTCGATCCGGCCCGGCCGCTCGACGCGCTCCTGACGGACCTGCAGGAACAGCAGGCCGGGCTGCGCCCCTACCAGCACATCGGCCTGACGGAGGTGCAGCGGTCTCTCGGCGTCGGCGAACTCTTCGACACCGTCCTCGACTTCGCCAGTACGCCGTTCGACGGGGCGGCCGTCCAGGAGCAGGTGCCGGACCTGACGATGTCCGTGGACGACGAGCCCGTGCCCGGCGCCTCGCACTATCCGCTCAACCTGGTCGTGGTGCCTGGCGAGCAGCTGAGTCTCGAACTCAGTTACCGCGCCGACCTGTTCACCGAGGAGGAGAGCGCGGCCCTGCTCACCCGGGTCCGCCGGGTCCTCGACGGCTTCCTGACCGCCCCCTCCGCGCCCCTCGGCCGGCTCGACCTGCTCACGGACGTGGAGCACGAGCGGCTACGGGCCGCCGTCCACGGCCCGGCGCCAGAGCCGCCGAGCACCTTCCCCGCGCTCTTCGCGGAGCAGGTCCGGGTGCGGCCCGACGCCGTCGCCGTGTACGACGGCGGGCTGGAGACGACGTACGGCGAACTCGACGCGGAGGCCAACCGGTTGGCCCGGGCGCTGGTCGCACGGGGCGTCGGCCCCGAGGACGTCGTCGGGGTGGCGCTGCCCAAGTCGGGACGGTCCGTGCTCGCGGTCCTCGCCGTACTCAAGGCCGGTGCCGCCTATCTGCCGCTGGACCTCGGCTACCCGCTGGAGCGGCTGAAGCACATCGTGGGCGACGCGCGCCCTGCCCTCGTCCTGACCACGAGCAGGGCGGCTGGGCTGCTCGCCGAGGCGGGAGCCGGGCGCACCCTGTGCCTGGACACGGAGAGCACGAGCGAGTACTCCGGCACGGACCTGACCGACGCCGACCGGGTGGCGCCGCTGCGGCCCGGCAACAGCGCGTACCTGATCTACACCTCCGGGTCGACCGGCCGCCCCAAGGGCGTGCTGGTGCCGCACCGGGGCATCGCGGCCCTGGTCGCGCAGCAGCGTGCCGGTCTCGACCTGCGCGCGGACGAGCGGGTGCTGCTGTTCGCCTCGCCCAGCTTCGACGCCTCCGTGTGGGAGCTGGCGACCGCGCTGCTGACCGGGGCGGGTGCGGTCACCGCGCCCGCGGACGAGTTGCTGCCGGGTCCGGCGCTCGCGGCCACGGTGGCGCGGCACAAGGTGACCGCGCTGCTGCTGCCGCCGTCGTCGCTGGCCGTGATGCCCGAGGACGGGCTGCCGCCCGGTGTCACGCTGGTCGTCGGCGCCGAGGCGTGCCCGCCCGACTTGGTGGAACGCTGGTCCGTGGGCCGCCGCATGGTCAACGCCTACGGCCCCACCGAGGCCACCGTCATGGCCACGATGAGCCGCCCGCTTCAGGGCCGCGTCCGGCCGCCGCTCGGCGATGCGGTCGTCGGCACCCGCGTCTACCTGCTCGACGGCGCGCTGCGGCCGGTTCCGGCCGGCGCACCGGGCGAGCTGTACCTCGCCGGGGACGGACTCGCGCGGGGCTATCTCCGCCGGCCGACCCTGACCGCGGAACGCTTCGTGGCCGACCCGTTCGGTCCGCCCGGGGCGCGCATGTACCGCACCGGCGACCTGGCCCGCCGTACCGCGGACGGCTCGCTGGAGTACCTGGGCCGGGCGGACCAGCAGGTCAAGGTGCGCGGTTTCCGCATCGAGCCCGGCGAGATCGAGGCGGTGCTCGCCGGGGATCCGACGGTCGCGCAGGCCGTGGTGATCGTCCGCGAGGACCAGCCGGGCCGCAGGCAGCTCGTGGCGTACGCGGCCGGCGTCGCTGATTTCCGGCCCGAGCCCGCGGCGCTGAGGCAGCGGGTCGCCGACGTGCTGCCCGACCACATGGTGCCCGCGGCGGTGGTCGTGCTGGACCGGCTGCCGCTCACCCCGAGCGGCAAGCTGGACCCGGGTGCCCTGCCCGCGCCGGACTTCTCCGCGGCGAGCGAGAGCCGGGCGCCGCGCACCCCGCGTGAGGAGCAGCTGTGTGCGCTGTTCGCGCAGGCGCTCGGGGCGGAGCAGGTCGGCATCGACGACAGCTTCTTCGACCTGGGCGGCGACTCGATCGTCTCGATCAAGCTGGTCACGCTGGCCCGCGAGAACGGTCTCGACGTGGCCCCGCGGGACGTGTTCACGCACAAGACCGTGGCGGCGCTCGCGGCTGCGGTCAAGGAGCTCTCCCCCGCCACCGCCGCTGAGACAGAGCCCGATGAGCCACTGATCCAGCTGGACGAGGCCGAGCTGGACCGGTTCGCAGAGGACTGGCGCTAGCCGCCTCCCACCCGGTGGCCGATGCGCCACCGCGCGGCACCACCCGTACGACCACTGGACCGCACCATCGGCCGGGACCCTGCTCGGCCGGTCCAGTGCGCACCACCACGCGGTCCGGCCGCACCCGATGAGGCGCGGGCCGCACAGGACCGAACGACGGACGACCCGAGCGGTCACGACCCGGTGAGGACACACCACATGGCAACCACCCATCCGACTGTCGACGCGTCCCCCCGGGCCGCGGCCGACTCCCTCGACACCCCCGTCGAGTACCACCTCGACTCCGACGAGGTCGCCGAGCTGCGCACCGCCGCGACCAAACTGAGCGAGGTCCACGGGGCGCCCGGTCTGCCCGAGTTCTACGACCGCGCCCTGGCCGCCGAGGAGCTGCTGCCCGCCGGGCTGCGCACGTTCCTGCTGACGTACCGCAGGAGCGAGCGGAACGCGGCCTGCCTGGTGCACGGCTTCCCGGTGGACGATGCGCGGCTCGGGCCGACGCCCGGCCACTGGCGTCAGGCGATCCACAGCGAGACGGCCCGCGAGCAGGAACTGTGGCTGGCGCTGTGCGGCCTGGTGCTCGGGGACCCGTTCGGCTGGGTGACACTCCAGGAGGGGCGGATCATCCAGAACATCCTGCCGATCCGGGGCGACGAGGACCGCCAGAGCGGCCACGGCAGCGAGGCTCTGCTGGAGTTCCACACCGAGGACGGCTTCCACCCCAACCGCTGCGACTATCTGCTCCTGTTCGGGCTGCGCAACCCCGACGCGGTGCCGACGATCGTCGCGTCCGTGCGCGACACCCGGCTCGGCGACCGCGACCGCGCGGTGCTCGCCGAGGAACGCTTCCACATCCGCCCGGACACCGAGCACATCCGGCAGCTGGAGACCTATGCCTCCGGCCATCCGGCGTTGCCGAGGCTGCGGGAGATGGCCGAGCACCCGGTCCCCACCGCGGTGCTGTCCGGCGACCGGCTGAGCCCCTATCTGCGCATCGACCGGCCGTTCATGGACGCGCTGCCCGGCGACGCCGAGGCCGAGGCCGCGCTCGACCGGCTCATGGCCGAGCTGCACCGCGTCCAGCAGGACATCGCGGTGGGACCCGGCTCGCTGCTGATCGTCGACAACTACCGTGCGGTGCACGGCCGCAGACCCTTCACCGCCCGCTACGACGGCACCGACCGCTGGCTGAAGAAGCTCACCGTCAGCCGCAACCTGCGCCGCAACTTCAGCGGCTACGCCCTCGACAACCCGCGCGTCATCGTCTGACCAGGCCGACATCCCGTACGCGAAAGGCAGCATCACCATGCGCACCGTCATCGTGTCCGGCGCGTCCAGCGGAATCGGGCACGCCACCGCCGAGCGCTTCGCGCGCTCCGGCGACCACGTCGTCAACCTCGACGTGCAGCCCCCCGCGCCGGACACGGTGACGGGGCCCCGCGAAGGCGGCGGCGAGGTCCACTGGATCAAGCTGGACGTCTCCGACTGGGACGGCGTGCGCGAAGCCGTCGACCGGGTGGCCGCCGAGCGGGGCCGCCTGGACGTGGTCGTCGCCAACGCCGGCATCAGCGTCCGGCACGGCATCATGGAGATCACCGAGGCCGAGGCTCGCCGTACCCTCGACGTCAACCTCATGGGCGTCCTCGCGCTGTGGCGGCACGCCGTCCCGCACATGCTGCGCGCGGGCACGGGCGTGCTGCTGGCCACGGCCTCGGTCAACGGCTCCCGCGGCTATCCGCTGTACGCCGACTACAACGCGAGCAAGGCGGGTGTGGCGTCGCTGTGCCAGACCTTCGCCGTGGAGCTGGCCCCGCTCATCCGCACGGCATGCGTGGCACCGGGCGCGGTGCTGACGCCGATGCAGCGCGCCGAGTACACCGACGCCATGCTCGACGAGGTCAACGCGCGCATCCCGGCCCGGCGGCACGCCTCGCCCGAGGAGATCGCCGACGTGTTCCACTTCCTGGCCTCGCCGCAGGCGTCCTTCGTGTCCGGCCAGCAGTTCACCGTGGACGGCGCGGAGACCGCCGGTGCCACCACGGCGTTCTTCCCCGGCCCGACCGAGCCCCTGCGCTGACACACGCCAACGCCCTTGCCATTCAACCGAGTTCGAGGACTACGACCATGACGACCCGCCCCGCACTCGCCCCGGGCCCGCTCGACGAGGTGGATCTCGCCGATCCGCTGCTGCACGCCCGCCACGACCTGGGGGCGCTGTGGCGCCGGCTGCGCACCGAGGCCCCCGTGCACTGGCAGCCGGAGGGACCGAGCGGCCCCGGGTTCTGGGTGGTGAGCGGCTACGCCGACGTGGTGTCGGTGCTGAGCGACAACGAGACCTTCACCTCCGAGCGGGGCAATGTGCTCGACACCCTGCTCGCCGGCGGCGACTCCGCGGCCGGGAAGATGCTGGCCGTCACCGACGGCGGCCCGCACAAGGCGCTGCGCAGCGCGCTGCTCAAGCCGTTCTCGCCGCGGTCGCTGGACGTCGTGGTGGACAGCGTGCGGCGCGGCACGCGGCGGCTGGTCGAGGAGGCGGTGGAGCGGGGCACGGTGGACTTCGCCGCCGACGTCGCCGCGCACATTCCGCTCGCCGCGATCTGCGACCTGCTGGGCGTGCCGGCCGCCGACCGGCAGCACATCATCTCCCTCACCTCGTCGGCCCTGTCGTCCGCGGACGGCGTGCCCACCGAGGAGGCGACCTGGTCGTCACGCAACGGCCTGCTGCTGTACTTCTCGGAGCTGGCCGCCGAGCGCCGCAGGAAGCCGTACGACGATGTGGTCAGCCTCCTGGTCACGCGGGAGATCGACGGGCGCCCGCTGACGCACGAGGAGATCGTCTTCAACTGTTACAGCATCATCATGGGCGGCCACGAGACGACCCGCTTCGCCATGGTGGGCGGGCTGCACGCCCTGATGGAGCGGCCGGAGCAGTGGCGGGCCCTCAAGTCCGGCGCGGCGGCCACCGCCCCGGCGGTGGAGGAGGTGCTGCGCTGGACGACCCCGGCCCTGCACAGCGGGCGTACCGCGACGCAGGACGTGCTGCTCGGCGACCGGTTCGTCGAAGCGGGCGACATCGTCACGACCTGGATGGTCTCGGCCAACCGGGACGAGCGGGTCTTCGACAGTCCGGACGAGTTCGACCTGTCCCGCACGCCCAACAAGCACCTGTCGTTCGCGCACGGGCCGCACTTCTGCCTCGGTGCGTTTCTGGCCCGCGCCGAGCTGACCGCCCTGCTGGAGAGCCTGCGGGACCTGGTCGCCGTGGCGGAGCCGGCCGGGGAGCCGCGGTACGTCTACTCCAACTTCCTCAGCGGCCTGTCAGCCCTGCCGGTCACGTTGCGCGCCGAGTAGTCCGAGCCGGCGGAGCTCCGCCACCACGGCCGTCAGCGTCGCCTCCGGGTGTGACTGCGGGTAGGAGTGCCCGCCGGGCACCACGCGCATCCGGGGCGGCGCCGACGTGTAGGCGCCCCAGGGTTCGACCTGCGCCGGGGTGGACACCTCGTCGTCGGCCCCGGCGAACGCGACGACCGGGCAGCGCACGGGCGCCGGCCGGTCGAGCAGATAGCGTTCCGCGATCTCCAGGTCCGCCCGTACGGCGTGCAGCAGGTCCCGCAGGAAGTCCGGGAATTCCAGGAGCTGTTCGGGCAGCCCCCCACTCCCCCGCAGCCAGGCGACGAGTCGTGTGTCGTCGCTGCCCGTCAGCGGCTCCCGGCCGAGCGGCACGTGCGGTGCGCGGGAGCCCGACACCAGCAGCGCGACCGGCGCCTGCAGGCCGTCCTCCCGCTCGATGCGCCGGGTCAGCTCGTACGCGACGACCGCGCCGAAGCTGTGCCCGAACAGCACGTACGGCAACGTCAGTTCGCCGCGTATGCCGTCGAGCAGCGCCTCGACCAGCGGCTCCAGGGCACCAGGCACCGGCTCGTCGATGCGGGAGCCACGGCCCGGCAGCTCCAGCGGGGCCAGTTCGACTCCTTCCGGCAGATACGGCCGCCAGCCGCTGAAGGCCGCGGAGCTGCCTCCGGCGTGTGGCAGGCACAGCATCCTCAGGCGCGGCTGTCCGACGGCGTACCGGGCATTGATCCACCGGGCGGCCGGGGTCACGGGGTCTGGTGCAGTCATGGCGAACAGCGTTACCGCCGCGGCCCTGTGGCGGCCAGGCAGCGCGGCGGCAGTTTCGGCGGAAGCAGCACCTTCCGGCCGGGGCGAGTTGCCGAGAGCTTGCCGGGCCCGTTACCTGGGACCACCGCACGGCCGGGCCTAGCGTCGGCGCCATGACTCAGACCCCCGCCGTAAGCGCCACCGAAGCCGTCGCTCCCGTGGTCCTCGAGATGGTCCGGCTGATCGCTCCGCGCAAGCCGGACGTGGCACAGCCGGACCACCGCCTCATCGGCGACCTCGGCTTCCACTCCCTCGTCCTCGCCGAACTCGGCTACAACCTGGAGGACCTGTACGGCCTGCGGTCGCTGACCCCCGAGGAGGCCATGAAGCTGGAGCGCGTCCGCGACGTGATCGACTTCGTGGGCACCGAGGTGGCAGCCGGCCGCGCGCAGCTGCCCGCCGAGGACGAGGTCACACTCCTCTTCGGCCGCTACGGCCTCGACGAATCCGCGGCATGACCGGCCGCGCCTTCGACCGCCCCTCCTACGCGCTGGCCGCCGAGCTGGAGAGCATGCTCGGCGATCCGGCCACCGGGAGCGGTCCGTTCAGCTTCGCGGAGATCGTCGAGCATGAGGAGAACGGCTCACTGCCGCCGGGTGCGGTGGGCCTGCTGCGCTCATGGGGGTTCTCCCGCTACCTCGTGCCGGAGGCGTTCGGCGGTGGCCTGCGGAACCTGGAGCAGCTGTTCCTGCTGACCCGGGTCCTCGCACGCCGGAATCTGACCGTGTCGGTGATGTTCGGCTCGGCCCTGCTCGGCGTCAACCCGGTGTGGCTGTGGGGCGACGAGGCACAGCGTTCCCGGGTCGCCGAGGGCATGCTCGGCGGGGACCTCGCGTGCTTCGCGGTGTCCGAGCCGGACCACGGCAGCGACCTCGGGACGAACGAGACGGTCGCGGTGCCGGACGGCGACGGCTACGTCCTCACCGGCGAGAAGTGGCCGGTCGGCAACGCCACCCGGGGCCGGTTCCTCACGGTGTACGCGAACGTGCCGGGCGTCGGCTCGTCGCTGCTGCTGCTCGACAAGTCCCGGCTGGACGAGTCGACGTGGGACAACCACCCGTTCGTCCGCACCGTGGGCCTGCGCGGCCACGACCTCAGCGGGATCACGTTCCGCGGGACGCACGTGCCGGACGGAGCTCTGCTCGGCCGGCCCGGCGGGGGCCTGCCCGGCATCCTCCAGGTCCTGCAGATCACGCGTACGGCGATCGGCGCGCTCTCGGTGGGCACCATGGACTCGGTGCTGCGGATCGCGCTCCGGCACGCCCGGGAGCGGGTGCTCTACGGCCGGGAGATCTATCACATCCCGGTCATCCGGCGGCACTTGGTCCAGGCCCATCTGGACCTGCTGATCGCCGAGTGCACCGCGGTCCCGGTGACGCGCTCGCTGTCCGTGGCCCCCTCCCGCCTCAGCCTGTGGTCGTCCGTGGTCAAGTACCTCGTGCCGACCATCGGCGAAGAGGTGGTGGCCGAGGCGGCGCGGGTGCTGGGGGCGCGCAGCTATCTGCGGGAGGGCGTGGCCTCGGGCGTCTTCCAGAAGCTCCAGCGCGACCATGCGATCGCGAGCATCTTCGAGGGCACCACGCACGTCAATCTGCACAGCATCGCCTCGCAACTGCCCGCGGTGGCCCGGGTCGCCGACCGGCCGGCGCGCGAGGGCAACACGATCCTGCGCGCCCTCTTCGACTGGTCCGAAGAGGCGCCCTTGTGGCAGCCCTCCGGCCGCGCGCTGCGGCTGACCAACGCCAGCGAGGACGAGATCACCCGGGGTTGGGAACCCGCCGTGGCCCGAGCCCGGCTGATCGCCGAGCGGGAGCTGCCGACCGCCGAGGCGGTCGCGCTCACCAAGGTCCTCGATGAACTGTCCACGCGCCGCAAGGCGTTCTACACCCTGATCGCCACGGGTGAGCTCGACGCGGCCACGGCCGAAGCCCAGGACGTCGCCGTGGAGCACTGTCTCCACCATGCGGCCGCCTCCTGCCTCTACACGTGGCTGTACTCCTTCGAGGAGGAGCGCACCGCGCCCGTCGGCACCGCCTGGGTGATCCTGGCCCTTCAGCGGCTGCTGTCCCGTCTCCAGCCGGGTGCGGACCTGGACGAGTCGCTGCTGCCGCGACTGGAAGAGCTGATGCTCGCGTGCCTCGACGGTCCGGAGCACTTCTCGCTCCAGGCCGTCAAGGCCGCCTGCCGCCTGGCGTGAGGCGTGCGCCGGCTCCGGCCGGGCGGAACGTTCCGCCCGGCCGGAGCCGTCAGGCCGCCGGGTGACCGGCCCTCGTCGTGTGGACGGTCCGGACACCGTCCACGTCGGATGCCGGGGAGTGTTCGGTGTCGCCGGAGCGCCCCGTGTGCGCCACGACATGGCGGACGAGGGCGTGGACGCGGTACTCGTATCTGCCCTGACGGTTCGTCTGCACCAAGGAGGCATCGGCGAGTTCGGCGAGCAGGTGGGCAACGCGTGTCATCTCACGGTCACGGCCGGGCCGGCTTGCGAGGACGTCGTCCAGGGAGAAGCCGTCGGGCAGGGTGACCAGGTCGTGCAGGAGTGCCCGGTGCGGCCGGGGCAGCAGGTCGTAGCTCCAGCGCACGCTGTCGGACAGAGTGCGGTGCGCGCTGAGTCCGCTGGCGTCGACCTGGTCGAGCAGCTGGAACAAGGTCTCCTCGCGCAGTAACGAGGTCAGCGGCAGCGATCTGAGGCGCTGGGCGGCGATCTCGATGGCCAGCGGTACCCCGTCGAGGAGCCGGCACAGCGCGGTGACCTGCGGCAGGTGCTGGGCGAGGTCCAGCGTCGGCAGGCAGGCCTGGACGCGGCGGAGCAGCAGTTCCACCGCGCTGGGCGGCGGCGCGTCGCGCCCCTCCCGGCCGTCGACGCGCAGCGGTTCGACCTCCCAGCTCTCGGCCGCGGCGGCGGCCAGGGCCCGCCGCGAGGTGACGAGCAGATGCAGCCCGGGGTGCTGGTCGAGCAGCTGCCGCGCGAGACGGGCGGTCTGCCGGACCACGCGCTCGGCCGCGTCCAGGACCAGCAGGCGCCGCCCGGGTCCGACCGGCTCGCCGGTCAGTTTCCCCGTGATACGCGCCAGTTCGGCCTGCGCACGCGCCGGGTCCAGGTGCTCCGGCGTGCAGTCGTGCAGCTCGGCGACGGCGACCCCGTCCGGGAAGAGCGGACGCAGCCGGGACGCCACCGCGAGCGCGAGGCGGGTCTTGCCCACGCCTCCGGGTCCGGTGAGCACGATCAGCCTGCTGCGCTGCGCGGCGGCCAGGATGTGCCGCATGTCGGCCTGGCGTCCCACCAGCGGATCGCCGAGCGGCCGGGGCCCGTGCCAGGGTGACGGCCTCGCCGTGCGGTCGCGGTGCGTCTCCGAGCGCTGTTCGGGTATCAGAGGCCAGTTGACGCCACCCCACGATGCGGTTTCCGCGGGCGCCGCGCCGAGGGCGCTGAGCAGCAATTCCACGGAAGTCCGCCGTGGATTGGTGTTGGAGCCGGTTTCGAGATTGCGGATCGTCCGGACGCTGACGCCGGAGCGCTCCGAGAGCTCCTCCTGTGTCCAGCCGGTGATTCTCCGCCGATTGATCAGAAATTCACGCAGTTGATGAACGTCCATTCTGCCGTAGGAAGTGAACTCATCCTGAATCACCATTGACAGAATCCCCCTTGGAAATGAAACAAAGATGGCCGCCACCTGCACATCACGCCACTTCAAGGCAGTTGACGACGTCCCCACGAAGTCAACACCGGCGTGTCCATGTTTAGGCCAAGACCGGACCCTACTCGACCGAACGAGCGAGCGGGAGTTCCGGCCATTACAGGAAGGCGCCACCTGACCACTTGCTGCCAGGCGGGGTTTGGTCTACGCCAGGCAGACGACGGCCAGAAGGTAGCCGGAACGCGCGGTCCAGCGCCCCGAGAAACCGCCCGAACCGTCCGGCGGAGCACCCTGGAACGTGCCGTCGGAGGCCAGCCGCACCCGGAAGTCATTAAACCCGAAACGGCTTCCGAGCCATGGTGAAAACGCCTTGTAGGACGCCTCTTTGGCGCAGAAGAGCAGCCGGTCGAGCGGCACGTCGGCTGCCGCGCGAAAGTCGGCTTCCAGCCAGTCGCGCTCGGCGTCCGGCACGGTCCGCGCCGCGACGACGGCGGGCAGCGGTTCGGCCGGCTCCGCGTCGATGCCGAGGCCGGCGACGTGCACGGCGCGGGCCACGGCGGCGGCGCGGTAGCCGCGGCAGTGCGTCATGCTGCCGACGACGCCGGCCGGCCATCGCGGTGCACCCAACTCCCCCGGAACCAGCGGCTCCGCGGCCACGCCGAGGCGGGCGAGCGCCCGGCGCGCACAGCCCCGTACGGTCGTGAACTCGAGACGCCGATTCTCCACCACGCCCTCCACCAGGGCCTGTTCGGCGGGGAAGAGCACGATCGCCGCCTCCGGACCGGCATCGCCGTACGCCTCCCAGGCCTGGACACCGTCCGGCACGAGGTCAGCGATCACGCCCGAACTTCCCAGAAAATGCAGCCGGTTGACACACCCGCAACCCGAGGGACTCCTGCGGCGAGTGCGAGATTAGTGTGAAGATGATGAAGATCCAAGGAGTGACGGGGACCACGGGGGTGCTCCATGTTGCAGAGATTAGGGCTCGACGGACTCACCGACGCGGTGTACAAGCGGCTCATCGCCGGACGGTACCGGAGCGCGCACGACCTTGCCGACCACCTGGGAGTGACCGCGGACGACGTACGACTGGCGCTGGAGCACCTGGCCAAGCTGGACCTGCTGCGCTCCGTGGGCGACGGCGTCGGCGAGCTGGTGGACCCGCGCCTCGGCCTCAAGGCCCTGCTGCTGCGGCGGATGTCCGGAATCGAGGAGCAGCTGCGGGAGTTCGAAGAGGACCGAGCCGCGGTCATGTCGCTGATCGACGAGTACACCGAGGCGCGTCCGGGCGGTGGGGAGGTGCCCGGTTGCTCGTACGTCACAGGCCGCGACGCCGTCACCGACCAACTGCGCGAGATGTCCGACGGGGCCGGCGCCGAGTGGCTGGCCTTCCTGCCGGACGGTTCGCCGTCCGAGAGCTGGCTGGAGCCCCTGCAGGCGCTGCAACGACAGGTCCGCGCCCACGGCGTGGAGACCCGCGCGGTCACCACGGACAGCATCCGCGGCGACGCCCGGGCCGGCCTGCGCGCCGCCTGGGAGGGCGAGCCGGGCAGCAGGGTGCGCACGGTGCCGTCGCTGCCGGTGCACCTGCTCGTCGTCGACCGGTCGAGGGCGCTGCTGCCGGCGGACCCGGCCGACCCGTGGCACAGCGTCCTGCAGATCACGACGCCCGGCGCCGTCGAGGCACTGACGGCCCTCTTCGAGGGCGTGTGGGAGAACGCGGTCCCGCTCGGCAGCGCCGCTCCCGGGGTCGACGAGCACGGACTCAGTCCCCGCGAGAAGGAGTTGCTGCGCCTGCTGGCGCGCGGCCTGAACGACGACACCATCCGCAGACGCCTCGGCGTCTCGCTGCGCACGGTACGCCGGATCGTCGCGGAGCTGTGCGTCAGGCTGGGCGCGACCAGCCGCTTCGAGGCCGGGTACCAGGCGGCCAAGCGCGGCTGGATCTGACGGCTCGTGACGGTCTCCCGGTGCCCCCCGGGGGGACGCCGGCGGTGAGCGGCAACTTTCTCCGGCCGAGTTGCCGGTGCACTGCCTGGCCGGGCCGGTGACGCATCGACCAGCATGCTGGGCGGGATCCGCGGCACCGGCCCGGACGAGCAAGCACACGAGCGATGGGGGACGGACGACGATGGAGCGGTCACGTCCCGGGGAGACTCCCGCGGAAGACGCCCCTGAGGAGGCTGAGGAGCCGCAGGGCACTCCCGCGAAGCTCCCGTCGCTGTGGCGCAACCGCGACTATCTGATCTGGTGGTCCGGCGAGGGTCTGTCGGCGCTCGGCACCAGCATGTCGACCCTCGCCTTCCCCCTGCTCATGCTGTACGTCACCGGTTCGGCGACGCAGGCCGGCACCATCACCGTGCTGCACATGCTCGGCCGGCTCGGCACGCTCGTGCTGGGCGGGGCCCTGGCGGACCGGGTGTCGCGGCGGGCCTTGCTGAGCCTGGCCGCGCTGGTCGAGGCGCTGTCGATGGGCGCTGTCGCCTGGCTCGTGTACCGGGGCGATCCCTCGGTGCTCGGCCTCCATGCGCTGGCTCTGGTCAGCGGCCTCGCGGCCGGGCTGAGGTCCGGGGTCACCGCTCCGGTGCTGCGCCGGATCGTGCCAAAGGAGCAGGTCGCCGACGCGACCGCGCAGGGCATGGGCCGCGACCTGCTGGCCCAGCTCGTCGGCGCCCCGCTGGGCGGTCTGTTCTACGCCATGGCCCGCTGGGTGCCCTTCCTGTTCGACGCCATCTCGTTCCTGTGCATCATGCTCGGCTCGCTGCTGATCCGCCGGCCGCTCGGCCCGGACCGGCGCGACGACGGGGAACCGCGGGCCGGCCTGTTCGCGGACATCAAGGACGGCCTGCGCCTGATCCGGCGCAGCGACTATCTGGTGTTCACACTCGCCTGGGGCGCCCTGCTGAACACGGTTGCGCAGGGCTTCACCCTGCTCTTCGTCATCATCGTCCAGCACCGCGGCGGCAGTCCCACCACGGTCGGCGTCGTGACCTCGCTCGCCGTCGCCGGCGGTGTGCTCGGCGCCGTAGCCGGCCCGTGGCTGATGCGGCGCATCGGCGCACGGCGGGTGCTGCTGCTGTCCGCGTGGCTGTTCGCGGCGTCCTTCGCCGCCGTCGCGATGGTCCCCCGGCCCTGGCAGATCGGCCTGGTGATGATGATCGGCATGACCAGCATGGTGCCGATGAACGTCGTCACCGAGTCGTACGAGGTCCGGCTGGTCCCGGACGCGTATCTGGGCCGGGTCGCCTCGACAGGCCAGTTCTGCTTCCAGGCCGTGCAGTGGACCGGCCCCCTGGCGGCGGGCCTGCTCGCCGACGCGGTGGGCGTGGAGCGGGCCGTGCTGATCCTGGCCGCCGCCATGGCCGTACTCGCGCTCGCGCTGCATGTCGCCCGTCGCCGACTGACCGTCCTCGACACACCGTTGGCCGAGGTTCAGGAGCTCCCGCTCCCGGCGGCCGCAGACCCCGGGGCGCAGGACCTCCAGGACCCCGCCGAGCCCGGGACACACCGGGACGGCCCGGCGGAGGAACCCGTCCTCACCCCCCGTCGAAGGGCCGGGCGGACTGATCCACCCCGTTCAGCAGTGGAGGGACAACACATGGCCACGTCAGTGGAATTGGGCATCGTCACGACGGGCATGGCCTTCGGCGAGCGGCGCAGCGTGCGCGAGACCGCGGCCGACTACGTTCCCGACCCCGAGGCAGTCACGGGCCTCGGCTACGAGACGTACCACCGCGCCACCGAGGGCGCCACCGCCACCGACCTTGCCGCTCAGGCGGCGCGCGAGGCCCTGGAGAACGCGGATCTCGGCATCGCGGACGTCGACCTGATCGTCGTGGGCAACTCCGACGTGCCCGAGTATCTGGGCTGGGACCCGTCCGCAGCCGTGGCGAGGGCGCTCGGCGCGCACGGCACACCCACCGTGCTGTTCACCCAGGCGTGCGCCGCCTGGTCGCCCGCGCTGGACCACGCGGCCGGCGCGATGGCCCTCTCCCCCGGCACCGACACCGTGCTGGTGGTCCTGGTCAACGTACTGAGCGAGGCCCACAGCAACCGCATGGACTTCAACGGCTGCGTCGCCAGCGACGGAGCCGTCGCGGCCGTCGTACGACGCGGCCATCCGCGCCTGCGCCGGCTGTCCTCGGCGCAGTTCACCAACCCCGAGTACGCGGACCTGTTCCGCATCGAGTACGGCGGCGCCGCGGTCCCCGTACCACCGCCGGGCCGCGGCCTGCGGGACGTCAGCCCGATGGCCTCGGTCTACCGGCACTTCGGACGGGACCCCGAGCGCTTCCAGGCGTTCATGAAGGAGGTCACCGGGCGGCTCGCGGACGTGATCGACGAGGCCCTGGCCCGCGCCGGACGGGATCGGAGCGAGCTGACCCGGCTCATCCACCTCAACGACAACCAGCAGACCTTCCGCGCGGTCGCCGACGCGGTCGGCATCCCCGTCTCCCGCACCAACGCCGAACTGGCCCGCGGACTCGGCCACATGGGCGCCGCCGACCAACTGGTCTGCCTGTGGCGGCACATCGAGGCCGGCGACCTGGCACTCGGGGACCTGGTGGCGCTCACGGGTGTCGCCTCCCCGGGCATGCACTGGTTCTGCACGATCGTCGAAGTGTGAGGCGGCGGCCCCCTCCTGAGCGTCGCGAGGACGTCACGCACCTGCGAAAGGAAACACCACATGCCCGTCGAGCCCCATGCCTCGCCGGTGATGCCCTCGGCCGTCTCCGAGGCGGACATCGCCGGCTTCGTCGTCGAGCGCTTCCTGCCCGGCCTCGACGCCGCCGACCTGGACCCGGACTACGACCTGCTGGCCACCGCCGTGATCGACAGCCTCGGTGTGCTGCACATCGCCGCCTGGCTGGCGGACGAGCACGGTATCCACCTGCCCGACGAGGAGCTCACCAGCCGCAACTTCCGTACCGTACGCACCATCCGGGCCACAGCCGGGCGCGCGGAGGCCGGGGAGGGACGCGCATGAGCCGCTCCGTCGCCACGGCCTTCGCCGAACGCGCCGCCTCGCAGCCGTCCGCTCCCGCGCTCGTCTGGGAGGGCCGCACGGTCGGTTATGCCGAGTTGCACGCCATGGCCTGCCGGGCCCGTACCCAGGTGGAGGCCGCGGCGCCGCACGCCGACCGTCCGGTGGGCCTGCGGGTACCGAAGTCGCCGGAGACGGTGGCCCTGGTGCTGGGCTGCCTGATGGCGGGACGCAGCTTCCTGCTGCCCTCGCACGAGCTGCCCGACCTCCCGCTCAAGGAGCTGTACGAGCAGGCCGGTTGTGCGGTCGTCCTCGGTCTCGCCGACGGCCCGCTCGTCGACGTCGTGGTGGACCCGGCCGCCCCGCTCTCCCACACCGCCGAGGAGCACCGTCCGCCGGCCGAGGACGCCGAGGACGCCATCGGCTTCATGCTGACCACGTCCGGCTCGACCGGACTGCCGAAGATCGTGCCGCTGACGTCCGGGGCGGTGTCCCGCTTCACGGCCTGGGCGGCCGAGACCTTCGCCATCACCGCGGGCACGACCGTCCTCAACTACGCCCCGCTCAACTTCGACCTGTGCCTCCTGGATGTGTGGACCACCCTCGCGTACGGCGGCACCGTCGTCCTCGCCGACCCCGAACGGGGCACCTCGCCGCACTATCTGCGCGACCTGGTCGCCGACCACCGGGTCACCCTGATCCAGGGCGTACCGCTGCTGTTCCAGCTGCTCGCCCGGGCGGCGGCCGAGAGGGGCCCGCTGACCACGCCGGAGTACCTGGTCTTCGCAGGCGAGAGCATGCCCGCGAAGGTGCTGGCGGGCCTGCCCGAGGCCTTTCCCGAGGCGCGCTGGTTCAACAACTACGGCTGCACGGAGACGAACAACAGCTTCCTCCACGAGGTGGACCGCGACGGCCCGGTCACCACCCCGCTGCCGATCGGCAGGCCGCTGCCCGGCGTGCGCTGGCTGATCGTCGACGAGGACGGACGCGCCCTGACCGGCCCCGGCCAGGGCGAGCTGCTGGTCAACACCCCGTTCCAGACGGCGGGTTACGTGAACGTCCCGAACGACGAGAAGTTCGGCCCGCACCCCGACGGCGTGCCCGGCCTCGTGTACTACCGCAGTGGCGACGTCGCCGTGCGACACGAGGACGGCTCCCTGAGCGTGCTCGGCCGGACCGACTTCATGGTCAAGGTGCGCGGCACCCAGGTGAGCACGCAGCACGTCGAGAGCATCCTGCTGGAGCACCCGGCGGTCGTCGAGGCCGCCGTCGTCGCGCTCCCCGACCCGGTCGCGGGCCACCGTCTGCACGCCCGCATGCGCCTGACCGAGCCGGGCGCCGCGAACATGCTTGCCCTGCGCCAGTATTGCGCGGAGCGCGCGGTGCGCGCGGCCGTCCCCAGTGTGTTCGAGCCGGTGTCGGAGCCGCTGCCGAGGACGTCGACGGGCAAGGTCGACCGCAATCGGATCAGGGCCGAACTGTCGGCCTGCTGAGGCGACGCGGAAGGGGCTGCCCGGCCACGCGAGCCGGGCAGCCCCTTCGTTTGCTCCTATGCCCCGTCAACTCCGCGCGGTGCGGAAGCCCTTGGTCACGGAGCTGACGCCGATGGCGAGCACGATGAGGGCGGCGCCGCTGTAGACGGGGTCCGGCGTCTCCCAGAGGGTCTTGGCGTCGGCGAGGAAGTCGGGGTTGAACAGCTCCTGCTGGTACAGCACCCAGGCCAGCGGCAGCGTGAACACCGCCTGGGCGACGGCGTACCAGGTGGCCAGCCGGAGGGTCCAGCCGCGCGCCACGACCCGGGCGAGCCCGACGGCCACGAGACCGGCGAGTCCCGCGAGTATCGGCCAGATCCACCCCGACCACAGGTCCGGGTTCAGCACCTCCAGCCACTTGCCGTCCCCGGCGGCGCTGTCACCGTCCGCCCAGTACGGCTCGGCGGTGTGCTGCCAGATGATCAGCGCGAACAGGAAGGCGTCCCACACCACGGCGGCGAAGGCTCCGATGCCGCCCTTGTCGGGCTGCCGGACATCGGGAAGGTCGTCGGGCGTCCAGCGGGCCGCTCCTGTCACGCCCCGGCGGTGCCGGACCCGCTCGGCCACGGCGAACACCAGCGTCAGTACGGCGACCAGCTGTGCGCCGACCGTGATCAGCGTGCCGACACCGGAACGCAGCGCGGCACCGATGTCGTCGGTGTCCGCCACCTCCAGCAGCACGAGCCCGACGGTGATCACCGGAAGCACTGTGGTCAGCAGGGCCACCAGCAGTCGGAGGTAGGCGGGGTAGAGGTCGGGCCCGATCAGGGCGAGCGGTCGTTCCGTGTAGCGGGAGGCGTACCGTACCGGGTCCCCCATCTCACTGAGCACCTCGCGCTCCGCGGCCTGCGGGTCGTCGGCGTTCCGTCCCTCGACGGTGTCGGCGATCGTGGCGCGGAGTTCCTCGGCGATGTCGTCGCGCTGGTCGGCCGGGAGCCGCCGGACGACCTCGTGCACGTAGCGTTCAGTGAGCACGCCCGTACTCATTCGTTCTCCTTGGTCAGTCGTGAGATCGAGGCGACGAGGTCCTGCCACTCGCGCACCAAGCCCGCACGGACCCGGGAGCCGTCTGGGCTGACCTGGTAGAACTTGCGCGGCCGGGACTCGTCGGTATTCCACTCGCTCGTGAGCAGGCCCTGCTTCTCGAGGCGTCGCAGCAGTGGGTAGAGCGTGTTGCCGTCGACGGTAACCCCCGATTCGTTGAGCGTCTCCAGGAGCGCATAGCCGTACTGCGGCTTCCGGAGCAGCGCCAGACAGGCCAGCACGACCGTCCCGCGACGCAGCTCCTGCGCCTGGCTGAGGGTCAGTTCTTCTACGGACACACAGCACACGATACTGTGCGCCGCACACTAATGTCACCCCCCGAACAACGTGCGCCGCCTGCCCCCGACGGCACGGGCACGGTACGCGGCACGAGAAGCGGCCGGGCGAACGGAAGGGGACGTCGACAGAACTCCCGTGCGACTAGGGCCGTACGCAGCACAAGCAGCACCGCGGCACCCCCAACGGGGCGCCGCGGTGCAGGAGCTTCCGGGCGAACTCACAAGTGAGAAACGCCCGTTCTGAAGTTGTGGGGGCGGCGGGCACCCCCAGGTGTCCGCCGCGGGGTCATGCCGTGCGCCCGGCGACCAGCCACTTCGACGGCAGTTCGATCCTGGCGCCGTCCGGGCCGGACTCCGTGGTCGTCAGGGGCAGTTCGCCGCTCGCCAGCACGGTGAGCCCGGCTGCCCGCAGGTAGTCGGGCACGGCGGCGTCGGCGACCTCGCCGGGGGCGATGCCGTGCCGGAAGACGGGGGCGAGCTTGGCCGGCGGGCCGGCGGGGCCCTGAGCCAGACCGCGCAGGACGGCACCGGCGGCCTCGGCGAGCTCGACGAGGAAGACCCGGCCGCGGGCGCCGACAAGCGTGGCGATGCCGTCCACCAGTGGCTGCCGGTCGTCGGGCTCGCACTGGTGGAGTACACCGCGCATGTACACGTTGGCATCGCCGAGCTCCGCGTGCAGCGCCTCGGTCTCACTCTTCTCGGCGGCGTCCAGTGCTCGGTAACCCGCCTGCCCGGCGGGATCCCCGTACCGGGCGTGCTCGACGGCCGCCACGGACAGGTCGACGCCGAGGACACGCCGGAAGCGGTCGGCGAGGTAGCGGGTCTGGGTGCCGTTGCCGCAGCCCAGGTCGACCACGGGCAGGCCGGGGTCGGTCAGGTGCGGCTCGAACAGGGCGAGGTGGCGGCCCGCGGTGATGGCGGGCTCGGCGTCCCAGAACACGGCGCCCTGCTCGCGGGGCGCCTCGCGCCAGAACGCCTCCCAGGCCTCCCGGTACCGACTCGTCACGCTCATGGCCAACTCCCCAGGTCCGACGCCGATCCCACCGTAAGTGACGGGCCAGTACGGTGTATCGCGCCCGGGTCCACGGTCACAAGCACACGGCACATACCTTCACGGCTCGTTCGACAGGCCCACGGCCCCTGCGCCTGCTGATTCAGCGGCGCGGCAGCGTGAGTTCGAACCAGACCGTCTTGCCCGCACCCCTTCGGCTGGCGCCCCACTCGCGCGCGAGGGTGCTGACCACGCGCAGTCCGCGCCCCGCCTCGTCGCCGGGCCCGGCGCCCCGCAGCGTCGGCAGGTCGTGATCGTCGTCGTCCACCTCGCACAGCAGCGTGTCGCCGCGCACCAGACGCAGTTCGACGGGCCGGCGGTGGGAGTGCCGTACCGCGTTGGTGACGAGTTCGCTGACCATCAGCTCGGCGCTGTCCGCCAGCCGGGCCAGGCCCCAGTCGTGCAGCTGCTCGCGGACGGCGGCGCGGGCCCGGCCCACCTCGGCCGGGTCGAGGGCGAGCCGCCATTCGGCGACGTCGCCGGGTTCGATGCCGTTCAGGCGGGCCATCAGCAGGGCCACGTCGTCCTTGCGGCCGCCGCGGGTGTTGAGGGCGCGGATGATGGTGTCGCAGGCGTCGTCCATGGACGCGGCCGGGTGCGCGGCGGACTCGCACAGCGTGGCGAGGCCGACGCCGATGTCCTCGCCGCGCACCTCGACCAGCCCGTCGGTGCACATCACCAGCCGGTCGCCGGGCCGCACGCGCACGCGTACCGCCTCGAAGGGCACCCCGCCGACGCCGATGGGCGCACCCGTGGGCAGGTCGAGCAGTTCACTGCGACCGTCCTCCGCCCGCACCAGTACCGGAGGGATATGGCCCGCGTTGGCCAGGTGCAGCTCGCTCGCGATCGGGTCGTAGACGGCGTACAGACAGGTCGCCAGGTAGGTGTCGCCCAGCCGCTGGGCGAGGTCGTCGAGGTTGCGCAGCAGCTGGGCGGGCGGCAGGTCCAGGGCTGCCATGGTCTGCACGGCGGTCCGCAACTGGCCCATCATGGCAGCGGAGTTGAGGCCGTGGCCCATGACGTCGCCCACGACGAAGGCGGTGCGGGCGCCGGGCAGCTTCACCGAGTCGAACCAGTCGCCGCCGACCCGACCGAGCAGGGTGCCGGGCAGATAGCGGGTGGCGATGTCGCAGCCCGCCATGCGTGGCGGGATGTGCGGCAGCATGCTGTCCTGGAGGGTCTCGGCGACGCTCTCCTGGTAGGTGTACATGCGCGCGTTGTCGAGCACGAGGCCCGCGCGGGCGGCGAGTTCGGCGCCGGTGACCCGGTCCATGTCATTGAACTCGGCGCGCTCGGGATGGCGCAGCAGGATCATGAACCCGAGCACCACACTGCGTGCCTTCAGCGGCACGACGAGCATCGAACGGCCCGTGATCAGCGGCCGGATGTCCCGCTTCTCGAACTGCGAGGCGATGGCGTGGCCCATCTGCTCGCTGATCCGCGGCACCAGGACGGGCTCGCCGGTGGTCATGCACTGGAAGAAGGGTGTGTGCGCCGGGAACGGCATGGCCTCGCCGACGGGGACGACGTCGTCCCAGCGGCCGGGTTCGTCGGTGTGCTCGACGGCGACCCGGTGCCACATGGTGGTGGTGTCCGGCACGCCCTCGGGGAATCCCTCGCCGGCGACGACCTGTTCGCGCAGGTAGGTGCCGGCGACATCGGTGAAGCGCGGTACGACGGCCCTGCTGACCTCGACGATGGTCCGCGCCAGGTCGAGCGAGGTGCCGATCCTTCCGCTCACCTCGTTGAGGAACTCCAGGCGCTCGCGTACGGCGGCGTACTCGAGGTCCTCGCCGTCCTCGTCGTCGTCCCGCAGTTCCTCCGGTACGGTCTCGCCGGCCGCCACGGCCCTGGCCAGTCGCTCGCGGCGGGCCTTGCGCTCGGCGCGCCGGGGCACGCCCCAGTCGGGGGTGACCGGCACCCGGTCGTTCTGACTGAACTCCAGTACCGGATAGCCCAGTTCGAGGACCTGCACGACGATCCGGGCGCTCTCGTCGACGCTCATGCTGGGCAGGATCTCGGGAAGCCTGCGGGCGAGTTCCTCGGCGCCGGGAAAGTCGGTGTGCAGGGCGAAGGCGGGCGCGATCCGTTCGACGGCCGCGTCCTCGTCCGGCTCGTGCGGGCGCAGGGCGGCCGCATCCGCGGCAAGCACGAGCAGCCGCTCGAGGCCGGGTCCGATCAGCGGGTACGCCCACCACAGCACGTCGACCCGGCCGCCGTCGGGCACACCGACCCGGGCGCGGCCCGCGGCCGGGTAGGAGAGCCCTCCGTCGAGGGAGGCCTGCAGGTCGGGTCCGAGGCCGTCGTACCTGCCGTACGGCCCGTACGGCGTGTCCTCGGGGTCTGCGGGCAGCGCTCCGGAGACGGGGAGAAGGTCGGCCGCGGGCCGGCCGATCGCGGACTCCTTGGCGGCGCCGAAGAGGCGTCGCGCGCCGGAGCTCCAGTGGGAGACGAGGCCGTCGCGATCGACCACGACCACGGCCAGCGGGATGCGGCCGGCCGGGGCATGCCCCGTCGGTGCACCGCTTCCGGCCTGGTGGTCGGGAGGTGCTTGCCGGTCGGTGCCACGGTCCATGGCCCAGTCCCTCTCCCCACGACTGTGCAAGATCTAGATCTGTGCCCCCGTCACCCACCGTACGGCGACACCCCTCCACGATGTGCGGCAATACGGGAATTGATGTCGCCGACCGCGCGGGCGCACGCCCTGCCGCGGCCGACGGGCGGTTCAGTCCTCGTGGCCCAGCTGAAGGTCGCGTTCCGTGCGTCCCCCGCCCGCCACTTGCAGCACGGTGGCCACCGGCGGATATCCGGCCGCGATGACGGTGTACTCGCCGGAGGACAGATCGACGAACCGGAACGTTCCGTCAGCCCCGGTGGTGAGCGTGTCGACCACGTTGCCGGCCGCGTCCAGCAGGGTCACCCGCGCGTCCTCGACGGGCCGCCCGCCGCTCGCCCGGACCGTGCCGCGCAGCACGGCGCCGCCGGCGAGTTCGATGTCCTGCCGGGTCTCGCGGGCCGCCTGGACGGTGACCGGGAGGGCGGCCGGCCGGAACGCGGGAGCGCTCGCGGCGAGCGTGTACTCGCCCGCCACCAGCTCGGTGATGACATAGCCGCCCTCGCGTCCGCTGCGGGTACTGGCGACGACCTCTCCGTGCGCGTTGGTCAGGGTGACGGTGGCGTCGCGCACGGGGCTGCCGTCCGCGGTGAGCACGCTGCCGGCGAGGCGTCCGGCGCCGCCGAGGACGACGTCCAGTTCGACGGGGCGTTCGCCGACGGTCACGGAGACGGCCTGCGGCTGGTGGCCGCCGGCCGCGGCGATCAGGACGTACGCCCCCGAGCCGGGCGTGGCCAGCGCGTACCGTCCGTCCTCGCCGCTCGCGCCCCGCCCGATCTGCTGTCCGGCGACGTCGATGAGCGTGAGCGCGGCGCGGGGCACGACGGTCCCGTCGGGGTGCTGCACCGTGCCGCAGACGGCGATTCCGGCGGCGTACGGCGAACGGGCGTGCGGGATGGGAGCGTTCACCTGAGCTGTCTCCGGGTCGGTGGCGGGGGCGTGGGGGGACGCTGTACTGGTCAACAGGGGGGTCTCCTTGAGGAAGAACGAGATGAGCAGCCCGAGGACGAGCACCGGCACCAGGTAGAGGAAGATCCTCGGCATGGCGTCGGCGTAGGCCTGGATGTAGCCCTCGCGCAGCGCCGGGGGCAGTGCGTGGACGAGCTCGGGGGTGATGGACTCGGGGTCGGGCAGACCGGCGTCCGCGCGCGTGGGGAGGTGTTCGCGCAGGGAGTCGGTGAGCCGGTCGGCGAAGAGGGTGCCGAAGATCGCGGCGCCGACGCTGCCGCCGATCTGCCGGAAGTAGTTGTTGGCGCTGGTGGCGGTGCCGAGGTCGGCGGGGCGCACGGAGTTCTGCACGGCGAGGATCAGGACCGGCATCACCATGCCGATCCCGGCGCCGAGGACGGCCATCCAGATGCTGTAGTGCAGCCGGGGCGTGTCGGCTTCGAGCCGGGAGAGCAGCCACATGCCGACGACGGAGAGGGCGCCGCCGATGATCGGGTGGATCCGGTAGCGGCCGGTGCTGCTGATGAGCTGCCCGGAGATGATCGAGGCGCCGACGATGCCGCCCATCATGGGCAGCATCAGCAGCCCGGACTCGGTGGCGCTCGCCCCGTCCACCATCTGAAGGAACGTCGGCAGGTAGCTGGCGGCGCCGAAGAGGGCGACGCCGACCACCAGGCCCACCAGGCCGGTGATGTTGAAGACGGAGTCGCGGAACAGCCGCAGCGGGATGAGGGGTTCGGCGGCGAAGTGCTCGGCCACGAGAAAGAGCACGGTGGTGGCCGCGGCCCCGGCGGCGAGCGCGAGGATGACGTCCGAGCCCCAGGCGTACTCGGTGCCGCCCCAACTGGTCAGCAGGACCAGGCAGGTGGAGGCGGCGGCGAGCAGCAGCGCACCGAGGATGTCGAGGCGGGGTTTGGCGGTCGGCTTGGGAAGTTTCAGCACGACGGCGACGACGGCCATGGTGATCAGGCCGAAGGGCACGTTGATGTAGAAGCACCAGCGCCAGGAGAGATGATCGGTGAAGTAGCCGCCCAGCAGGGGCCCGGCCACCGAGGCGAGGCCGAACGCCGCGCCGATCAGCCCCATGAACCTGCCCCGCTGCCGGGGCGGCACGATGTCCGCGATGATCGCCTGGACGCCGATCATGAGCCCGCCCGCGCCGACGCCCTGCACCGCGCGGAAGGCGATCAGCTGGTCCATGGTCTGCGCGCGGCCGGCGAGCGCGGAGCCGACGACGAAGACGACGATGGCGAACTGGAAGACGCCCTTGCGGCCGAGGAGATCGCCGAGCTTGCCGTAGATCGGCAGTCCGATGGTGGCCGTGAGCAGGTAGGCGGTGATCGCCCAGGACATCTTGTCCAGGCCGTGCAGCTCACCGACGATTCTCGGGAGTGCGGTGGCGACGATCATCTGCTCCAGGGCGGCGAGCAGCAGCGCGAGCATCAGGCCGAGGAAGACCAACCGCACCCGGCGCGGGCTGAGTTCGGCGGTCAGGACCGGCGGTGGGGCAGGGAGGTGCGGAGGCGCCGTCGCAACCGGTCCGTCCTGCACCAGAGTTGTCCCGCCCACTACCGCTCCCCTCGTCGCACTGCCACACAATTGCCGCGTAAAGCGACAACTACGAGCAAGCGCGACGAGTTACGGAATCATGCCGGTCGGCCAGGAGATCCACCCGAACCGGTGAGACCTCAACAACCCCTGAGGGATTGCCCCTTGATCACTTCTCGACCTCGGCGGCCAGCTTGGCGAGCACCGCGTCGTAGATCCGGGCGAGGCCCTTGGGTGCGAAGGTCTTCTCGAAGAAGCCGCCGATGCCTCCGGCGCCCGTCCAGGTGGTGGTCACGGCCACGCGGGACCTGCCCTCGCCGGCCGGGGTGACCCGCCAGGTGGTGACCATGGAGGAGTTGCGGTCCTTCTCGACGAGCTCGCCGTCGGTCGGCTCACTGACCTCCAGGAGGCAGTCGCGGACGCGCTTGCTGGTGGCCTGGAGGCGCCAGTGGACGAGGGTGCCCTCGCCGTCACCGCCCTCGCGCACCTCGTATTCGCTGAAGTGCTCGGGCAGCAGCTTCGCCCGCGTGCCGGCGTAGTCGGCGAGGGTGTCGAACACCGTCTCCGGGTCCGCCGCGACGACCCGCTCCGTAGTGGCCTCGACCTGCGCCATTGCGTTCCTCCAGCACCTGAGTTCTCGGGGTTGCGCACAGCCAACCATCCCGGCACCCGGCCACCCAAATCGGGAGTACGGAAGTGATCGATCGGGTTCCGTGACACGACCGGGAGTGACGCTCGCACGATCATGGGAACGTATGTTCTATTCTGTGCCGAGCGACCCCGAGGAGGCGTCATGCGCTGGGAGAACCTCACCCTGGAGTCCGGCGAGCACAGCCGGGCCGACGCCGCGCTGTTCGGCGCGGACGCGGTGGTGACCAGGACCTTCGACACGCCCGAGTTCCGCGGGATCACCTTCCACGAGGTGCGGGCCCGCTCGATCCTCAACCGGGTGCCCGGGGCCTCCCGCATGCCCTTCGAGTGGACCGTGAACCCATATCGGGGCTGCACGCACGCGTGCGTGTACTGCTTCGCGAGGAAGACGCACAGCTACCTGGACCTCGACACCGGCCTCGGCTTCGACTCCCAGATCGTGGTGAAGGTGAACGCACCCGAGCTGCTGCGCCGCCAGCTCGGCTCGCGCCGCTGGCAGGGCGAGCACATCGCGATGGGCACCAACGTCGACTGCTACCAGCGCGCCGAGGGCCGCTACCGCCTGATGCCGGGCATCCTCGCCGCCCTGCGCGACCACGCGAACCCGTTCTCGATCCTGACGAAGGGCACCCTGATCCTGCGTGACCTGGACCTGCTGACGCAGGCCGCCCGGGTGACGGACGTCGGCATCTCCGTCTCGGTCGGTTTCACCGACGCCGAGCTGTGGCGCACCGTCGAGCCGGGCACCCCGACGCCGGAACGCCGCCTGGACGTCGTACGGACCCTGGGCGAGCACGGGATCGGCTGCGGTGTGCTGATGGCGCCGGTGATCCCGTTCCTGAGCGATCAGCCCGCCCAACTGCGGGCCACCGTGCGGGCGATCGCCGCCGCCGGGGCCACGTCGGTCACGCCGCTCGTGCTGCATCTGCGACCCGGCGCACGCGAGTGGTTCATGGCGTGGCTCGAGCGCCACCACCCGCACCTGGTGCGGCGGTACGAGCGGCTGTACGCGGACGGCGCCTACGCCCCGAAGTGGTACCAGCGCCGGATCACCCGTCAGGTCCACGAACTGGCCCAGGAGTACGGCATCGGGCCGACCCGCGCGGGTATGCCGCGCCGGATCCGGGAACCCGAGCCGGCGCCTTCGGACCTGCCTGGGCCGACCCAACTCTCGCTGATCTGAGAGCGTTCGAGCGCAACCATCGACCCAATCGGGTCAAATATGATCAGAATATGTTCTTCTGGGTGTTCCGTTCGGGACGATGCGGCGAGGGCCGTGGGATGCGCGGCCCCGCAACCCTCCGTCCTGGGAGGACCCCATGAACAAACGCGCAGCCGTGCTGTGCGGCGCCGCGCTCGTCGCGGCCGGCACCCTCACGGCAGTCCCCGCCGAGGCGAACGCCCCGCACGCCGCCACCTCGAGGCCGGCGTGGAAAAAGTGCGGCACCACCGACTACCCGACACTCCAGTGCGCGTCGCTGAAGGTGCCGCTCGACCACGCGAACCCGCACGGGCAGAAGATCACGCTGGCGCTGTCCCGCGTCCCGCACACCGCGAAGAGGTACCAGGGCCCGCTCTTGGTCAACCCCGGCGGTCCCGGCGGCAGCGGTCTGACCCTCGCCGGATTCGTCGCGTCCGCCCTGCCGAAGTCGGTTGCGGCGCAGTACGACGTCATCGGCTTCGACCCGCGCGGGGTGGGCGCGAGCAAACCGGCGCTGAACTGCGGGCCCGGCCACTTCGACCCGGCGCGCCCCGACCCGAGGCCCGCCACGCCCGCCGCCGAGACGGCCAACCTCGCGCGCGCGAAGTCCTTCGCCGCCACCTGCGGAAAGAAGTACGCGCGCGTGCTGCCGTACCTCGACACGGTCAGCGCCGCCGAGGACATGGACTGGATCCGGCGCGCTCTGGGTGCGGAGCGGATCAACTACTTCGGCTACTCGTACGGCACGTACCTGGGCGCGGTCTACGCCAGGCGGCACCCGGAGCGGGTCCGTCGTGCGGTCCTGGACTCCGTCGTCGATCCCACCGGCGTCTGGTACGACAACAACCTGGCGCAGGACCACGCCTTCGACGACCGCCACCGGGCCTTCATGAAGTGGGTCGCCAAGCACAACGCCACCTACCGGCTGGGCACCGACCCGGCCCGGGTCGAGGCCAGGTGGTACGCGATGCGGGCGGCGCTGGCCAGGAAACCCGCGCGTGGCACGGTCGGCGCCGGCGAACTGGAGGACACCTTCCTGCCCGGCGGCTACTACAACGGCTACTGGCCCCACCTCGCCGAGGCGTTCGCGGCGTACGTCAACGACAAGGATCCGGACCCGCTGGTCGAGGCGTACGAGGACTTCGGGGCCGTGGATGCCTCCGACGAGAACGGCTACAGCATCTACACCGCGGTGCAGTGCCGGGACGCCGCATGGCCGCGTGACTGGCGCCAGTGGAGCAAGGACAACTGGGCGGTGTACGAGAAGGCGCCCTTCCTGACCTGGAACAACGCCTGGTACAACGCGCCGTGCGCGTTCTGGCCGACGGACTCGCTGAAGCCGGTGAACATCGCCAACGGCCACCTGCCGCCGGTCCTGCTGTTCCAGGCGACGCACGACGCGGCCACCCCGTACCAGGGCGCCGCGACGGTCCACCGGCTGCTGCGCCGCTCCAGCCTGGTCGTCGAGGCGGGCGGCGGGAACCACGGCATCACGCTGAGCGGGAACACCTGCCTGGACAAGCACCTGGCGGCCTATCTGACCGACGGCACGGTGCCGCGCGGGAGCGGCGGGGTCGACGCGAGATGCAAGGCACTGCCCGACCCGAAGCCGCTGACCACCAGGGCGTCCGGCGCGACCCGGGGTTCGACGCTGCACAGGCTGCTGGGCTTCCGTGGCTGAGTGATCCGGCCGGTCGGGGGCGTTGTCAGACCCATGGTCCACCATGGACGCATGAGTGAGCCGACCAGGATTGCCGTGGGAGATCGAGGCGTTCGCGATGGTGGGCGCGTGAGCCGCCTGCGGATCCGGGAACTGACCGCCGCCGACTGCGAGCGCGTGGCCGAGATCCGCATCGGCGGCTGGCAGAGCGCGTACCGAGGCCTCATACCGCAGGAGTATCTCGACGCGCTCGACGTGGCGGAGGACGCCGAGCGCCACCGCACCCGCCTCGCCCAGGGCGACGGCAGCGTGGTGAACCTGGTCGCCGAGGTCAACGGCGACGTGCTCGGCTGGGCGTGCCACGGCCCGTACCGCGACGGCGAAGTGCGCACGGACGACGCCGAGTTGTACGCGATATACGTGCATCCCGAACGGTACGGCGCCGGCATCGGACATGCCCTGCTGGCCGAGTCGGTACGGCAGTGCACGGCCGCCGGACACACTCGCATGCTCCTCTGGGTGCTCAAGGAGAACGCCCTCGCGCGGCGCTTCTACGAGCGGGCGGGATTCCGTACGGACGGGGCCGAGGAGCCGTTCGAGGTGGCCGGGGCCGAGGTGCCGGAGGTGCGGTACGTGCGGGAGCTGACCCGCGTCGAGTGACCCGGCGGGCATCACCCCTGCCGTTGCCGGGGCATGCGGGCCAGTGCGGCCACGGCGGCCTCGGCGAGCGCCGGGTGCGCGAGGGCTTCGTTCAGTACGGGCCGGGCCCGGGCGTCGCCGAGCACTCCCAGCCCCTCCACGCAGGCCAGGGCCACGCGGCGGTACGGGTCGTGGGGGCGCAGCCGTCGCTCCAGCGTGGTGATCAGGGTGGGCACCGACTCCGGGGCGCGCAGTTCGACGAGGAGTCGGACCGGGTGCAGGGCGTAGGCGACGCGCAGTTCGTTGGTGGCGAGCGCGGCGGCGGCGCGGGCGGTGCGCGGATCGCCGAGGCGGGCGAGGGCATGGGCGGCAGAGGCGCAACGCGGTGGGTCGCGGTGGTTGAGGAGCAGGACGAGGGACTCGAAGGCCCGCCGGTCGCCCGCCAGCCCCAGCCGGAACGCGGCCAGTTCCCTGGCCCACAGCGGCTGTCCCGCCGCGGTGAGCACACTCGCCAGCTCCTCGTGGTCCTCGGTCGCCACCAGATGCTCGTACGCCGTGGTGGCGCCCGACTCCTGCCGTAAGCGCTCCGTGAGCAATCGCAACTCTTCGTCCATGACGCCGAGGGTACAAACGATCTCGGTTCGGGGGACCCACATCACAACGACAGAGGACTGGCGCGCTCGTTACCCGCGGGTTAAGCTCAGACGAGCGGGTAACCCACCCGCCCCCTTGCGACGGTTTGGTGACGCAGCCGTCGGGAGAGCAGTCGGTTCGGTACATCACGTACCTGAGTACGACTCGGCCACGGGACAGGGCCGGTCGGCATCACCGTTCCTCGGACGTGTGCACGTCCGCAGCGACGGCACCGGGCGTGTGCGCTTGCAGCCCGGCACCACCCGCACTCCTCACGCACCCGGTGCGCCCTCGGCGCACCCGGCCGCGTTCCCAGACGTCACCCTCATTTCCAGGAGTCCCGCGATGGCCACTCCCCTGTCCGACACCCCTCTGTCCCCGCTCAAGACCGTTGCCGTCGTCGGCCTCGGCACCATGGGCACCGGTATCGCCGAGGTTCTGGCCAAGGCCGGTCGCGAGGTCGTCGGTATCGACGTCAGCGAGGCCCAGGCCGCCCGGTGCGTCGCCGCCCTGGAGGCCTCCACGGCCCGCGCCGTGGAGCGGGGCCGGCTGACCGAGCAGGAGCGCGCGGACGCCCTCGCCCGGGTCCGTACCGCCACCGATCTCCGCGCGGCGGCCGACGCCGACCTGGTCATCGAGGTGGCGCCGGAGTCGTACGAGATCAAGCAGCAGATCTTCCGCGAACTGGACGGGATCGTCCGCCCGGAGACGATCCTCGCGACCGGCACCAACGCCCTGTCCGTCACGCGCCTGGCCGCCGACTCGGCGCGTCCCGAGCGGGTGCTCGGGCTGCACTTCTTCAACCCGGCGCCGGCGATGAAGCTGGTCGAGGTCGTCTCCTCGGTGCTGACCGCGCCCGCCGCCGTCAGTGCCGTCACCGGCCTTGCCCTCGACCTCGGCAAGGAGCCCGTCGCGGTCGGTGACCGGCCCGGATTCGTCGCCGACGGGCTGCTGTTCGGCTACCTCAACCAGGCGGCCGCGATGTACGAGGCGAAGTACGCCTCCCGGGAGGACATCGACGCGGCGATGCGGCTCGGCTGCGGACTGCCGATGGGCCCGCTGGCCCTGCTCGACCTGATCGGCATCGACACCGCGCGCACCGTCCTGGACGCCATGTACGCGCAGTCCCGCGACCGGCTGCACGCCCCCGCGCCGATCCTGAAGCAGCTCAGCGAGGCGGGCCTGACGGGCCGCAAGTCGGGCCGCGGCTTCTACACCTATGACGCTCCGGGCAGCGCCACCGTCGTGCCCGACGCACTGACGCCGCGGTCCGGCGACTCCCGGACGCCGGGCCGTACGGTCCGCTCGGTCGGCGTCGCGGGCTCCGGCACCATGGCGTCCGGCATCGCCGAGGTCTTCGCCAAGGCGGGCTACGACGTGGTCCTCGCCGCCCGCAGCGCGGAGAAGGCCGAGGCCGCCAAGGCCCGGATCGGCAAGTCGCTCTCGCGCTCGGTCGACAAGGGCAGGCTGACGGCGGAGGCGGCGGCGCAGACGCTGGACCGGATCACACCGGCGGGCTCGTACGACGCCTTCGGCGACGTCGACCTGGCGGTCGAGGCCGTCGCCGAGGACCTGGAGGTCAAGCGGCAGCTGTTCGCGACGCTGGACAAGGTCTGCAAGCCGGGCGCGGTCCTGGCGACCACCACCTCGTCGCTGCCGGTCGTCGCCTGCGCCCGTGCCACCTCGCGTCCGCAGGACGTGATCGGCATGCACTTCTTCAACCCGGCGCCTGCGATGAAGCTGGTCGAAGTCGTGCGTACGGTGCTGACGGCGGACGACGTCCACGCGACGGTTCACGAGGTCTGCTCCGCGATCAGGAAGCACGCCGTCGACTGCGGTGACCGGGCCGGATTCATCGTCAACGCGCTGCTCTTCCCGTACCTGAACAACGCGATCAAGATGGTGCAGGACCACTACGCGTCCCTCGACGACATCGACGCGGCGATGAAGCTGGGCGGCGGCTACCCGATGGGCCCCTTCGAGCTGCTGGACGTCGTCGGCCTGGATGTCTCGCTGGCCATCGAGAAGGTCCTGCACCGCGAGTTCCGCGACCCGGGCCTCGCCCCGGCGCCACTCCTGGAGCACCTGGTGGCCGCGGGCTGCCTCGGCCGCAAGACGGGCCGCGGCTTCCGCGAATATGCCCGCCGCTGAGCGTCCAGGGGACTGGTTCGGGGCAGCCGCGGAGTGGGGCGGACTGCTCGACCCGGCTGGTTCTCCCCCGCCCTTCCAGGGCGGGGGAAACCCCGGACCTGCGCATCGAGCTGCGCACATGCAGTACGTTCGGGGCATGTCCCAGCCCGCCAAGTCCTCACGTACACCAGCCGCGCCCGACGCACCCGAGAGTGCCGCAGGCAGTCGCGCCGCCGCCCAACGGCTGAAAATGCGCCGGGAGCTGGCGGCCGCGGCGATGGAGCTGTTCGCGACCAAGGGGTACGAGGCGACCACCGTCGACGAGATCGCGGCCGCGGCCGGGGTCGCCCGCCGCACCTTCTTCCGCCACTTCCGCTCGAAGGAAGAGGCGATCTTCCCCGACCACGACGACACCCTGATCCGGGCCGAGGCGGTGCTCAACGCGGCACCCGCGCACGAGCACCCGCTCGACACGGTGTGCCGCGGGATCAAGGAAGTCATGAAGATGTACGCGGGCCGGCCGGAGATCTCGGTCGCCCGCTACAAGCTCACGCGCGAGGTGCCCACCCTGCGCGAGGCGGAGATCGCGTCGGTGGCCCGCTACGAGCGCCTCTTCACCCGCTATCTGCTCGGCCACTTCGACGAGCACGCGCACGACGACGACGCCAACGACGATCCCCTGCTGGCCGAGGTCGCCGCCTCCGCCGTGGTCACCGCCCACAACCACGTGCTGCGACGCTGGCTGCGGGCCGGCGGCCAGGGAGACGTGGAGGCACAGCTCGACCACGCCTTCGCGATCGTGCGGAAGACGTTCGGGGCGGGCATCGGAATCGGACGCTCCGCGGCGCCGAAGCCGGCCCCCGCCTCGGTCTCGACGCAGGGCGAGGTGCTGGTGACGGTGGCCCGCACCGACGCTCCGCTGGACGAGGTCATGCGGACCATCGAGGAGGCCCTCCGGGACCGCTGAGCACCCACAGCGCAGTGACAACGGCCACCCCACCGGGGTGGCCGTTTTGGCATGCCAGAGCCCTCTTTCGCCCGCTTCCCAGCCTCCATACGATCGATCATCGCTCATTTGTTACGTAAAGATTTCGTCTGAGCGAAACTTCTGGCACCCAGTGCCTTGCCAGGTGACACGGCGTGCCATACGTTGATGTTGTCCGGGCGGCCGGCGTGCAGCGACCTTTCGTACGCCGGCTGTCCCCGCAAGCCCACGGCCTGCGCGCCCGGACGCCTGCGTCACAGGCAACCTCCCGCGCCACAAAGCGCTGCCGAACAGCACCACCCGCCGAACCGACGGCAACCCCCAACCCTCAGCAGCACCGACGTAACCCTCAGCGCCCTTCCCTCGGGGCGCGTATCGCCGGAGGCAACACCGTGACCGTGAAGAACATCCTGGACGCGATCCAGTCGCCGGACTCGACGCCGGCCGACTTCGCCGCTCTGCCCCTCCCCGAGTCGTACCGCGCGATCACCGTGCACAAGGACGAGACGGAGATGTTCGCGGGCCTCAGCACCCGCGACAAGGACCCCCGTAAGTCGATCCACCTGGACGACGTGCCGGTGCCGGAACTCGGCCCGGGCGAGGCCCTGGTGGCCGTGATGGCCTCCTCGGTCAACTACAACTCGGTGTGGACCTCGATCTTCGAGCCGCTGTCGACGTTCGGGTTCCTGGAGCGCTACGGCAGGCTCAGCGAGCTCACCAAGCGCCACGACCTGCCGTACCACATCATCGGCTCCGACCTCGCGGGCGTCGTCCTGCGCACCGGCCCCGGCGTCAACGCCTGGGAGCCGGGCGACGAGGTCGTCGCGCACTGTCTGTCGGTCGAGCTGGAGTCCAGCGACGGCCACAACGACACCATGCTCGACCCCGAGCAGCGCATCTGGGGCTTCGAGACCAACTTCGGCGGCCTCGCCGAGATCGCGCTGGTCAAGTCCAACCAGCTGATGCCGAAGCCGGACCACCTCAGCTGGGAGGAGGCCGCCGCTCCCGGCCTGGTCAACTCCACCGCGTACCGCCAGTTGGTCTCCCGCAACGGCGCCGGCATGAAGCAGGGCGACAACGTGCTCATCTGGGGAGCGAGCGGCGGGCTCGGCTCGTACGCCACGCAGTTCGCGCTGGCCGGCGGCGCCAACCCGATCTGTGTCGTGTCCTCGCCGCAGAAGGCGGAAATCTGCCGCTCGATGGGCGCCGAGGCGATCATCGACCGCAACGCCGAGGGCTACAAGTTCTGGAAGGACGAGAACACCCAGGACCCCAAGGAGTGGAAGCGCTTCGGCAAGCGCATCCGCGAACTCACCGGCGGCGAGGACATCGACATCGTCTTCGAGCACCCCGGACGCGAGACCTTCGGCGCGAGCGTCTATGTCACCCGCAAGGGCGGCACGATCACCACCTGCGCCTCGACTTCGGGCTACATGCACGAGTACGACAACCGCTACCTGTGGATGTCGCTGAAGCGGATCATCGGCTCGCACTTCGCCAACTACCGCGAGGCCTGGGAGGCCAACCGGCTCATCGCGAAGGGCAAGATCCACCCCACCCTGTCGAAGGTGTACTCCCTGGAGGACACCGGCCAGGCCGCCTACGACGTGCACCGCAACCTCCACCAGGGCAAGGTCGGCGTGCTGTGCATGGCCCCCGAGGAGGGCCTGGGCGTGCGCGACCACGAGAAGCGCGCCAAGCACATCGACGCCATCAACCGCTTCCGGAACATCTGAGAGGCGTCGCATGACTGAGCGTCAGAAGGACCGGCCGTGGCTGATGCGCACGTACGCCGGTCACTCCACGGCCGAGGCGTCCAACGAGCTGTACCGGCGCAATCTCGCCAAGGGGCAGACGGGTCTGTCGGTGGCGTTCGACCTGCCGACGCAGACCGGCTACGACTCCGACCACATCCTCGCCCGCGGCGAGGTGGGCCGGGTCGGCGTGCCGATCGCGCACCTCGGTGACATGCGCCGGCTGTTCCAGGACATCCCCCTGGAGCAGATGAACACCTCGATGACCATCAACGCCACGGCCATGTGGCTGCTGGCGCTCTACCAGGTCGTCGCGGAGGAGCAGGGCGCGGACATCACCAAGCTCCAGGGGACGACCCAGAACGACATCGTCAAGGAGTACCTGTCGCGGGGGACGCACGTCTTCCCGCCGGGGCCCTCACTCCGGCTGACGACGGACATGATCGCGTACACGGTCTCCCACATCCCGAAGTGGAACCCGATCAACATCTGCAGCTACCACCTGCAGGAGGCGGGCGCCACACCGGTCCAGGAGATCGCCTACGCGATGTCCACCGCGATCGCGGTTCTCGATGCCGTACGCGACTCAGGGCAGGTTCCCGAGGAGAAGTTCGGGGACGTCGTGGCCCGCATCTCCTTCTTCGTGAACGCGGGCGTCCGCTTCATCGAGGAGATGTGCAAGATGCGGGCGTTCGGGCGGATCTGGGACAAGGTCACGCGCGAGCGGTACGGCATCGAGAACCCCAAGCAGCGCCGCTTCCGCTACGGCGTCCAGGTCAACTCCCTCGGTCTGACCGAGGCGCAGCCGGAGAACAACGTCCAGCGGATCGTCCTCGAGATGCTGGCCGTGACCCTCTCGAAGGACGCACGCGCGCGTGCCGTCCAACTGCCGGCCTGGAACGAGGCCCTGGGTCTCCCCCGCCCCTGGGACCAGCAGTGGTCGCTGCGCATCCAGCAGGTCCTCGCCCATGAGAGCGACCTGCTGGAGTACGAGGACATCTTCGAGGGCTCGAAGGTGATCGAGGCGAAGGTCGACGAGCTGGTCGAGGAGTCCCTCGCCGAGATCGACCGTATCCAGGAGATGGGCGGCGCGATGGCCGCCGTCGAGTCCGGCTACCTCAAGTCGCAGCTCGTCGCCTCGCACGCCGAGCGGCGGGCTCGTATCGAGTCCGGTCAGGAGAAGATCGTCGGCGTCAACATCTTCGAGACGACCGAGCCGAATCCGCTGACGGCCGACCTGGACACGGCGATCCAGACGGTCGACCCGGCCGTCGAAGCCCGTGTCATCGCCTCGCTGCAGCACTGGCGCGACACCCGCTACCAGCCGCCCTTCAACCACCCGCGCCCCTGCAAGGCGCTGGAGCGCCTGAAGGAGGCCGCCAAGGGCACCGACAACCTCATGGAGGCCACCCTGGAGTGCGCCCGCGCCGGCGTCACGACCGGCGAGTGGGCAGGAGCCCTGCGCGAGGTGTTCGGCGAGTTCCGCGCGCCGACCGGCGTGTCGTCCGCGCCGGTCGCGGTGACCGCCGAGGAGGGCACCGCGATGGCGCTCGTCCGCCGCCGGGTCGAGGAGACCGCCCGCGACCTCGGCGTCGGCAAGCTGCGCTTCCTGGTCGGCAAGCCGGGCCTGGACGGACACTCCAACGGCGCCGAACAGATCGCCGTACGCGCGCGTGACGCCGGCTTCGAGGTGGTCTACCAGGGCATCCGGCTCACACCCGAGCAGATCGTCGACGCGGCCCTCGCCGAGGACGTCCACGCGGTGGGCCTGTCGATCCTCTCCGGCTCGCACGCCCAGCTGGTGCCGGACGTGCTGGAGCGGCTCCGTGTGGCCGGTGCCACAGATATACCGGTGATCGCCGGTGGCATCATCCCCAACGGTGATGCCGAGCAGCTCAGGGCCGCCGGAGTCGCCGCGGTCTTCACCCCGAAGGACTTCGACATCACCGGAATCATCGGCCGCATCGTCGACGAGATCCGCAAAGCGAACAAGCTCGACCCCCTGGAGGTCCCCGCATGACCGTCAACCGTCTTCGTCCGCGACGCTCCTGCCTCGCGGTCCCCGGAAGCAACCCGCGCTTCCTGGAGAAGGCGCAGGGCCTCCCGGCCGACCAGGTCTTCCTCGACCTGGAGGACGCCTGCGCGCCGCTCGCCAAGCCCGAGGCGCGGCACACCATCGTCAAGTTCCTCAACGAGGGCGACTGGACGGGCAAGACGAGGGTCGTGCGCGTCAACGACTGGACGACCGAGTGGACGTACCGCGATGTCGTCACCGTCGTGGAGGGCGCGGGTCCGAACCTCGACTGCATCATGCTGCCGAAGGTCCAGGACGCCCAGCAGATCGTGGCCCTGGACCTCCTTCTCACCCAGATCGAGAAGACCATGGGCTTCGAGGTCGGCCGCATCGGCATCGAGGCGCAGATCGAGAACGCGCAGGGCCTGAACAACGTCAACGAGATCGCGCAGGCCTCCCCGCGCATCGAGACGATCATCTTCGGCCCGGCCGACTTCATGGCGTCGATCAACATGAAGTCGCTGGTCGTGGGCGAGCAGCCGCCCGGCTACCCGGCGGACGCCTACCACTACATCCTGATGAAGATCCTGATGGCCGCCCGCGCCAACAACCTCCAGGCGATCGACGGCCCCTACCTGCAGATCCGCAACGTCGACGGCTACCGCGAGGTCGCGCAGCGCGCCGCGGCCCTCGGCTTCGACGGCAAGTGGGTGCTGCACCCGGGCCAGGTCGAGGCGTCCAACGAGATCTTCTCGCCCTCCCAGGAGGACTACGACCACGCCGAGCTGATCCTGGACGCGTACGACTACTACACGTCCGAGGCGGGCGGCAAGAAGGGCTCCGCGATGCTCGGCGACGAGATGATCGACGAGGCCAGCCGCAAGATGGCCCTGGTCATCTCCGGCAAGGGACGCGCGGCCGGCATGCAGCGCACCAGCAAGTTCGAGATCCCGGAGGCCTGAGCGCGATGCAGTTCGGACGCACCTACGAGGAGTTCGAGGTCGGAGCGACGTACAAGCACTGGCCGGGCAAGACGGTCACCGAGTACGACGACCACCTGTTCTGTCTCCTCACCATGAACCACCACCCGCTCCACATGGACACCAACTATGCGGAGAAGACGACGGACTTCGGCAAGAACGTCGTCGTCGGGAACTACATCTACTCGCTGCTGCTCGGCATGTCCGTCCCGGACATCTCCGGCAAGGCGATCGCCAACCTGGAGATCGAGTCGCTCAAGCACGTGGCGCCGACCTTCCACGGCGACACGATCTACGGCCAGACGACCGTGCTCGACAAGTGGCCGTCGAAGTCGAAGAACGACCGGGGCATCGTCCACGTCGAGACCAAGGGCTACAAGCAGGACGGCACGCTGGTCTGCGTGTTCCGCCGCAAGGTGATGGTCCCCACCGAGACGTACATCAAGGAGCGCGGCGGCGAGCAGCCGGGCCGCCCCGAGCTCAAGGAACAGGGGAAGTAGCAATGGCGCGACTCGCCCAGACCGCCGGTCTGACCGACATCCAGCAGGAGATCCTCTCCACCGTCCGCGACTTCGTGGACAAGGAGATCATCCCGGTCGCGACCGAGCTGGAGCACCGCGACGAGTATCCGCAGCAGATCGTCGACGGCCTCAAGGAGTTGGGCCTGTTCGGCCTGATGATCCCCGAGGAGTACGGGGGTCTGGGCGAGTCGCTCCTGACGTACGCCCTCTGCGTCGAGGAGATCGCCCGCGGCTGGATGTCGGTCTCCGGCATCATCAACACCCACTTCATCGTGGCGTACATGCTCAAGCAGCACGGCACGCAGGAGCAGAAGGACCACTTCCTGCCGAGGATGGCGGCCGGTGACATCCGTGGCGCCTTCTCGATGTCGGAACCGGGCCTGGGCTCCGATGTTTCGGCGATCACGTCGAAGGCGGTCAAGGACGGCGACGAGTACGTCCTGAACGGTCAGAAGATGTGGCTGACGAACGGCGGTACGTCCTCCCTCGTCGCCGTCCTCGTCCGGAGTGACGAAGGACACCCCGAGGGCACCGCGCCCCACAAGTCGATGACGACCTTCCTGGTGGAGAAGGAGCCCGGCTTCGGTGAGGTCCGCCCCGGCCTCACCATCCCGGGCAAGATCGACAAGATGGGGTACAAGGGCGTCGACACCACCGAGCTGATCATGGACGGCCTGCGCGTTCCGGCCGATCGGGTGCTCGGCGGCGTCACCGGCCGAGGTTTTTACCAAATGATGGACGGGGTCGAGGTCGGTCGCGTCAACGTTGCGGCACGTGGCTGCGGCGTCGCTCAGCGTGCCTTCGAGCTGGGTGTCCAGTACGCCCAGCAGCGTCACACTTTCGGCAAGCCGATCGCCCAGCACCAGGCCATCCAGTTCAAGCTCGCCGAGATGGCCACCAAGGTCGAGGCGGCCCATGCCATGATGGTGAATGCTGCACGCAAAAAGGACTCCGGGGAGCGAAACGACCTCGAGGCCGGGATGGCGAAGTACCTCGCCTCCGAGTACTGCAAGGAGGTCGTGGAGGACGCCTTCCGGATCCACGGCGGCTACGGCTTCTCGAAGGAGTACGAGATCGAGCGCCTCTACCGCGAGGCCCCGATGCTGCTGATCGGTGAAGGTACCGCCGAGATCCAGAAAATGATCATCGGCCGCAGGCTGCTCGAAGAGTATCGATTCCAGGGCTGAATGTCCGGAAACGGGGTGTTTTATTCGAGAAGAAGATCACACCCCGTAGGCACTCCCCGGCTACCGACTCGGCTTCCTGGCTTACCCAGTTACGGCCCTTAGCCGCTACGATCGCGAGAAAGCCGCCGTCCCCCGTTCAGAGCGCGGCATCATCCGCTACGAAGGTCATCCATGCCCCACAGCCAAACCTCTGCACCACGCGACAGCCTGGTCGGCACACGCCTCGCGCGCGGAGCATCGCCGTGGCTCCTCCCGACCGTCGCCACCGCAGCCCTCAGCCTGGCCCGCGCACGCCGCTCCGGTGCCGCCAAGGCCGTCGCCGTCCCCGCCACCGCGCTCGCGGCGGGGATGCTGTGGTTCTTCCGCGACCCCGAGCGCGAGATCACCCAGGGCCGGGTGATCTCGCCCGCCGACGGCGTGGTGCAGAGCATCATGCCGTGGAAGGACGGACGTACCCGCGTCGCGATCTTCATGAGCCCGCTCAACGTGCACGTCAACCGCGCTCCGCTGGCCGGCACCGTGACGTCGGTCGAGCACGTCCCGGGCGGATTCGTTCCTGCTTTCAACAAGGAGAGCGAGAACAACGAGCGGGTCGTCTGGCACTTCGACACCGAGCTCGGTGACATCGAGATGATCCAGATCGCCGGCGCGGTCGCCCGCCGTATCGTCCCCTACATCCCGCAGGGCACCAAGGTCGAGCAGGGCGAGCGGATCGGTCTGATCCGCTTCGGCTCGCGCGTCGACCTGTACCTGCCCGAGGGCGTCGAGGTCGCGGTCGAGGTCGGCCAGAAGACCATGGCTGGGGTGACTCGCATTGACCGTGATTGACCCTGATACGCAGTCGGGCTGGGTCCCGGAGGCGGCGGAGGACGACGAAGAGGAGGAGATGCCCCTCTCTCTTCGCCTCTCGATAGCGGACACCCTCACACTCGGCAACGCCACGTGCGGCTTCATGGCGGTGTACTTCACCACCACCGGCATCCTGATCCCGCACCTCACCGGCAGCCAGGAGACCGGCATGGCCCGCCACAGCGCGGCCACGGCGGTCATCCTCATGCTCTGCGCGGCGGTCTTCGACCTGTTCGACGGCCTGGTGGCACGCAAGCTGCGCTCCTCCCCCATGGGCGCGGAGCTGGACAACCTCTCGGACCTGATCAGCTTCGGCCTGGCCCCCGCGTACTTCGTCCTCGTCTACGGCATGGTCGCGGACGACGCGCACCAGCGGGTGGCCGCGGTCGGGGCGATCGTCGTACTCCTGGCCGTGGTGCTGAGGCTCGCGAGATTCTCCTGTGTGACGCCGACGAACGGCATGTTCCAGGGCATGCCCAGCCCGTTCGGTGCACTGACGGTCGTCGCGATCGTGCTGCTGGAGCTGCCCTTCGTGGCGACCCTGCTGGCGATCCTGGGGACCGCGTGGCTGATGGTGAGCCGGGTCGAGTACCCGAAGCCGCGGGGCCGCCTCGCCGGTGCGATGCTCGGCTGGATCGTGGTGAGCATGGGCCTGCTGGTCGCCTGGGCCTTCGGCGCCCCCAGCGGCCAGCTCCTTCTCCAGACGGGCTGCGCGCTGCAGCTGGTCATGGGCGCGGTGATCCCGCTGTTCGCCACGGCCCGCCGGGTGAACAACTTCCGCGACAACCGACGCGAGGCGCGGGCGGCGCAGCTGCCGTAGCGCTGGCGCTTGGCTTGGGCCCCGGACCTTGGGTTCGGGGCCCTTCGCTTTTTTTGGGGCCCGGCGTCGGTGTGGACGCCGCTGGGGGCTCCGCCCCCAGACCCCCGGCCTTCGCCCACCCACCACCCGACTCGGTCGGACGAGAGGCGGGGGTCCAGGGCGGAGCCCCTGGCGGGGTCCGAGGGGCGCAGCCCCGGCGGGGTCCGAGGGGCGCAGCCCCTGGGGATGGGAATGGGTAAGGGCGGCGGGGGCGAGAAAAGTCCCGCCTCAGCCCAAGTAGTCCCGCGCGATCCGCTCCGCCACCCGCTCCAGGATCGGCCCCGCCTCCGCGATGCACTTCGCCACGTCCGGCTCGACCTCCGTCAGCGGGTACGCCCGCCGGATCCCGGCCCGGCCCAGCGCCTGAGGCGGCAGCGCGAGGCGCCCGCACACCGCGACGACCTCCTTGCCCGCGGCCCGCGCAGCAGCCGCGACCCCCGCCGGAGCCTTGCCGTGCAGGGTCTGCTCGTCCAGCGAGCCCTCACCGGTGATCACCAGATCGGCCCGGGACAGTGCGGGGGCGAAGCCCAGGACGTCGAGCATCACCTCGATACCGGGACGGAACCGGGCCCCGATGATCAGCGCCCCGTACCCGATCCCACCCGCCGCGCCGGCGCCCGGCGACGCGGCGTACTCCCCGGCCTTCGGCCCGATGGCCTCCTCCAGCACCTTCGCGAAGTGCGCAAGCGCCGCGTCCAGCGCCGCCACGTCGTCCGGCGAGGCCCCCTTCTGCGGCCCGTACACCGCCGGCGCCCCCTTCGGCCCGGTCAGCGGGTTGTCGACGTCGCTGGCGAGGACGAACTCGACGTCCGCCAGCCGCGGGTCGAGGCCCGACAGATCGGCGGACGCGAGCGCGCCAAGCCCTCCGCCGCCCGGCGTCACCGGCTCCCCCTCCGCCGTCAGGAACCGCGCCCCCAGCGCGGCCAGCATCCCCGCCCCGCCGTCCGTCGTCGCGCTCCCCCCGACCCCGAACACGATCGTCCGCGCCCCCGCGTCGAGCGCGGCCCGCAGCAACTCCCCCGACCCGTAGGTGGACGCCGTGAGCGGCGCGAAGACCCCGGCCGGCAGCCGCTGCAGCCCGCTCGCCTCGGCCATCTCCACGACGGCAGTGTCGCCGCGCAGCGCAAAGGCGGCGGTCACCTCGTCGCCGAGGGGCCCCGCAACCCGTACCGCACGCCGCTCGAACCCGGCCGCGACCGCCGCGGCCACGGTTCCGTCGCCGCCGTCGGCCACCGGGAGCGCCTCCACGTCGACGTCCGGTACCACGCGGCGCAGTCCGGCTGTCACCCGCTCGGCGACCTCCACGGCCGTCAGCGACCCCTTGAACTTGTCCGCGGCGATGAGCACCCGACGGGCACCGTCCACAGCGTCAGCCACCTTGTCTTCCCCTTGCTCTCCGGGCCCCGCGCATGTCAGGGCCAGTCGCGCCGCTGTGACCCTAACCGCAGGACAGCCCTGCCGTCATGCCCCTGCCCGGACCGTGGAACACCGACCGTGGAACACCCCGGAATGCCCCTGAGAACCGCCTGTGACGACCGCCGGAATCGGGTAAACCGTTCCTATGACCCCTGTGGGCACCGAGTCAGAGCTCGCCGACCGCATCCTCGGGGGCTGGCTGGGCCGGATCGCCGGGAACATGCTGGGCAAACCGGTCGAGCAGGGCGACCTGTGGACGCGCGACCGCATCGACCGCTACCTGCGCCAGGCCTCCGCCCTGCCCCTCACCGACTACCTCCCCGAGCCGCCCCCCGACGGCGACAGCCCTCAGCTGCGCCCGGAGTGGCGCCAGTGCGTCCGCGGCCGCATCCACGGCAGCTGCCGCGACGACGACGTCGACTACGCCGTCCTCGGCCTGGACCTGCTGGAAACCCACGGCTTCGACTTCAGCACCGAGCAGGTCGGCGACCTGTGGCTGCTGCGGCTGCCGTACCTGCAGACGTTCACGGCGGAGCGGGCGGCCTACCGCAACCTCGCCAACGGACTCAAGCCGCCGCTCACGGCGACGTACGACAACCCGTACCAGGAGTGGATCGGCGCCCTGATCCGCGCCGACATCTACGGCTGGACCTGCCCGGGCGCCCCGTCCCGCGCCGCCTCGCTGGCCCGCCGGGACGCGGTGCTGTCGCACACCGGCAACGGCGTGTACGGGGCGATGTGGGCGGCCGCTCTGATCTCGGCCGCGTTCACGGCGCCCACCGTCCGGCACGCCGTGGACCAGGCGCTGACCGTCGTCCCGGCGAGCAGCCGACTGGCCCGCACGGTGCGCCGCGTCGCCTCGCTCCACGAGACCCGTATGACCTGGGAGGACACGCTGACGACGCTGACCGAGGAGACCGCCGGGCTCGGCTGGATCCACGCCGTCCCGAACGCGGCGGTGCTCACCGCGGGGCTGCTGTACGGCGACGGCGACTTCACCCGCACCATCACGCTCACCGTCCGCGGCGGCCTGGACACCGACTCCAACGGCGCCACGGCCGGTTCGGTGGCCGGTGTCCTGACCGGTGCGGAGGCGATCCCGGCCCAGTGGAAGGACCCGCTGGAGGACACGGTGCGCAGCGCGGTGTTCGGCTTCGACGGGGTACGGATCAGCGAGCTGGCGGAGCGGACCCTGCGACTGGCCCGGACGGAGGCCGACCACGCCGACCAGTAGGGCAGGCAGGCCCTGAGCCCGCCCTGGTTACCCTTCCTGGATGACCACTGCTGACTTCGCCACGTACATCGCGGGCCTGCCCCGCGTCCTCGCCGGTGCCGCCGCGCTCTTCCGTGACACCGAGGGCCGGGTGCTGCTCGTCGAGCCCAACTACCGTGACGGCTGGGCGCTTCCGGGCGGCACGATCGAGTCCGACGACGGCGAGACCCCGCGCCAGGGCGCGCGCCGGGAGACCGCCGAGGAGATCGGCCTGGACCGGGAGCTCGGGCGGCTGCTCGCCGTGGACTGGGTGCACGGGACGGCCCGGCCGCCACTGGTGGCATATCTGTACGACGGCGGGGTGCTCGGCGAGGAGGACCTCAAGGCGATCCGGTTGCAGGAGGAGGAACTGCTGTCCTGGCGACTCGTACCCCGCGAGGACCTCACCGACTTCCTGCCCGGCGCCCTGGGCCGCCGCGTGCTGACCGCACTCGACGTCCTCGCGGACGGTTCGGGAACGGCCGAGCTGGAGAACGGCCACCGCGTGCTCTGACCGGGCGGGGCGGCCGGGCGGGGAGTCAGCCCTCCACGTCCCGAGGCTTGGCATCCACCTCACGCAACGCCTCGTCACGCTCGGCGACCCGGGCCTCCGTACGGTGCCCACGCTCGACGTAGTCGCGCAGCACGAGCTCGACGGCGTCCTGGGGATTACCGACACCGGCAAGCACCATGGCTTCCACGACGAGTTCGGCGTCAAGCGCGACATTGACCTTGGCCATGCGCGGACCATAACACCAGCGCCCCGCCGGGACTCGATTATTCGTTCGCCGCCCCGGCCCCGTCTCGGAACAGCGCACCCGGGAGCAGCCGTGACACGGACACATCCGAACGACTGACGGCCCACCGGGTGACGTCCACCCGTACAGCGCCACATCGCCACGCCGGCGGCTCCGGCCGACGGATCCCTGATACTGCAGCGCTTCACAAACGGCACGATCGCAGATCCTTGTCAACACGGCCGAGCAGCCGGAACGACCACGGCAGGCAGGGTCGGTCGCGCGCCGCGATAAAGGAATTCCATGAGACAGTCCCGAATCGCGGCATGTACCTCCGCCCTCCTCTTCGCCGCTGCCTGCACCGTCGCCGGGCCCACAGCCGGGCCCACGACGGCCCGAGCGGCGCCGCACACGGCAGCCACGGACTATGTGGCCCTGGGGGACTCGTACTCCGCCGGCGTCGGAGCCGGCGACTACCTCTCCTCCAGCGCCGACTGCCAACGCAGCGGCAGGTCCTATGCCGCCCTGTGGACTGCAGCCCACGCACCCTCGTCCTTCAGCTTCACCGCGTGCAACGGCGCCCGGACCAGCGACGTCATGGCACTCCAGCTCGGTCCGCTCACACCGCGTACCGACCTGGTCAGCATCACCGTCGGCGGCAGCGACGCGGGCTTCGGAACCGTCATGACGACGTGCGTACTGCGCGGCACCACCACCTGCCTGTCCGCCCTCGCCGACGCACGCGCCACCATGGACGGCCCCCTTCCGGGCAACCTCGACCGCCTGTACTCAGCCATCACCAGGAGAGCACCCGCCGCCCACGTCGTGGTCCTCGGCTATCCGCGCCTGTACCAACTCCACGGCACCTGCCGGGCAGGCTTCCCGGACACGGTGCGCTCCGCCCTCAACGACGCCGCGGACCACCTCAACCGCGTGATCGCCAAACGCGCCGCCGATCACGGGTTCACGTTCGCCGACGTCCGTACCGCCTTCACCGGCCACGAAATCTGCTCGCCCAACCCGTGGCTGCGCAGCATCCACTTGCTGGCACCCACCGAGTCCTACCACCCCACGGCATCCGGCCAGTCCCTCGGCTACCTCCCCGTCCTGGCCGCCGTAGCCCGAGGCACCACCCAGGAGGGGCGGTGACGGGACCGCGCGCTCGACCGCTCCCCCAGGCCGATACAACCTGTTCACGCTACTACACATCTGCCCGGGTGCGCCGGATATCGGTTCGCCCCGAGCGGGCAGGCGCCCTACTCTCGGCTCATGAACAGGCCCCTCGTCGCCATCCTCAGTGGCGCAGGCATCTCCACCGATTCCGGAATCCCTGATTATCGCGGGCCGAACGGGCTGTGGCGGCGGGATCCCGAGGCCGAGAAGCTTGTGACGTACGAGTACTACATGGGCGATCCGGAGATCCGCCGCCGCTCGTGGCAGATGCGGCGGAAGAACCGGACGCTCAAGGCCGAGCCGAACGCGGCGCACCGGGCGGTGGCGGAGCTGGAGCGGTCCGGGGTGCCGGTGCGGGTGATCACGCAGAACGTGGACGGGCTGCATCAGCTGGCCGGGATGCCCGCCCGCAAGGTGCTGGAGCTGCACGGCACCGCGCGCAGTGTCGTGTGCACCAAGTGCCACACCAGGGGACCGATGGAGGACGCCCTCGCCCGGGTCGAGGCCGGTGAGGACGACCCGCCGTGCCTGGAGTGCGGCGGGATCCTGAAGTCGGCGACGGTGATGTTCGGCGAGCGGCTCGACCCGGTGGTGCTGGGCGAGGCCGTCGCGATCACCAAGGCGTGCCAGGTGTTCATCGCCGTCGGCACCAGTCTCCAGGTACAGCCCGCCGCCGGCCTCGCGGGGGTCGCCGCCGACCACGGCGCCCGGCTGATCATCGTCAACGCCGAGCCGACGCCGTACGACGAACGCGCGGACGAAGTCATTCGACAGCCCATTGGTGCGGCCCTGCCCGCACTGCTGGGCCGACTGAGCGCTGACAGCGAGTAGAACTGACAGGCGAAACCCCAACACTCGATGACGGCGCGACGCGCGAGGCCGGCTCGCCCCGGCAGAAGGGCGATCTCCCCGTACCACCCGCCCCAATGCCATGATCGTCCTACCGTCCGAGGACGGAACGGATGTCCAGTAAGAGGGGGAACGGGGTTGTCTTTCGAAGAGGAGTGGGCCCAGTTGAAGGCCGACGCCCTGGCGCGGCGGTCGACACGTATGCAGATCAATCAGCTTCCGGCAGATGCGAGCGGGGCGCAGGCACACCGGCCGCCGGAAGTCTGGTCGCCAAGACCGACTCGATCAACGGCAACGCGAATCTGCTGATCGAGATAGCGGGCTTCCTCCACGAGGGGCGGCCGGACGCCGAACTCACCACCATGGCACGGGATCCCCGTGCGCACGAGGACGTGGCCAAGCAGGTGACGCGGTTCGCTCGATTCGCCGATGACCAGTACCTGGATGCGGTCGCTCTGTTCGCGGCACTCTCCACCCGTCTGCGAACCGCCGGCAGCGACTTCGTGAAGGTTGATGGCGACACCGCACAGCGCTTCCTCGACAACGTGCTGCGCTACGGCCAGTACGTCGCCCCGGAGGCACGATGAGCAGCGGCATCAGCCACCGCAAGGACGTCGAGTTCCTGGAGAGTTGCAGCCCTCCACTCGTCGAGCGCAACGCGGACGAGTTCAAGCGCCTGCACGACATGCTCGTTGCGGTCGAACCATCCGCCGAGCGGGCCGATAAGCACACCCAGTGGAAGAGCGACGGCAGTCAGCACTACGAGGCCCGACTCACCGAAGCCCGCAAACTCATCGCGCAGATCGCCGACGGCTACAACAAGGCCGCTACTGCCCTGCGCGACTACGCGTTCGCCCTGGAGGTCGCAAAGGCCCACTACTCCAACGGCAAGGCGAACGAGCAGGCCCTTGCGAATCTGATCCACACCAAGGGCACGGCGATCACCCGTGAAGCCCAGGAGCCGAGCCGATGCGCCAGTGGGAGGACATGCGGGACACCACAGGCGTCATGGACTTCTTCGCCGAACTCACCATGGACGTCGACGACATCCGCGACGACGCGAACCGGCTGCACGACGCTGCCGGCGGCGATTTCCACCTGGCCAAGACTACCGAGCAAGAGGCACGTGAGCTCTGCGTCCACCAGCTCAAGCAGGCGTACGACTTGTTGCCGGACTTCCGCATGGGCTTCATCGACCGCGTCGACATCGTCTCGGCGATCGCTGAGCTGCGGCGGGAGGCGGCCGAGGCGAGTACGAACCCGCTGACGCGGCTGCCCGGCAGCGGCCCCAAGCAGGACTACTTCCCCATCGCCGGAAACGACATCGTCTCCCCGACCCTGCGCGATATCCAACTCCAGGTCGCCAGCCTGTCCGGAGCGAAGGACAGTTACTGGAGTCCGCCCTCCAACGCTCGGGAGCGCGCCGACTGGATCGCGGCGAACAAGGAGGTCATCACGGCTGCGGCACGCAACTCGGGATTGCCGCCGGACATGGTCGCCGGTATCGCCTGGCAGGAGATCGGCGGACAGCCCGGCATCCTCGACGACATGACCGACACCATCCGCGAACAGGCCGACTCCCCGCTCAGCCCGATCGCCCCCGAGAGCCTGCCGTGGCGCCTCGGCGGCGACCCCGACAACACATCCATGGGGCCCATCGCCATCCAGGTTCGACGCGGCGCGGAAGTCCTCGGCTATGACCCCGACCATCTCACCGATCAGCAACGCGGCACAGTGGAGGAAGCTCTGCAGGACCCCGCACAGAACATCTTCATCGCCTCCGAGTACCTGGCCCAGCTCAAGGCGGAGAGCGAATTCGCCGACGTGCCGGCGGAGGAGATGACACCGGCCCAGTATCAGGAGCTCGCCGCACGATACAACGGCGGTCCGTACTGGCAGACCGACGACGCCCAAGCGTATGGGCGTGGCTTTACGAACAACCTGGACGACGCAAGGAACGCACTGCGCTGATGACCAGCCCTTCCCACGTGGACGACGACCGTGGCTGCCTCCGCCTGGTCCTCGTCGTACCACTCGCTCTGCTGACCCTCATCGCTGGGTACTTCTGCTGGACGGCACTGACCATCCGTCCGTCCGGCTCCTGGGACGACGACGCGTACGCCGGCATCGTTCTGTCGTGCGTTCTCACCATCGGGGCCGCCGGTGCCGCAGGAGCGTTGTGGCTGCTTCCGTCGGTGCGACGGGTCATGGCCTGGTGGTGGGTGGCCCCAGCTCTGTTGTTGGGAGTGGTCGCGGCGGTGCGATGGGTTGTGGTCGGTTAGCCGGCTGCCGCCATCGCAGCGTTCACCTGCAGATCTGCTCCTCCCGCAGCTGCTGCGGACGCTCCCGTCCCTGCACAGTGCTCGTGTTACATCCGCCCATGCCTTGCGACTCCGGAATCCCGGACTACCGCGGGCCGAACGGGTTGTGGCGGCGAGATCCGGGGGCCGAGAAGCTCGTGACGTACGAGTACTACATGGGCGATCCGGAGATCCGCCGCCGCTCGTGGCAGATGCGGCGGAAGAACCGGACACTGCGGGCCGAGCCGAACGCCGCGCACCGGGCGGCGGCGTGTACGCGGTGCCTGCCACCTGCGCCTGTTTTCGCGTGGCGGGCGGACCTCAACTCTTGACGGCCTCTGCGATCTGTTGGGCGGCCTGGGCGGGTGTGAGGTGCGTGGTGTCGATGACCTCGGCCTCGAGGTGCAGCCACGTGCGGGCCGCCTCGGCGTAGGGCTCGAGGTATTTGAGGCGGAACGGGGAGTTGGGGCCAAGGACAGTGTCGCCCGCGATGCGCCCGCGCAGGGTGTCCTGGTCGGCGTGAAGGACGAAGTGCCGTACCGGGATGGCATGTTGGGCGAGACCGGAGCTGATCTCGCGCCAGTACTCCTCGACCAGGACAGTCATGGGCATCACCAGAATGCCGCCGGTGTAGTCGAGTACGCGGCGGGCGGTCTCGACGACGAGCTGCCGCCACGGCGGCCAGTGCTGGAAGTTGTCCGTCGCGGGCAGCCCCGGCGTGATGTCCATGAGTGTCTCGCCGACCTTCTCGGCGTCGAACACCCGTGAATCCGGGAGCAGTTGCTGCACAAGTGGGCTGGTCGTCGTCTTGCCTGCGCCGTGGGTGCCGTTGAGCCATACGATCATGGGACCCGACCCTAGTGCTTTGACCGCATGGGTTCGCCGGGTTGGGCCATCAAGGCCGTGATGACGAACGGCCGACCTCCCCATCGGATGCCTTGCCCGCTACGGACCTTGGCGCGTTCGCATCGCTGGCACGGCATTAGGGTGAAACGGTGACTTCTCTGCCGGAAGACCCGCCGCCACTGTTGAGCGAAGACGACCGGGACACGGCCGTGCAGCGCGTGCAGGAGGCGTACGCTGAAGGGCACATCTCGCACGAGGAGATGGACGAACGCCTCCACCAGGTGCTCACCGCCAAGACGCAGAGCGAGCTTGTGCCGGTTCTGGTCTCGCTCCCGGAGGAGAATGTGGGCACAACGTCCACGATTGCCGCCGCCGGCGGACGGATCAAGCGCCGCGGCGCATGGCGGGTGCCTCGGAACCTCAAGGTTGCGTCCGCATACGGAAGGGTGTACCTGGACCTGTCCCGGGCGGTCATCGAGCATCCGGTAGTTGACATTGAGTTGCAACTCGGCACCGGCAGGGCCAAGATCACGGTGCCTCGCGACGCGATCGTCGACTTCGACGATCTGCACACCGGGTGGAAGGACACGCTCTACAAGACCCGGCGGCGCTCCCGCCCCGGCGGGCCGAGGATCCGGATCTCCGGGACCATGGGCTTCGGACGGTTGAAGATCCGCCACGCGCGGCGTTGAGACCCCTCCGGCATCAGGACCGCCTGCGCTCTGCACGGTGTGGTTGGGGTGGGGGGTGGTTCCTGCCTTGGTGCCCGCGGTTGTGGCGGGGGTGCGATGGGGGGTGGGCGGCTAGGGACCACTAACGCCCTTCGGCGGGTCACGTGACCCTCGCCGGTCAGAAGAGTGCCTCTCCCCGCTCGAAGTCCAGCAGGCGCTGCTTGCGGTCCAGGCCGCCGCCGTAGCCGGTGAGGCTGCCGTCGGCGCCGACCACGCGGTGGCAGGGGACGATGATGCCGATGGGGTTTCTGCCGTTGGCGAGGCCGACCGCGCGGGACGCCTTGGGGCTGCCCAGGGCGTCGGCGAGTTCGCCGTACGTACGGGTCTCACCGTAGGGGATCTGCTGCAGCTGTTGCCAGACGGTGCGCTGGAACGGTGTGCCGTTCAGGCGTAGTTCGAGGGTGAACTCCTTCAACTCGCCTGTGAAATAGGCCTGTAGTTGCTTCTCGGCCTCCGCGAAGGGCGTGTCGTCGGGCTCGCCGAAGGTCTCCTCCGGTGGGCGGTGGCGTTGGCCGGTCATGTAGAGGCCGCACAGGACGCCGTCCTCGGCGACGAGCGTCAGCGGGCCGTACGGGCTGTCGATCACGGTGTGGTGTTTCACTGAACGTCCTTACACAGGCAGGAAGTTGATCGGGTGGCTGTCCGTCGCCCACAGGTACTGGACCGCGTACGCCCGCCACGGTCGCCAGGACGCCGCGCGGGCGGTGAGCGCGGCGGGTGTGGACGGCAGACCCAGCTCTCCTGCCGCGCGGCGGATGCCGAGGTCGGTGGGGAGGAAGGCGTCGGGGTCGCCGAGGGCGCGCATGGCGATGACGTCGGCCGTCCAGGGGCCGAAGCCGGGGAGGGAGAGGAGCCGGGCGCGGGTTTCGGGCCAGTCGCTCTCCACGCCCAGGTGGAGGGTGCCGTCGGCTAGTTGGCTGATGAGTGTGGTGAGCGTCGTCCGGCGCGTGCGGGGCATCGCCAGCGACTCCGGGTCGACGGACGCCAGCGACTCGACGGACGGGAACAGGTGGGTGAGGCCGCCCTCGGGGTCGTCGACGGGTTCGCCGTGTGCGAGGACCAGGCGGGCGGCGTGGGTACGGGCGGCGGCCGTGGAGACCTGCTGGCCCAGTACCGCCCGTACGGCGAACTCGGCCTCGTCGACGGTGCGCGGCACCCGCCGCCCCGGCGCCTTGTCCACCAGCGGTGCCAGCACGGGGTCGGTGCGCAGCTGGTCGTCGACGGCGACCGGGTCGGCGTCCAGGTCGAGCATGCGGCGGCAGCGGCTGATGGCGACCGGCAGATCGCGCAGGTCGCTGAGGGTGAGGCGGCAGGCGATGTGGTCGGGGTGCGGGGTCAGCGCGACGATGCCGTGGCCGTACGGGAGGCGGAGCGTGCGTCGGTAGGCTCCGTCGCGCCACTCCTCCACGCCCGGTACGGCGGTGGCGGCGAGGTGGCCGAAGAGGTTGTCGGGGTTGAGGGGGGCGCGGAACGGGAGGCGCAGGGACAGGGCGCCGGGGGTGCCCTGAGGGCGAGGTGCTCGGGTGCGCAGGTCGCTCGGAGTCAGGGCGTACACCTCGCGGACCGTGTCGTTGAAGGTGCGGATCGAGGCGAAACCGGCGGCGAAGGCGATCTGCGCCATCGGCAGTCCGGTCCTCTCGATGAGCAGCCGGGCAGTCTGGGCGCGCTGGGCGCGGGCCAGGGCGAGCGGGCCCGCGCCCAGCTCGGCGAGCAGCTGGCGTTCGATCTGCCGGGTGCTGTAGCCCAGCCGGGCGGCGAGGCCGGGGACACCCTCGCGGTCGACGACTCCGTCGGCGATCAGCCGCATGGCACGGGCGACCGCGTCGGCGCGCTGGTTCCATTCCGGGGAGCCGGGGCTGGTGTCCGGGCGGCAGCGTTTGCACGCCCGGAAACCGGCCTGCTGGCAGGCCGCCGCGCTCGGGTGGAACACCATGTTCTGCGGCTTGGGCGGTACGACGGGGCAGCTGGGGCGGCAGTAGATCCCGGTGGTCAGGACCGCCGTGAAGAACCAGCCGTCGAAGCGGGCGTCCTTGGACTGGACGGCGCGCAGACAGCGTTCGGTGTCGGTGTGCATCCCGTTCTGCATGCGTCCAGCATCGACCAGCGGCCGGGTTGGGGCTGGCAGGAATCCGACATCAACCTCGGCTGTCCTGGACCGGCCCGGATCGCCATGCGGATTCGCGCAGCAGCCGGAGCCCGTTCAGCGCGACCAGGATGGTCGAGCCCTCGTGTCCGGCGACGCCGAGCGGCAGCGGCAGATGGCCGACCAGGTCCCACACCACGAGCACGGTGATGAACGTGCCCGCGATGACCAGGTTCTGCTGGACCAGTCGGCGGGCGGCCCGGGATAGCCGTACGGTCGCGGGGACGGTGGCGAGTTCGTCGCGTACGACGACGGCGTCCGCGGTCTCCAGCGCCAGGTCGGAGCCGGCGCGGCCCATCGCGACGCCGGAGTGCGCGGCGGCGAGGGCGGGCGCGTCGTTGACGCCGTCTCCGACGAAGAGCACCTTGCGGCCGCTGTCCTGGAGGTCGCGTACGGCGTTCACCTTGTCCTCGGGCAGCAGGTCCGCGCGGACATCCGTCAGGCCGGTGGCCTGGGCGACGCGGGCGGCGGTGTGCGCGTTGTCGCCGGTGAGCAGGACGGGGGCGGTGCCGGTGAGGGCGGTGAGGGTGGCCGTGGTGGCGGCGGCCTCGGGGCGGAGGCGGTCGGTGAGGGCGAGTGTGCCGACGGGGTTGCCGTCGCGGACGACCAGGACGACCGTCGCGCCGTCCTCGCGACCGGTCACGGCCTCCACGCCGTCCTCGCCCTGGGTCACAGCCTCCGCGCGGCCGACGCTCACCTTGTGCCCGCCGACGACGGCGGTGACCCCGCGGCCCGGGACGGCCGTGAACTCCTCGGTGGGCGCGATCGGCAGGTCCCGGGCGCGGGCGGCGGCCACGATCGCGCGGGCCAGCGGGTGCTCGCTGGGGTGCTCGGCCGCGGCGGCGAGGGCGAGGAGCCGGTTCTCGTCGAGGCCGGAGTCCGGCAGCGGTCGTACGTCCGTCACCTCGGGGGCGCCCTCGGTGAGGGTGCCGGTCTTGTCGAGGGCGGCGGTGTCGATCTCGCCGAGGCGTTCCATCGCGACGGCCGACTTGACCAGCACGCCGTGCCGGCTGGCGTTGGCGATGGCGGACAGCAGGGGCGGCATGGTGGCCAGGACGACCGCGCACGGGGAGGCGACGATCATGAAGGTCATGGCGCGCAGGAGCGCGTCGGTGAGGTCGGCACCGAAGGCGAGCGGTACGGCGAAGACGGCGAGCGTGGCGGCGACCACGCCGACGGCGTAACGCTGTTCGACCTTCTCGATGAACAGCTGGGTCGGCGCCTTGGTACGGGAGGCCTCCTCGACGAGGGTCACGATGCGGGCGATGACCGAGTCGGCGGGGTCGCGTTCGACGCGGACGCGCAGGGAGCCGGTGCCGTTGAGGGTGCCGGCGAACACCTCGTCGCCGGGGCGCTTGACGACGGGGAGGGGTTCGCCGGTGATGGTCGCCTGGTCGGCCTCGCTGGTGCCGTCCAGGACCTGGCCGTCGGCGCCGATGCGCTCGCCCGGGCGGATCAGCAGCACGTCGCCGACGGTGAGGTCGCCGGTCGGCACGGTCTCCTCGGTGCCGTCGTCCGTGAGGCGGGTCGCGGTGGTGGGTGCGAGGTCGAGCAGGCCGCGCACGGAGTCGGCGGTGCGGGCGGTGGCCAGCGCCTCCAGGGCGCCGGAGGTGGCGAAGATGACGATCAGCAGGGCGCCGTCGAGGACCTGGCCGATGGCGGCCGCGCCCAGCGCCGCGACGATCATCAGCAGGTCGACGTCGAGGGTCTTGTCGCGCAGGGCCCGCAGTCCTTCGAGGGCCGGTTCCCAGCCGCCGGTGACGTAGGCGACGGCGTACAGCGGGGTGAACGCCCAGGTGGGGGCGCCGCCCAGGTCGAGGGCGAGTGCCGCCAGGAACGCCACGAGGGCGGCGAGGGCCCAGCGGGCCTCGGGCAGGGCGAGGATCCGGGTGCGGCGGCGGGGTGCCGTCGGGGTGCGGGTGGGGGCCGGATGGGGTGCAAGAGTCGCTGACACAGGGCCACCATACAGGAACACATGAAGACTCGTTCATTCGTTCATGCGGGGTGGGTAGGATGGCGGTCATGGGTCATGGAGCCGTCACCGCCGCGCAGGACACCACAGAACGCGTACGTCTCGACGCGGACAACGTCGCCAAGGTGGCCACCACGCTCCAGGCCCTGTCCACCCCGTCCCGCCTGCTGATCCTCGCGCGGCTGCGCGAAGGACCGCTGCCCGCAACCGAGTTGGCCGCCGAGGTGGGCATGGAGCAGTCCGCGTGCTCGCACCAGCTGCGCCTGCTGCGCAACCTCGGCCTGGTGGTGGGCGAGCGTCGCGGCCGGTCGGTGGTGTACGCGCTGCACGACGACCATGTCGCCCAGCTCCTCGACCAGGCCGTGTACCACGTGGAGCATCTGCGGCTCGGCATCAGCGACGCCGCCGAGTAACGCGTACCGACGGCGTCACGACTGCTGAACGCCGACGCCTACATGTTGATCATGTGGCCGGCCAGGCCGTGCACGGCCTCCTGGATCGCCTCGCCGAGGGTCGGGTGGCCGTGGACGTTGCGGGCCACCTCGTGGACGGTGAGGTCCCACTTCTGGGCCAGGGTCAGCTCGGGCAGCAGCTCGGTGACGTCGGGGCCGATGAGGTGGCCGCCGATCAGCTCGCCGTACTTCGCGTCGCTGATCAGCTTCACGAAGCCGGTGGTGTCGCCGAGGCCGTGCGCCTTGCCGTTGGCGGTGAACGGGAACTTGGCGACCTTGACGTCGTAGCCGAGGTCGCGGGCCTGCGCCTCGGTGTAGCCGAAGCTGGCGATCTGCGGCTGGCAGTACGTGGCGCGCGGGATCATCACGTAGTCGAGCTCCATCGTCTCGGCGTCCGCGATGGTCTCGGCGGCGACCACGCCCATGGCCTCGGCGGCGTGCGCGAGCATCAGCTTCGCGGTGACGTCGCCGATGGCGTAGATGTGCGGGACGGAGGTGCGGCAGCGGCCGTCGATGTCGATCGCGCCGCGGTCGGTGACCTGCACTCCCGTCTTCTCCAGCCCGTAGCCCTCGATGTTCGGCTGGAAGCCGATGGCCTGGAGGACCTTGTCGGCCTCGAGGATCTGCTGGGAGCCGTCCTTGGTGGTGACCGTGACGCGGACCTGCGGGCCGGACTCGTCGATGGCGTCGACGCGGGTCGAGGTGAGCACGTCGATGCCCAGCTTGCGGTACTGGCGGGCGAGTTCGGCGGAGACCTCGGCGTCCTCGAGGGGGGCGGCGCGGTCCAGGAACTCGACGACGGTGACCTTCACGCCGTAGTTGTTCAGGATGTACGCGAACTCGACACCGATCGCGCCGGCGCCCGCGATGATGATCGACTGCGGCAGCTCCTCGGCGAGGATCTGCTCCTCGAACGTCACCACGCGTGAGGTGCGGCGGGTGCCGGGCAGCAGCTTCGGGGTGGCGCCGGTGGCGATGATGCAGTGGTCGAAGCCGATGGTGCGGGTCTCGCCGTCGTAGCCGGTGATCTGGAGGGTGTGCGGGTCGACGAACGTGCCGCGGCCGTCGTACTCCGTGATCTTGTTCTTCTTCATCAGGTAGTGGACGCCCTTGACCCGGCCGTCGGCGACCTTGCGGCTGCGCCGGAACGCCTCGCCGTAGTCGAAGGTGATCTGTCCGTCGGCCTTGATGCCGAAGGTCTTCGCCTCACGGGTGACAATGTGCGCGAGCTCGGCGTTGCGCAGCAGGGCCTTGGTGGGGATGCAGCCGACGTTCAGGCAGACGCCGCCCCAGTACTTCTCCTCGACGACGGCGACACGTTTGCCCAGCTGGGCGGCGCGGATGGCGGCGACGTACCCGCCGGGGCCCGCTCCGAGAACGACGACGTCGAAGCGCTCGTCCTGCTCGTCCATGCGGAGGTCCCTTTCGGTGTGGTGAAGAGCGGTTGGCCGGGTGTGGTGCGTAAGAGATTCTTTCGTCCCGCCTTGCTCCTCGCCACACTGATCCCTGTGACATGACGCGAGTCTCAGCCGCGGCGCGGGCCGGTTCAGTGGTTGGGGGCGGCCCGGCTGATGTCCGCCAGGGCGGAGTGCGGATCCTCGGTGGTGGCGAGGTCGCCGAGGCTGATCATGCCGATGGGGCAGCCGCCGTGCTCGACGACGGGGATCCTGCGCACCGCGTGCCGGCGCATCAGTTCGATGGCGTGGTCGGTCGTGTCGTCGGGCGCGAGGGTCACCACGGGCGGCCGGGTGCACAGCGAGCCGACGGTGGTGGTGTTCGGGTCGAGGCCCTCGGCGACGGCCCGGACCGCGATGTCGCGGTCGGTGAGGACGCCGAACAGATCGCAGTCGTAGGCCACCAGGACGTCGCCGATGTCCTGGTCGCGCATCAGACGCGCCGCCCGCGCCACGGTGGTCATCGGCTCGACCGAGGCCGTGCCGGGCGACATCACGTCGCGTATCTGCCTGGTCATGAGCACCTCCTGGGGGTACGGCCGGCTCAGCTGCCGTGCAGCGCGTCCAGCACGTCGTCGTCCGTCAGCTGCTCGAAGTCCTCGTACCAGAGCCCGACCGCGTGGAACGGGCTCGGCCGCATCAGGCACACCACGTCGTCGGCGTCACCGCGCAGCAGGTTGGTCGCCTCGTGCGAGCAGACCGGGGCGGCGACGACCACCCGTTCGGGCTCGCATCGGCGCACGGCCTGCACGGCGGCGCGGGCGGTCGATCCGGTGGCCAGCCCGTCGTCGACGACGATCGCGGTACGTCCCTTCAGTTCGGCGGCGGGGCGGCCCTGCCGGTAGCGCTGCTCGCGCCGGTGCAGTTCGGCCCGTTCCCGGGCCACCACCGGGGCGAGCTCCTCCTCGGTCAGGCCCAGCTGGTTCAGGGCCCGGGCGTCGAACAACGGGGGGTCGTCGCCGGCGATCGCTCCGACGCCGAACTCCTCGTGGGCAGGCGCGCCAATCTTGCGGACGACGAGCACGTCGAGCGGGGCGCCGAGCGCCCGTGCGACCTCCCGGGCGACCGTGACGCCACCGCGGGGCAGGGCGAGCACGACGGGGTCCGGGAGGGTGCCCTTCTCCTGCAGGATGCGCAGATGCTCGGCCAGCTCCCGGCCGGCGTGCGCGCGGTCTCGGAAACTCATGTCCCACCACCTGCCTGCTGCTGGTCTCGCCCTGTGTCGGTACGGGTTTCCACAGGGCGCCGGGCGACACACCGACGATCACGGGTGTCGCCCGGCGGGCCCAGCGGCTACCCGGAGAAGTCCCCGGCCGTGGGCCGGCGTGCCGCCGCCGTCGCCCGGCGTACGTCGGTGAGGGGACGCAACCGGTAGGTGAAGGAGTAGTCGCGGTCGGCGAACAGCTTGTACTCGTCGTGGGTGTGCGCGCCCCAGCTGTTGTCGCCGCCCACGCCCATCTGGCGGTGGTTGACGCGCAGGACGACCTCGTCCCGCGGAGTGAGCTGGTAGTCGTGGCGCACCCCGGACGACAGGTCCTCCGGGGTGAAGTGCGAGGCGTTGACCTCCAGCAGCGGCTCACCGGAGACGAGCAGACCTGAGCCGCCCCGGTCGGTGAGCGCGACCCAGCGGACGTCCGTCTTGTTGCCGTTCTCCTGCGGGCGGATGTACGGGGTCCACTGCCCGGAGACGGTCCCGGAGTACACGCCCACGTCGGTGCCGTCGTTGCGGTCCCAGTGGTTCTCCTCGGGCCCGCGGCCGTAGTAGCGCAGATACTCGAAACGCCCCGGCAGGAACAGCAGCGTGCCGACCTCCGGGATGTACGGCAGGGACGCCGCGCCCGGGTGCAGGGTGTTGTCGACCTTGATCTCGCCGTTGCCGAACACCGTGTACGTCGTGCTGTAGGTGGACTCCACGGTGGTGGGCAGCGTCCCGCTGACCTTGATTTCCACGGCCTTGTCGCGCAGGGCGCGCACGCTCACGCCCGTCACTGTGCGCCGGGCCCCGGCGTCGCGCCAGGTCTGGTTGCGGGTGTGCTGGCCGTTGCCGCGGTCGTTCTCGGTGGGCGCCCGCCAGAAGTTCGGCGCGGGCCCGGAGGTGATGAGCCGGGTGCCCCCGGCCTCGTACGACGTGATGACGCCGCTGCTCTTGTCGACAGTGACGGAGAAGCCCTTGCCCTGCACCGTGACGCCCTTGTCCCCTTCCTCGTACCGCAGCGCCGGCACGCTCTCCAGCGGTACGGGCGTCACGGCCGGGCTGTCGGCGTCGACGGGAAGCTGCTGCTTGGCCACCTCGAAGCCGGCCTTCGCCCACGGGGTGGATTCCTTGAGGGTGAAGGAGAGCTGGAGGAAGTACTCGGCGCCCGGAGCCGGGTCCTCCGGCAGCTTCACCGGCACCGTGATGTCCTTGCTGCCGAGCGGAGGGACGTCCAGCTGGGTGCGACTCAGCTTTCCGCGCTGCACGACCTCTCCGTCCGCGACAAGGGCCCAACGGCCGTCGAACTCACGGAGGTTGGTGAACAGGTACTCATTGGTGAGGGTGACCGCGGCTCCGGGAGCCAGTGAGTCACCGGAGGCCGGCGCCGCGCCCACGGCCTGGTAGATCTGCTTGATCTCGGCCGCTTTGCCGGTGTGCCGGCGGTCGGCGGTGACGATGCCGTCCGCGTTGGAGGTGCCGTCGTTGGGGTTGTCGCCCCAGTCACCGCCGTACGGGAAGAAGGTCTTTTCGCGGGGCCGCTTCTCGGCGAGTCCGACGGTGGCCGCGTCGAACCAGAACCGCACACCCTCGTCACCGGGACCGCGGCTGTCGGAGCCGAGCTCGCCCGCGCTCAGCGCACGGGCGTACACACGCGCGCGGCGGATCGTGCCGCTGAACTCCCGGGTCGGGTTGTCCACGTCGGTGGCGAGCGAGAGGGGCGCGGTGTTGCTGCTGGGCTTCCGCGTGGTGGTCCGGGTGGCCTTCACCGCGCCGTCGACGTAGAGGGTCAGCGTGCCGGCGTCCGCGTCGAAGACACCGGCGATGTGGTGCTCACTGCCGGTCCAGCCGTCCGGGAGGGCCCAGCTCGCGCTGATCCACTGGCCGCCGCCGTAGATGAAGAACTCCAGGGTCTTGTTGGTCTGCTTGAGGGCGTACTGGGTGTCGCCCTTGGCGAGGATGGGCTGGTGGTAGCCGGTGTAGTGCGGGGTGACCCAGGCCTCCAGGGTGAGCGAGCCCGTGAGGTCGAGGCGCTCGTCGCGGGGGAAGACGGTGGCGCCGGAGACGCCCTTGGCGCGGTCGAAGGTGCCGCTCGCGGTGAGGATCTCACCGGGCAGCTGGCCGGGCCCGGACTCGGTGAGGATCTTCCGCGTCGGCACGGGCCAGCTCAGTGACTGGTCGACGAAGTCCCAGATCCAGCCGCCCTGGAGGACGTCGTAGCGGCGGACGATGTCCCAGTACTTCTTGAGGTTGCCGTTCGAGTTCCCCATCGCGTGGGCGTACTCGATCATGACGTACGGCCGGGTGTCGTTCGTGTCCTTCGCGCGCTGCTCGACGCGGGAGGGACTGTCGTACATCTCCGACCGGATGTCGCTGATCGTCGGCCGGTCGTCGCCCTCGTACTGGACGACGCGGGTGGTGTCGTACGACTTGATCCAGTCGCGCATGGCGACGAACGTGCTGCCGCCGCCGGCCTCGTTGCCGAGCGACCAGATGACCACCGAGGCGTGGTTCTTGTCGCGGTGGACCATGCTCTGGGCCCGGGCGACGCACGCCTTGGTCCAGTCGGCGTGGTTGCCCGGATACTCGTCGCGGATGCCGTGGGTCTCGAGGTTGGTCTCGTCCACGAGGTAGAGGCCGTACTCGTCGGCGAGCTCGTACCACAGCGGGTTGTCGGGGTAGTGCGAGGTGCGGACGCTGTTCATGTTCATCCGCTTGATGATCTCGATGTCCTCGACCATGTGCGCACGGGTGAGTGCCATGCCGCTGTCGGGGTGCATCTCGTGCCGGTTCGTGCCCCGGAAGGACACGGGCTGGCCGTTGATACGCATCAGCCCGTCCTTGAGCGCGAACTCGCGGAGGCCGATGCGGTGCGAGAGCGTCTCGATCACCTTGCCGCCCGGGTCGCGGAGGCGGAGCACGGCGGTGTAGAGGTTCGGGTGCTCGGCGGACCACAGTCTGGGCTCGGGCACGGCTCTGCTCGCCTGGACGGTCACGTCCTCACCGGCGGGGGCGGACGCGAGGTCGACGGCCTGCTGGAGCGGCCTGGGCCAGACGGCGTGGCCGCGGGAGTCGTACAGCTGCGTCTCGACGGAGTAGCCGCCCTCGCTCGGCCCCCCGTACGAGCGCACGCTCGCGGTGACGGACAGTTCGGCGGCCGTGTAGTCGTCGCTCAGCGGGGTGTCCAGCTTGAAGTCGCGCAGGTGCACGACCGGGGTGGAGAAGAGGTACACCGAGCGGAAGATGCCGCTCAGCCGGATCATGTCCTGGTCCTCGAGCCAGTCCCCGTCGGAGAAGCGGTACACCTCCACGGCGATCTGGTTGGTGCCCGATGTGAGGTACGGGGTGATGTCGTACTCGGCGGGGGTGAACGAGTCCTCTGCGTACCCCACCAACTGCCCGTTGATCCACACGTAATGCGCGGACTTGACCCCTTCGAAGTGCAGGAAGGTCCGCCGGCCCGCCCAGCCGCGCGGCACGGTGAAGGTCCGTCTGTACTGCCCCACCGGGTTGTACCGCGTCGGCGCCGCAGGGGGCTGCGCCTCCTCGCCGAGCCCGTTGGGTCCCCACCATGGGTAGGTGATGTTGACGAAGATCGGGCGGTCGTAGCCGTGCATCTGCCAGACGGAGGGGACGGGGATGCTGTCCCAGTCGCTGTCGTCGAGGTCGGTGCGGTGGAAGTCGGTGTCCCGGTCGTCGGGGCGGTCGGCGTAGGCGAACTTCCACTGTCCGTCCAGGCTCTGCCGGTACGGCGAGCGGGTGCGGTCGGCGGCCAGGGCCTGTTCGACGTCGGCGTACGGCATGAGGGTGGTGTGCGGCGGCTCGGTGCCCAGCCGGAAGACTCCGATGTTCCCGTTCCACTCGGGGGAGCCGTCCGCCGCCGCGCTCCGGCCGGCGGTGTGCGCGGCGGCGTCCCGGGCGGGCGAGGACAGGGCGAGCGCGCCGAGGACGGCGGCCCCGGACTCCAGAAGTCGACGGCGACTGACGAAGGCCCGCTGCTCGGGGCGAGCCGGCTGATCGGCGGGAAACGCGTGCGGGTGCGGCATGACCGTGTCCTTCCTCGGAACGAACAGTGCGCTGCACGAACTGGGAGCGGCTCAACTCACGTGAACTCACGGTGTTGAAACAGCAGTTGACGGCGTTACGGATCGCGGCTCGTGATGACGGAGTCGGCTGCTGCATCTCGGCTCACCCTAGAACTTCGAACACAACCGAAGCAATTACCCCGTCGGAGTTTGTGTGTTCCTGATGGAGGGGTGATCGACTGGTGGGGTTCCTTCGGCTGTTATGGGCGCACGCGCCGCTTCCCGCCCCGTCCCAGCGCCGTGCCCGACACGGCGAGTACGGAGAGCAGGACGAGCGCACCGGCCGGGCCGAGTACGGTCCAGGGGGCCAGTTCCACGTACGGCTGGTTCTCCGACAGCAGGCGGCCCCACTCCGGCGTGGGCGGCTGCTCGCCCAGGCCGAGGAAGCCGAGGGAGGCCAGGACAAGGACCGTGGTGGGCAGCCGCAGCAGCGCGTTGCGCAGGACGGCGGGCAGTACCGCGGGCAGGTAGTGGTGGCGCAGCACATACGTCGGTCCGGCGCCGAACGACAGCGACGCCAGCATGTGCCCGCTCGCCCGTTCCTGTTCGAGCAGCGCCGCGGTCTGGGCGGCGTAGGGGCTCCAGCCGACCAGGCACACCGCGAGCGCCGCACCCCACACCGACGGTCCGGTCACCGCCGTCGTCAGCAGTCCGGCGAGGACGGCCGGCAGCGTCGACACCACCTCCGTCAGGCCCGCGCTCACCTGCGCCGCCATACCGAGCAGCAGTCCGGTGAGGGTGCAGATCGCCGTCACCGCCAGGGCCACGCCCGCCGTGCGCACCGCGCCGTGGCCCAGGCGGGCCAGCAGATCACGGCCGAGCGAATCCGTACCCAAGGGGTGCGCGGCCGAGGGCGGCAACAGTCGGGCCACCGTGTCCACGTGCAGAGGATCACGCAGCAGCCCCGTCACGACGAGGGTGAGCAGGGCGACGGCGCAGAATCCGGCGACCCACCACTGGGAGCGGCGCCGCGGAAGGGCGGGCGGATGCAGAGCGGGCAGGGCGCCGTCGCGCAGGGCGGGGCCGAGGAGAGCGCGCCGCAGGGCCTGGACGAGCAGGCCGGCGGCGACGCCCAGCAGGACGAGGACCAGGGTTGCGGTCTGCAACGGCGGGAGATCCTGGGCCACGGCGGAGTCCAGGGCCAGTCGGCCGAGCCCCGGAATGTTGAAGATCTTCTCCACGGCGACCGCGCCGCCGACCAGGGCCACGACGGTCGGCAGGAGCTGCGGGAGCACACCGGACAGTGTGCGGCGCAGCGCGTGCCGGGCGATGCGGCCCGGCGCGTACCCGAAAGCGTGCCAGGTCCTTGCCCACGGCTCGTGGAAGGCGGCGGGCAGCGACTGGTCGAGCAGACCGCCGATCATCGCCCCGGACGGCACACCGAGGGCGAGCGCCGGCAGCACCATCGCCTGCGGTCCCTCCCAACCGCTGGACGGGAACCAGCCCAGCCACACCCCGAACACGGTGGCGAGCAGCGAGGCGAGCAGGAACTTGGGCAGCGCGGCGAGGACGGCGGCCCCGGTGCCCGCCCGCCCCTGGCGCAGCCGTCGGCGGGATCCGAGACGGAGGGTGCGGGCGCTGAGCAGCGCGGCCACCGCGACGGTGACCACGAGCGCCCCGAGCATCAGCGTGACGGAGACCGCGAAGGCGGCCGTCACCTGGGGCAGGACCGCCTCGCCCGACACCCAGGAGGTGCCCGCGTCGCCGCGCGGCAGTCCGCCCAGCCAGTGTGCGAGGTGCGCGAACGGCCCCTCGTCCAGGCCCAGTTGTTCCCGTACGGCGGCCAGCTGCCCGGGGGTCGGATCCTGGTCGGCGGAGCGGGCCCGCAGGACCGTCAGTGCGGGGTCGGTCCCGGACAGCCAGGGCAGCAGGGAGACGGCCGCCAGCAGGGCGGCCCCGGCGACGACACGGCCAGCTCCCGCGCGCCAGCGGGTCGAGCGGGAGTCGGCACCGACCGACACGGCACTCATCGCTGCTACTTCACGCGGGTGTCGATGTCGACCAGCGAGCGCTCGCGGGGGTCGAGGAGCACGCCCTCGACATCGCTGCCGATGCCCTGCACGACCTTCTCGTGGACCAGCGGCACGACGGCGTCGGTGCGCAGGATCTCCGCCTCGGCCTTCATGATCTTCTGCTGCCGCTGCGCCGTGTCGTCCTCCTCGGCGGCGGCCTCGATGGCCTGGTCGACCGGCGCGTCCTTCAGGCCCGCGATGTTGTAGACGCCGTCGGAGGTGTAGTCGCTCGCGAGGTACGCGACCGCGTCACCGGTGTCGAGCAGGGTCACCCGGGAGAAGACGAGCGCGTCGTACTTCCCGGCGAGGAGGTCGGCCTCCATCTGCGTGTACTCGCGGACGTCCTGTTTCACGGTGAACCCGGCCTTCTCCAGCTGCTGTTGGAGGACGGTCGCGGCCTCGGGCAGTTCCGCGCGGTTGGTGTAGGTGGCGAGGCGCAGGGTCTTGCCCTTGGTCTTCGTCTTGACCTGGGCGGTGGTCGCGGCCTCGGCGCGGCCGGTCACGTCCACGCGGTTGTCGGCCGCCCAGGAGACGGCGGGCCCGAACAGGCCCTGCGCGGGATCGGCGTACCCGCCGAAGACGGAGTCGACGAGGGCGGACCCGTCCACGGCCTCGCGGGCGGCCGCGCGCAGCGTCCCGTCGGTGAAGATGCCGCTGCCGGTGTTGAGCACGAGACTGTCGGTCCGTACGGAGGGCACTTCGTGGCGGGTGTCCTCGTCCAGCAGCTCCGCCTGGGCGGTGGGTATCCACTCGGCGATGTCGACGTCACCGCTGCGCAGGGCGTTGGCGCGGGCGGTGCCGTCGGCGATCCAGGTCACGTCGATGCCGGATGCCTCGGCCTTGCCGCCCCAGTACCCGTCGAAGCGGTCGAGCGTGGCCTTGGTCTTCCCGGTGAGCTTCGTGATCTCGAACGGGCCGGTTCCGGTGCCGACCGGGCTGACGGTGCCGTCCTTCGCGTATGCCTTCGGGGAGAGGATGCCCAGCGCGGGGCTGGCGAGCCGCAGCGGGAGCACGGGGTCGGCGGCCTTGGTGCTGATGGTGACGGTGTCGGCGTCCTCGGCCCGGGCGGTCAGTGTCACGTCGCTGAGGACGCGGGGCTTGGTCTCGGCCGCGTTGGCGTGGTCCAGCGCGTTGACGACGGACTCGGCGGTGACGCCGGTGCCGTCCTGGAAGGTGGCCTTGCGCAGCTCGAACGTCCAGGTGGTGCTGTTCACCTGCGTCCAGGACTTCGCGAGCGCGGGCGCGGCGGCTCCGTCCTCGTCCAGCGCCGTGAGGCCTTCGGCCACGGAGAGCTTGCTCAGCACGGTGGCGTCGTTGCTGTACGGGGACAGGGCCTGCACCGGCGGCACCGCGAGGGCGACCTTCAGCCGACCGGCCGATCCCGCTCCGGCGTCCGAACCGGCGCCGTCCTCGCCCGACACGAAGCAGCCGGCCAGCAACGGGGTGAGAGCAAGCGCCGCGAAGAGGCCACGGGAGGTCGTGCGCATGGGTGTTCCTGTCGTGCGGGAGAGACGGTCACGCCCCGGCGCACGGGTGCGGTGCCGGGGGCCGCGTCAGCATATAAGGCAAGCCTTACCCGACTTCACGCGGGTAGGTGAAATCTCAACCACTGAGATCATGACCGGACTGCCGGTCAGCGGACCTCTCGGGCGAACGCCTCGTACGCCCGCTCGTCGAAGAGGACGAAGATGACTTCCTCGACGGCCGTGTCCGTCTCCCGCACGGTCTGTACGGCGATACGGGCGGCGTCGTCCATCGGCCACCCGTAGATGCCGACGGACACGGCCGGGAACGCGACGGTGCGGGCGCCCAACTCGTCGGCCACGCGCAGGGACTCGCGGTAGCAGGAGGCGAGGAGGGCCGAGCGGTCCTCCTGCTCGGAGTGGACCGGGCCGACCGTGTGGATCACCCAGCGTGCGTTCAGATCCCCTGCGGTGGTGGCGACCGCCTGGCCCGTGGGCAGGCCCTTGCCGTACCGGGAGGCGCGGAGCGCCCGGCACTCCTCGAGGATCGCCGGGCCGCCGCGCCGGTGGATGGCGCCGTCCACTCCTCCGCCGCCGAGCAGCGAGGAGTTGGCCGCGTTGACGATCGCGTCGGCGCTCTCCCGGGTGATGTCGCCCTGGACCAGCCTGATGGTGGTCATGTCTGCCTCAGTCTCTTCCAGACGGCCTTCGCGGCGTTGTGCCCGGACATGCCGTGCACGCCGGGTCCCGGCGGGGTGGCCGAGGAGCAGATGAAGACGGCCGGATGCGGGGTGCTGTACGGGAACAGGGACAGCCTGGGGCGCAGCAGCGTCTGGAGTCCGGACACCGCGCCGGAGGCGATGTCGCCGCCGACGTAGTTGGCGTTGTGGGCGGCGAGTTCGGGCGGGCCGGCGGTGGCGCGGGCGAGGACGCGGTCGCGGAATCCCGGGGCGAAGCGCTCCAGCTGGCGTTCTATGGCGTCGGTGAGGTCGCCGGTCCAGCCGCTGGGGACATGGCCGTATGCCCAGAAGACATGCCGGTCTGCCGGTGCGCGGGTGGGGTCGGCGACGCTGGGCTGCACGGTGATGAGGAACGGCCGGTCGGGCGCACGGCCCTCGCGCGAGGCAGCGCGCAGCGCGGTGCCGATCTCCCCGCTGTCGGCGCCGATCTGCACGGTTCCGGCGCTGCGTGGCTCCTCGGCGGTCCACGGCACCGGGCCGTCCAGGGCGTAGTCGACCTTGAAGACGCCGGGGCCGTACCGGTAGCCCTCGTAGTAGCGGCCGAAGCCCGCGATGCGGGCCAGGGCGGTGGGTGAGGTGTCGAAGACGTACGCCCGGGCGGGCGGCAGGTCGTCGAGGCGCTTGACCTCGTAGTCGGTGTGGACCGTGCCGCCGAGGTCCTTCAGGTATGCGGCGAGGGCGTCCGAGATGGACTGGGAGCCGCCACGGGCCACGGGCCAGCCCCGGGCGTGCGCGGCGAGCGCGAAGACCAGGCCGATGGCGCCGGTGGCGAGGCCGGTGAGCGGGGCCATCACATGGGCGACGAGACCGGCGAAGAGGGTCTTGGCCCGTTCGTCGCTGAAGCGTCGCATCAGCCAGGTGGACGGGGGAAGCCCGACCAGGCCGAACCGGGCGAGGGTCACCGGGTCGCGGGGCAGCGCGGTGAGCGGCAGGGACATGAAGTCGCGGGCGAGGGTGTCCCAGTGGGGCAGGAAGGGCGCCACCAGCCTGCGGTACGCCCCTGCGTCGCGCGGGCCGAAGGAGGCGGCCGTCTCGCCGACCGACCGGGACAGGACCGCGGCGGTGCCGTCGGGGAAGGGGTGTGCCATGGGCAGCTCGGGGTGGACCCATTCCAGGCCGTAGCGGTCCAGGGGCAGGGCGCGGAACGCGGGTGAGTTGATGCCGAGCGGGTGCGCCGCCGAGCACGGGTCGTGGCGGAAGCCGGGCAGGGTGAGCTCTGCGGTGCGCGCTCCCCCGCCGATCGTGTCCCGGGCCTCGAAGACGGCCACGGAGAACCCGCGGCGGGCCAGCTCCACGGCAGCGGTCAGTCCGTTCGGCCCCGCACCCACCACGACCGCATCGAGCATCGACGGCACCTTCGGACCCCTTCGTCAGCCGATGGCCACTGAGGATCAGGATATGCCGGGGGACTGACAGTGCTCGGCGACGGGGTGGCCCCGCGGCATGCTCCGGGGCTCAGACCGACGACGCCAGCAGCCCCGCCACCCGGCGTGCCGTGGCCGCGTCGCGGGCCGCGGTGAACGGCAGGGCGTTGCCGCCCGTGATGCGGAACGGCTCACCCGTGCGGGTCAGGTGGGCGCCGCCCGCCTCCTCGACCAGCAGCAGGCCTGCCGCGTGATCCCATGCCGCCTCCCAGGAGAAGGCCGTGGCGTCCAACTCGCCGCGGGCGACGGCGAGATACTCCAGGCCTGCCGAACCGCAGTCGCGGGGTGCGACGCCGTCCGTCCACAGGCCGAGCAGGGCGCGCTTCTGCTCGTCCGTCGTGTAGTCCGGGTGGGACGTGGCGATCCTCAGGTCCCGTCCGGGTGCGGGCGAGCCGGCGAACAGCCGCTCGCCGTCGAGGAAGGCGCCCTGTCCCCGTACGGCCGTGGCGAGTTGGTCGCGGGCGGGGGCGTACGTCCATGACGCGAGCAGGACGCCGCTCTGCGCGAGCGTGACCAGGGTGCAGAAGCCGTCGTCGCCGTGCACGAACTGACGAGTGCCGTCGACGGGATCGACGATCCAGACCGGGGCGTCGCCCCGTAGCGCCTCGTACGACGCGGGGTTGGCGTGCACCGCCTCCTCGCCGACGACCACGGAGCCGGGCAGGAGCGCGCCGAGCGCCACGGTGAGGTACTGCTCGGCCAGGCGGTCGGCGTCCGTCACCAGGTCGTGCGGGCCGCTCTTCTCGTCGACCTCGTGGGCGGCCAGCTGACGGAAACGCGGCATGATCTCGGCCGCGGCGGCCTTGCGGACCGCCTCCTCCACGTCGGCCGAGTGGCGAGCGAGAAACTCGTCGATGGTTTCGCTGTCTTCGATCATGCCTCCATGAGAGCACGCGCCACTGACAATCCCCGCCCGCCCGGTGTACTCCGGGTGGAATCGGCATGAACTCCCGATGCCGCACCCCACCGCGGGCAAGGGACATTCAGGACATCACCGGCCCACCGCGTACCCCTGCATCCCCCGCGGATTGGCCGCCGCCGACAGAATGCCGCTCTCCGGGTCCCGGGCGACCGCGCACAGCCGGCCCTCGGACCAGTCGTCACCGACCGTGACGTCATGGCCGCGTCGTCGCAGCTCCGCCACGACAGCGGGGTCCGTGCGCGCCTCGACGGTGACGCTCCCCGGGCGCATCCCGCGTGGGTAGAAGGAGCCGGGGAAGCTGTCGTTGTGCCAGTTCGGCGCGTCGATCGCGCCCTGGAGGTCGAGGCCGCCGCGTACCGGGGCACGCAGGGCGACCGCCAGGAAGAAGTGGAGCTGCCACTGGTCCTGCTGGTCGCCGCCGGGCGTGCCGAACGCCATGACCGGCGTCCCGTCCCGCAGGGCGATGGACGGCGTCAGGGTGGTGCGGGGCCGGCGCCCCGGGGTGAGCGAGTTCGGCAGGCCCTCCTCCAGCCAGGTCATCTGCAAGCGGGTGCCGAGCGGGAAGCCCAGTTCGGGCACGACGGGGTTGGACTGCAGCCAGCCGCCGCTGGGCGTGGCGGCGACCATGTTGCCCCAGCGGTCGACGATGTCGAGATGGCAGGTGTCGCCGCGGGTACCGCCGTCGGCGGCGACGTCGGGTTCGCCCGGCACCGGGGCCGTCGGGCCCTTGGCGACCGTCGGCTCTCCGGCCCCCGGCGCGCCGAGGCCCGCCACGCCGGTGGCGGCGTCGCGCGCGTGGGCGCACAGCCGCGGGGTGCGCCCTCCGGGGCTCCCGGGCCGCAGCTCGTACGACGCCGTGTCGGCGACGAGCTCACGCCGTGCCGCGTTGTAGGCGCCCGACAGCAGCTCGTCGAGCGGCACCTCGGCCGCGTCGCCGTACCAGGCCTCCCGGTCGGCCATGGCGAGTTTGCAGCCCTCGATCAGCAGGTGGACGTAGTCCGCGGAGCCGTACGGGGGCAGTTCGGGCGGGAGCAGTGCGAGCTGCTGAAGGAGGACCGGGCCCTGGCTCCAGGGGCCGGCCTTGCACAGGGTCCAGCCGTTCCAGTCGTACGTCACCGGCGCCTCGTAGGTCGCGGACCAGCCGGCGAGGTCGGCGGCCGTGAGGGTGCCGGTGTGGTGCTTCCCGCTGGTGTCCAGGGTGGGCCGGTGTGCCTGCCGTACCAGCGCCTCGGCGATGAAGCCCGTGCGCCACACCTGCCGTGCCGCCTCGATCTGCGCCTCGCGGTCCCCCGCCCCGGCGACCTCGGCGAGCAGCCGCTGCCAGGTGGCGGCGAGCGCGGGATTGCGCAGCAGCTCGCCGGGCCGGGGCGCCCGGCCGCCCGGCAGATACACCTCCGCGGACGTGGTCCACTCGGTCTCGAACAGCTCGCGCACGGTCTCGACGGTCTCGCCGACGCGCTCCACGGGCGCGTGCCCGTGCTCCGCGTATCCGATGGCGTACTTCAGGACGTCGGCGAGGGACTTGGTGCCGTGATCGCGGAGCAGGAGCATCCAGGCGTCGAACGCACCGGGGACGGCCGCCGCGAGGGGCCCGGTACCGGGTACGAGATCCAAACCGAGTCCCCTGTAGTGCGCGACCGTCGCTCCGGCCGGCGCCACGCCCTGCCCGCACAGCACCCGCACCTCGCCGCCGGCCGGGGCGAGCAGGATCGGCACCTCACCGGCGGGCCCGTTCAGGTGCGGCTCGACGACATGCAGCACGAAGGCACCGGCCACGGCAGCGTCGTAGGCGTTACCGCCGTCCTCCAGGACGGCCATCGCCGACTGCGAGGCCAGCCAGTGGGTGGAGGACACCATGCCGAAGGATCCTTGAAGCGTGGGTCGGGTGGTGAACTGCATCCCTCACCTAGTTGTTCGCGTGCGTCAGCCAGCCCCATCAGTACTCCAGACCGCTCTGGGGAGAATCTGGGGAGTTTGAGCTCGGCTCCGGTCGGCTCGATCAGGCAGCAGACTACCGAGGCGCTGCCTGGCAGCAATATCGCCCCAACGACCGCCACGGGCGTCGCTTCAGCGTCGGGGCAAACCGCGCCATAGAGGACCGGGTCCGACGGAGCCGTCGCCGCTGGCGTCCGCCTCTGTGCCCCCGGTCAGCACGGAGGCGGAGGTATCGCTCGCGGATGAGAAACATGAGAACCGCACATTTATGACTTCTCCTTGCCTTCCGCTGAGGTTCGTCCCGGCTGGTGAACATGGCGGAGCGTCGGCCTCCACCGGTCGGCCGAATTCCGCTCACCACTCCGCTCGGGAGACGAGATGCCGCTGAACCGCAGGGAATTGCTGAGCCGATCGGCGCTGGCCGGCGCCGGGGTCATGCTCATCGGCAGTGTGGAGGCGCTGCTCACGGCGCCCGGAGCCGTGGCCGACACGGGCGCGACGGGCGGCGCCGTCGGCTATGGCCCGCTGGTCCCGGACCCCAAGGGCATCCTCGCTCTGCCCGAGGGCTTCTCCTACCGGATCCTGACCCGCACCGGTGTCACCACTCTGGAGTCCGGCCAGACCACTCCGAGCAACCATGACGGCACGGGCGCGTTCGCGGCCGGCGGCGACGATGACGACGACGCCGTGACCCTGCTGGTGAACAACCACGAGATCGACGACCCGCTGGGCGTGGCCGAGCACCCCGTGCCGCATCTGGACGGCCTGGTCTACGACCCGGCGGCGGCCGGCGGCTGCACAGTCGTGGAGGTGTCCGACGACTCCGTGCGCGAATGGGTCGCCATCGCCGGTACGTCCACCAACTGCGCCGGCGGCGTCACCCCGTGGGGCACCTGGCTCACCTGCGAGGAGACCGAGGACAGGGCCGGCGTCAACGGCATGACCAAGGACCACGGCTACGTCTTCGAGGTCCACCCCGCGCACGGCAGCGTGGCCAACCTCGGCCCCAAGCCGATCAAGGCCCTCGGCCGCTATGCCCACGAGGCGGTCGTGGTCGACTCCTACCGCGGCCACCTGTACCTCACGGAGGACGCCTCCAAGCCCAACGGCCTGCTCTACCGCTGGACTCCGCCGGTCGGCTTCACCCACGGCCCCGGCAAGCTGCGGGCCCTGGCCGACGACGCGGGCGTGCTGGAGGCGTTCAAGTGCTTCGACGCCGCCGGCCAGTACATCGACGACCTCTCCCGCGCGACGAAGGTCGGCACCGCATACCGCGTGGACTGGGTGAAGGTCCCGGACCGGGACGCCGTCACCACGTCCGTGCGCAAGCAGTTCCTGGCCGGTGAGATCACCCGCTCCCGCAAGCTCGAGGGCATGTGGTGGGGCGACGGCGGCGCGTACTTCGTCTCCAGCTACGCCCGCACCGAGAGCCCCGGCACCCCGCACGACGGCCAGGTGTGGTTCTACGACCCGCGCAGCAGCACCATCACCCTCAGGGTCCTGCTGGCCGTCAACAGCGACCCGACCCAGGACGGCGCCTACGACGGCCCCGACAACATCACCGTCTCCCCGTTCGGCGGCCTGGTGATCGCCGAGGACGGCGAGGGCGTCTCCCACCTCTTCGGCGCCACCGCCGACGGCCAGACCTTCCCGATCGCCCGCAACGAGCTGAACGTCGGCACGGCGGAGGCGCCGGAGTACAGCGAGTTCGCCGGCGTCACCTTCTCCGCGGACGGCAGGACGCTGTTCGCCAACATCCAGGACCCCGGCATCCTCCTCGCCATCACCGGCCCGTGGTCGGGCGACGACGGCGACGACGACTAGTTCCGCCGGTTCACCCTCCCCCCGATTCCGCCCCCCACGGTTCCACCAGTTCGACGGCAGCGGCTCAACGGCGCGCCACTGCCGCCCCCTTGCCAGTGGCACCTCTCCTCACGAGGAAGCTGACATGCAAACCCTCATCGCACACGCACGTACCTTCGCCCACTCCCAGGGCGCCGAACTGGGCAGACTCGCCGCGGGGCAGTCGCCGTACGCCCTCTTCATCACCTGCTCCGACTCACGCGTCATCCCCTCGCTCATCACCGGTGCCCGCCCCGGTGAGCTCTTCGAACTCCGTACGGCGGGGAACATCGTCCCGCCGTACGACGCGGGTCCCACCTCCGAGGCCGCGACGATCGAGTACGCCGTCAAGGTGCTCGGTGTCTCCGACATCGTGGTCTGCGGCCACTCCCACTGCGGCGCGGTCGGCGCGCTGGTGCGCGGCGACGATCTGACGGCCGTACCGGCGGTGCGCGAGTGGCTCGGCCACGCCGCCGTACTGCCGTCCGGCGCGCCGGACGACCCGCAGGTCGCCGAAGCGGTCCAGCACCACGTGCTGGGGCAGGTGCTCCGGCTGATGTCGTACCCGTGCGTCGAGACCCGCCTCCGGGACGAGCGGCTGCGGGTCCACGCCTGGTTCTACGAGGTCCACACCGGCAGCGTGCTGGCGTACCGGGCCGAGTCCGACTCCTTCGAAGCGCTGTGAGGCATCCGATGAACACCGCTTACTTCAAGCAGGACTTCGCCGCCTCCGTCGTCGTGTTCCTGGTCGCCCTGCCGCTGTGCGTCGGCGTGGCGGTCGCCTCCGGGGTACCGGCCGAACTCGGCATCGTCACCGGCATCGTCGGCGGTCTGGTCACGGGCATGCTGCCGGGCAGCAGCCTGCAGGTGTCCGGCCCGGCCGCCGGTCTGACCGTGCTGGTCTTCGAGGCCGTGCACACGCACGGGCTCGCCACGCTCGGCGTGATCGTCCTGGCCACGGGCCTGATGCAGCTCGGCATGGGCGCGCTGCGCTGGGGGCGCTGGTTCAGGGCCATCTCCGTCGCCGTGGTCGAGGGCATGCTCGCCGGAATCGGCCTGGTGCTCATCGCCGGCCAGCTGTACGCGATGACCCACAGCAAGGCTCCGGCGTCCGGCATCGACAAGATCGTCGGGCTGCCGGAGATGCTCATCGACTCGCTGGACTCCGCCCCGGCCGTGGCGTCGCTGCTGCTGGGCGCGGGCACCATCGCCGTACTGCTGCTGTGGCCGAAGCTGCCGAAGAAGGTACGCCTCGTACCCGGCCCGCTCGCGGCCGTCGCCCTCGCCACCGTCGCCACCCTGGCCTTCGCGCTGCCCGTCACCAAGGTGACGGTGGAAGGGCTCGTCTCGGTGATCCAGCCGCCCGCGCCTTCCGCCTTCGCGGGGCTGGCGGAGATCGGCGTGGTGAGCACCATCCTGGCGTTCACGCTGATCGCCTCCGCGGAGAGCCTGTTCAGCGCGGCGGCCGTGGACCGGCTGCACGACGGGCCGCGCACGAACTACGACAAGGAGCTGATGGCCCAGGGCGTGGGCAACACGGTCTGCGGCCTGCTCGGCGCCCTGCCGATGACCGCGGTGATCGTGCGCAGCGCCGCCAACGTCCAGGCGGGGGCCCGGACCAGGGCCTCCCGGATCATGCACGGCGCCTGGCTGCTGCTGTTCGCTGCGCTGCTCCCGGCCGCGCTGGGCGTCATCCCCATCCCGGCGCTCGCGGCCGTCCTGGTCCACTCGGGCTTCAAGCTCATCCCCGTAAAGGGACTCGTCGCACTGTGGCGCGGGCACCGAGGCGAGGCCGTGATCCTCGTCGTCACCGCGGTGTCGATCGTCGCGATCAGCATGTTCGAGGGCGTACTGATCGGCCTCGCGCTCGCCGTGGTCAAGACGGCCTGGGAGGCGTCCCACGTCAAGCTGGAGATCGTCGACAAGGGCGCGGGCTCCGTGCAGGCCCACCTGAGCGGCAACGCGACCTTCCTCAGGCTGCCGAAGATCCTCGACGCCCTGGAGGCGATCCCGCAGGACCGCCCCGTCGAACTGAACCTGTCCCGCGTGCACCACCTCGACCACGCCTGCCGTACCGCCCTGGAGAACTGGGCCGAGCGGCACGGAGCGGCCGACACCGCATCGGCCAAGGTCATCACGGCCGCCTGAGCGCGACGCGGGGGCGGCACCGTACGCGGACACCGACAGGTCCGTACTGGGTGCCGCCCCCGCGCACACAGTCGGCGCATCGCTCACACACAAAGTTCAAGATCAGGTCATGCGCCCAGCAAGCCGCCGCCGGACTCCGCTGGTACCTCTTCGGACCGGGTCCGATGACGCACCCTCGCCCCACCACACCGAGGAGGTCGTATCCGCGTGACCCGCAGCCAGCGCCTCGCCGCTCTCGCCGCCGGCGCGATTCTGCTCGTCGGAATCCCCGTCACCGGTGCCCATCAGGCACCGCCTCCGGATCTCGGGGAACCCGTCGTCGTCGGCCGCACCGGACCCGGCCCCACGAGCAGTTCCGTACCGTCCCCGGACATCCGGGCGACGGAGCGGACCCCTACCCGGTCACCGTCCCCCGGCGCGACGACACGGGCCCCCGACGCGTACGGCGGCGAGGATGCCGTGGCCCCCACCCCCACCGGTGCGGAGCAGCCGGACGACACGGCCCCCGACCGGACGGACGAGGCGCAGCCCGTGTCACCGAAGGCCCCCGTCCCCGCCGGGGAGGCGTCCGACGACGATCCGACGCCCACCTACAGCCCCGCGACATCAGCCACCCACGGGACGCCGAGCACACCGGCAGGCGACGACGACGGAGACGACGAGGACACCGGTGAGGACGGCTGAGCCCGCGCCCCCGAAGCAGGCCGCCGGCCCGCCCGGGCGCCACCCGCTCCGGTCGATCCGCGTGCGCCTGCTCGGGCGGATGCTGGTGCTGGTCGGGCTCACCCTGGCGAGCCTCACCGGTGCGGAATCGTTCATCCTCACGGCTCGCCTGAACGAGCGCGTCGACCGCGAACTCGCCCACGACATCCAGGCGTTCCGCTCCTTCGCGACCGGAACCGCAGCCGGTTCCGGGCCGGTCCCCGGCGGGGTCCGCGCGCTCTTCGTCTCCTACCTGCAGGGGTACATACCGGAGCACGGCCAGACGCTGATCACCCTGGTCGACGGCGATCCCTACCGGCGCTCCGCCGAGGAGCCGCCGACCCGCCTGGACACCGATCGCGCACTGATGCGGCGGGCCGCCGAGGTCCGCTCACCCTCCTACGGCGACGCGAAGAGCGCGGCGGGCTCCGTGCGGTTCGTGGCCGTGCCCGTGACGGTGGCGGGCGACTCCACGCGGGGCGTGCTCGTCATCGCCACCTTCACCCAGCAGGAACGCGACCACATCTACGACTCGATCCGCATCCAGATCTATCTCGGCTTCGGCGCCTTGCTGCTCTCCGCCTGCGTCGGCTGGATCTTCGCCAGCCGTATCGTCGCGCCGCTGCGGCTCCTGCGGGACACCGCCCGCTCGATCCACGAGTCGGACATCACCCGCCGCATCCCCGTCCAGGACAGGGACGAGATCGGCCAACTGGCAAGCACCTTCAACGACATGCTGGAGCGCCTGGACGACGCCTTCTCCACCAAGCGCCAGTTCATGAACGACGTGGGCCACGAACTGCGCACCCCCATCACCATCGTCCTCAGCCAGTTGGAGACGCTCCCCGACGACCCGGCCGGCCGCGCCCGGACGGTGGCGGTCATCACCGACGAACTACACCGCATGCACCGCATGTCGGAGGAACTCCTCATGCTGGCCAAGGCACGCCGCCCGGACGCCCTGCGCCCCGAGGACCTCAGCCTCTCCGAACTGATCGAGGAGGTGTACGTGAAGGCCGCCGCGCTGGCCGAACGCCGCTGGCTCCTCGACTTCGGGGAGAACCCCCACCGCGACACCCTCCACGCCGACCGTCAGCTCCTCACCCAGGCCATGATCCAACTCGCCCAGAACGCCGCTCAGCACACCGAGGAGCACGGCCGGATCTGGATCGGCGGACGGGCCGGAGCCGACAGGGTGGAACTGTGGGTCAAGGACTCCGGCCCCGGCATCCGGCTCGCGGACCAGCAACGCATCTTCGAACGGTTCGCGCGTGCCGAGGAGAGCCGGGGCAGGACCGGAGCGGGCCTCGGACTCGCCATCGTCAAGGCCATAGCCGAGGCGCACCACGGCGAGATCCAGGTGGACAGCGCTCCGGGCCAAGGCGCGACCTTCACCCTGCTCATCCCCTACGTCACGCACGCCCTGAACGGCGGCCTCGGGAAATCATGAGCCAGAGCAGACAGCCCCGCCGCCTCCTGATCGCCGAGGACGAGGCTCACATAGCCTCCTACCTGTCGGAACGCTTCACCACCCACGGCTTCCGCACCACCGTCGTCACCGACGGGGAGACGGCTCGGCGCGCTGCCATGTCGGGCAGGTTCGACCTGATGATCCTGGACATCGGGCTGCCCGGCGAGGACGGCTTCACCGTGGTCACCCGCCTCCGCGCGGCATCCAGTGCCCTCCCGGTCATCATCCTCACGGCCCGGGACACCGTCGCCGACACCGTGCACGGTCTGGAGGGCGGCGCCGACGACTACATGACCAAACCCTTCAGCTTCGAGGAACTCCTCGCCCGGGTCCGGCTGCGCCTGCGTCTGCGCGAGACCGACAGCTCCGTCCTGCGCCGTGCCGGAATCGCCCTGGAGACCCGCACCCGCCAGGCCTATGTCGACGGCCGGATCCTCCAGCTCAGTGCCCGAGAGGCCGCCCTGCTGGAACACCTCATGCGCAACGCGGGCAGCGTGCTCAGCCGGGAGGACCTGCTCTCCGACGTCTGGGGATACGAGGCGACCGAGGGCTCCAACATCGTCGACGTGTACGTCCGTTATCTCCGCCGCAAGCTGGGCGCGTCCAGGATCACCACGGTGCGGGGGCAGGGCTACCGGCTGGGGGGCGACGAACTCGCGTGACGGGGGCAAGGCGGCAGGGATCTGCCCGACCCTGGCGGGCTACTCGCTGGCGTCACGCCGGCGCCCAGTCCCCGGAGGCAGAACTGACCCCGCGCGGCGCATGGTTGCTGGTCACCCTCGCCACCCATCCCGACGGCCGCACGGCGGCCCAGCTCGCCCTCGATCCTGTCGCGGACCGGCACCGGGCGGGGTGGGTCCGTGCGGAGATGGGGCGCCTGCGGGCGAGCCTGCCGGAGGTGCAGACGACACTGAGCCGGACTGCCGGTCGCGAGGCTGCACGGAAGCGCAGCCACAGCCCATGCTCGGGGCCGGGGGGAAATCGGCTCCGGCCGCGTGGTGCCGGCACACGGCCGCGCCCCGCCGGGAGCAAGCGGGGGCAGGTGAGCCCCCGCATGGGCGGGGACGTGGTGGAATCACCGCATTCGGGGGACTCGGGGTGTAGTCGTCCACAGGCCCGGATGGAGCACCCGGTTCCATGCCGTGCTGCTCCTGCCGTCCGCGGGGGTCGAAATGAGAGTCGAACTGATCCGACAGGCTGCCACCGTGCTGTTCGACGTCCCGGACGGCGCGCATCAGGAGATCATCGCGCTCATCACGGCTGTGGCCCAGGCTCCGAATCCACAGGATCCGGAGCTGGCCGCGGCGTTCGGTGAATGGTGCTGGCTCGTCTACACCACCCATGGTGACGTGATCGAAGTGCTGGACGTCGGCTGCGCCCGGTGACGTCAGCTGCACGCGGGGACCGATTCCCGGCGCCCCGAGGCCGCCCGGGAAGCGCGCACGGCGTCACTTCCCCAGGCTACCGAGGCACCTGCCCGCCCCGGACCCCGTGCACGGTCACCGGATGGGTCCGGCCCCTGAGCCTTCCGGTTCCCTCCCGGACCTCAGCGATTCCGCCTCGGTTCGTGCGGGAAGGCGCGCATGCATGGGTACGCCTCCGTCGGATCCGGCGGAGGCGTATGTTGATCATTGTGTGCTACGACCCGGTGCCGGGAGCGACCGGGCCACCGCGCATACCGAGTGATGTGGCGTCAGTCGTCCCCGTCCAGCGCGTTCGTGACCTTGGCCAGGTCGACGAACTTGAAGTCGGTGTTGTCCCGGACCTCACCGTTCGCGTCCGTCTCGTCCGGGGTGTTGTGCCCGTCCTGCACCACGAGCAGGCCGTTGGGGTAGCGGGAGCCCAGGGGGGCGTTCAGCACCGCGGCGCCGTCGCACTCCTCGGAGCCGTCGACGGTGCCGGCGGTGATCCGGAAACCGCTCTCGTACTCGTTGTTGTCGGCCACCTCGCGGTCGTACGCGGCGAAGGTGTTGTCGCCCTGGCTGGAGGCGAGCAGGTAACCGTCACCCGCGCCCTCGTCGAGGATGGTCAGGCCCTCGACGTCGGCGGACAGGTGCGTGCCGCCGTAGCCGGGGTCCGCGCCCGCGACGCACTCCTCGGTCGCCTCGTCGTACGTGGCGGGGACGCCGTACTCCCGCACCTTGTCGATCATCTTCGGCTTGCCGCCGAGGTCGGCGGGCATCCGCCAGATGCCGACGTCCTCCTGGCCGGCGTAGAGCACGTTGTTCACCGGGTCCACGACCATGCCCTCGACCTGCGGAAGGTCACCGGGGTCGGCGCAGGGAGTCCAGGACCGGCCGTTGGGGAGGGTGAAGGAGGACGGCAGGTCGATGGTGCGCACCTGCTGGTAGGTGACTGCGCCGGTGGAGGTCGCCTTCAGCTCCAGCAGGGCCAGCCGGGTGCGGCTGCGCCGGCTCGCGACGGCGTAGGAGCGGCCGGTGGACTTGTCCGTCCAGGTAGCCAGACCGTAGGGGGTGGTCTGGTCGTTGACCTCGTCCAGGGTCTTGGAGAAGACCAGCGGGGCGTTCGGGTCGGTGATGTCCGTCAGCGGCTGGGCGGCGCCCGGCGTGATGCGGTAGATCCGCAGGTGGTCGCGGCCCCGATCGGTGACGACGGCGACGTCGGCGCGGCCCGTCGGCAGCGGGAACCCGGAGACCAGGTCCACGTTGTTGAAGCGGCCCGGCTTGTCGTCGGGGGTGGGGGCGGGCGGCGCCGCTATCGACTGCACTTCCTTGCCGGCCAGGTCGTACACGCGCAGGCCGCCTTCCTTGGCGGTGGCGATCACCAGGCTGGCGTCCGGGTCGGCGGCGTTGCGCCAGATCGCCGGATCGTCGGCGTCGGCATTGCCGCCGGCGTCGTCGCCGTACAGGGCCGGGGTCTCGATGGTGGCGGTCAGGCCCGGAAGCCCGGAGTCGGCCTGGGCCGAGGTGGGCAGGACCGCCACGGCGGTCATGGCCGCGACGATCGCGGCCAGCTGTGTCCCGCGCAGGTTGCGCACAGTACCTCCACGTAGGGGAAGAGCGGACGAGACCCGGTGGGGCAACGCATGGCATGTGATCGATGTGATCCCTGCGTCGGGCCCGTCAAGATCCTCAGCTTCGAAGGTGAAGCGCTTACCGCTGTCGGATGACGCGTCCATGCCTTGATGGTGAGGAATCGGAGCGCGCCTCGACCGTGGCGCACCCCTGGCCCGCGGTCTGCGGCCGGTGGCCGGTGGCCGGAAAGAGGTTCTCCCGATGCTCACTTTCCGTTGGGAATCGGATGAAGGATTCGCTCCTAGGGTGACCGCGGCCGCCCCCCGTTCGTTGCATCGAGAGGACTCCCATGACAGGCACGTCCGCCGGAAGACCGACCGGTCCCGGTTTCGAACGACGCACCCTTCTGCGTGGAGCAGCGGTGGCCGCGGCCGCTTCCGTCCCCTTCCAGGCCCTCGCCGCGCGCACGGCGGCGGCCGCCCCGCTGAAGCTCGAATTCGACGCCGGATACGGCCCATTGAGCCCGGTCAAGGATCAGGCGACCGGGCTGGAACTGCTCCAGCTGCCGCGCGGGTTCGAGTACATCTCCTACGGGTGGACGAACGACCTCATGGACGACGGCGTGCGCACCCCGGGTTCGCACGACGGCATGGCGGCCTTCCGCTACGGCGACAAGGTCCATCTCGTCCGTAACCACGAGCGCGGCGCCGGTCCCGCCTTCACCGCCCCCGCCTACAACCCCGAGGCCGGTGGTGGCACCACCACCCTGGTCTTCGACCCCGACGCCGGCCAGTGGCTGGAGTCCTACGGCAGCCTCGGCGGCACCATCCGCAACTGCGCCGGCGGTCCCACGCCGTGGAACACCTGGCTGACCTGCGAGGAAACCTTCTCCACGACCGCCGGCAAGCGCCACGGCTACATCTTCGAGGTGGCCTCGCAGGGCAAGGGCAACCCCGAGCCGTACAGGGCCATGGGCCGGTTCAACCACGAGGCGATCGCCGTCGACCCGGCGACGGGCTACGTCTACGAGACCGAGGACCGCGGCGACGCCTCGCTGTACCGCTTCGTCCCGGCGGTCCCGGGCGAGCTGTCCAAGGGGGGCCGGCTGGAGGCCCTTCGCATCGGCAGCACGTCGTACGACACGCGCCTCGACGGCGAGAAGGTGTACGGCACCGTCTCCTGGGTGCCCGTGGAGGACGTCGACCCCGCGACGGACACGGTGCGGCTCCAGGCGCAGGCCAACGGCGCCGCGGTGTTCAGCCGCCTGGAGGGTGCCTGGTACGGCAACGACCGCATCTACGTCATCACCACCGACGGCGGTCCGGCTCGCCAGGGCCAGGTCTTCGAACTCGACCCGGCCACCGACGAGTTCCGCGTCCTCTTCGCCTCGCCCGGCGCCGAGGTCCTCAACGCGCCGGACAACATGTGTGTCAGCCCGCGCGGTGGCCTGGTGCTCTGCGAGGACGGCGGCGGCACCGAGTACGTCCACGGGCTGACCACCGAGGGCGAGATCTTCCGCTTCGCCGCCAACAACGTTGATCTGCGCGGCGGGACCGCGGGCAAGAACGTCGCGGCGGCCGACCACCGGGGCTCGGAGTGGGCCGGCTCGGTGTTCGAGCCGAAGAACGGCAACTGGCTGTTCGTGAACATCCAGACCCCCGGCATCACCTTCGCGATCACCGGGCCCTGGACCCAGGGCGCCCTCTAGCCTTCGGCCGGGAACGAGGGACGCGTCGAGGACTCCGTACGCCCAGCCCAGCATCACCAGGTGCGCGGTGTCGGCGGCCTCGACGCGCTCCCGCAACGCCCGGCCTCGGCCGAGAGCTTCATTGCGCGAACGCACCCACTCGCCGCCCGGCCCGCGGGACAGGGAGAGTTGAGGCGAAGGCGGGCACGGCTCGATGTACACCACGTCAGCGGCGGCCCGCAGCGCGAAGGGAGAGCTGCGGCGGTGCTGGTGGCACGCTGACCGCTGCGGGCGCGCCGTCAGGTGTCGGCTGTGCGGTCCGGAGCGGAGGCTCTGGCGGCCTCTTCGACGGCATGCAGCCTGCGTCGCAGGTGGGCGCGCTCGGGCTCGGTCCCGGCCAGGGCGAGTGCCTCCCGATAGGCGGCCGTCGCCTCGGTGAGGCGGCCCAGCCGGCTGAGCAGGTCGGCCCGCACGGCCGGGTAGGGGTGGTAGTCGCGCAGCCGCGGCTCGTCGGCCAGATCGTCCAGCAGGGCCAGGCCCGCTTCCGGGCCGTCGCGCATCGTCACGGCTGCCGCCCGGTTCAGCGCGACGACGGGGGACGGCGCCAGTGCGAGCAGCACGTCGTAGAGCGCCACGACCTGCGGCCAGTCGGTCGATGCGAGGTCTTCGGCCTCGTCGTGCAGCGCGGCGATCGCGGCCTGCACGCCATACGGGCCGGGTGGTCCGCCAGTGAGAGCGATGAGCACCAAGTCCCGGCCCTCGTCGATCATCGCGCGGTCCCAGCGGCCGCGGTCCTGCTCGTCGAGCAGCACGAGCGCGCCGTCCGGACCGGTGCGGGCCTCGCGTCGGGCATGGACGAGCAGCATCAGCGCGAGCAGCCCGGCGACCTCCCGTTCGGCGGGCAGTAGCCAGTGCAGGATGTGGGCCAGCCGGATGGCCTCCTCGGCGAGGTCGAGCCGCTGAAGTAGTGGGCCCGAGCTGGCCGCGTACCCCTCGGTGAAGATCGAGTAGATGGTCTGCAGCACTCCCGGCAATCGTTCCGGGAGTTCCTCGGCGCCGGGCACACGGAAGGGGATACGGGCCTCGCGGATCTTCTTCTTCGCCCGCGTGATGCGCTTGGCCATCGTCGCCGGTGGCACGAGAAAGGCCCGGGCGACCTCGGGCGTGGTCAGCCCGGCCAGGCACCGCAGGGTCAGCGCCAACCGGTCCTCGGCCGCCAGCGCCGGGTGGGCGCAGGTGAAGAACAACTGCAGCCGTTCGTCCGGCAGTTCTCCACCGGCATCCGCGGGCGGGGCGGGGGCGGCACGATCGGCGTCCGTTTGCAGGAGCGCCAGCCGGGCGGCGTAGGCGCGGTTCCGCCGCAGCCGGTCCACCGCCTTGCGCCGCGCCGTCGTCATGAGCCACGCCCCGGGCCGGGGCGGAACGCCGGAGGACGGCCAGTGCACCAACGCCGCCTCGATGGCCTCCGAGGCCACCTCCTCGGCCAGATCGAGATCCCCGAAGCGACGGACGAGGGCCGCCAGCAGGCGGCCACGCTCCTCCCGGAAGATGGCCTCCACCGACGCCGCAACAGGCGTCCCGGTACCGGCGGCCCGCTCGTCCACGATCCTCAGCCCCCGAACTCGGCCACCGGCCGCACCACGACCGACCCGCTGCCCCGTGCCCCCGGACAGCGGGCGGCCCAGTCCAACGCGACATCCAGGTCCGGCACGTCGATGACGTAGAAGCCGCCGAGAACCTCCCGGGTCTCGGCGAACGGCCCGTCCGTCACGGTCCGCCTGCCCTCCTGATCGACCCGCACCGTGGTTGCGGTGACCAGGTCGGCGAGCGACTCGCCGGAGACCAGGATCCCGGCATCCCTCACCTCCTTGTCGTAGGCCATCCAGTCCTCGACGCTGCACTCGGCGGCTCCGCCGTTTTCGTCCACGGCACCGGCATTGATCAGCAGCATGTACTTCACAGTCAGTCTCCCGACGTCCCTTGCCTTCTTGTCTTCGCGCACGACACAGCCGTCGTACGACATGACTACGAACGGCACGCTCTCGGATGGACACCCTTCCCGAAGAATTTCACCAAGGCAGGCTCTGGGGAGTTCGAGCAACACAAGCGGGAATGCCTCTGACAAGACGGTGAAAGAGACGTTCCCGCAGGTCAGACACCCAGAAGGCGCCAAAAGCCCAAGTCAGCGCCCCGGCTCCGGGGCCTCCATGCCGAAGGTGCCCTGGAGGGTGGGCCGGGTGGTGAACATACGGCTGCCTCTCACCTCGCTGTTTGCGCCCATCGGCCAGACCATGGGCGCTCAGGATCAGTCCTGAGGCTATCGATCGCCCTGCGCCCCTTCCTCGCCGCCTCCGATCCAGCTTGCCATGCCCCGAACAACGAGGAGCTGACCATTCATGGCCGTGTGCGAGGTCTGCCACAACGACTACGAGATGTCGTTCGAAGTGCGCGCCGCAGGAGGAGCAGTCCACACCTTCGACAGCATCGAGTGCGCCGCCCAGAAGATGGCACCGGTCTGCGACAACTGCCAGTGCCGCATCCTCGGCCACGGTCTCCAAGCGGACGGGCAGTTCTTCTGCTGTGCGCACTGCGCCCGCCAGAAGGGCTTCGCGCAACTCGTGGATCATGCCTGACGGCAGCATCTGCCGGTACGTCACGTAGCCAGCGCCGTCAGTAAGGTCGAACGGGTCGGCCTCACACCCCTCGTACCCTGTTTCCCGTGCCATCCTCCGCCCTGCATCGCGTCGCCGTCCTTGTGCTCGAGGGTGCGAAGCCGCTCGATGTCGGCATTCCGGCGCAGGTGTTCACGACTCGGGCGAGCATGCCGTACGAGGTGCGGGTGTGCGGTGCGGAAACCGGTCTCGTGACCGGCGGCGACGGCCTGTCGTACCACGTCGCCCACGGCCTCGAGGCGCTTGCGTGGGCCGACATCGTCTTCATCCCCGGCTACCGGTTCCCGGACCGCGACGACCCGCCGTCGGCCGTCGTCGACGCGCTGCTCGCCGCCCACGGCCGGGGCGCGCGGCTCGCCGCCATCTCGACGGGCGCGTTCGCGCTCGCCGCCACCGGTCTGCTCGACGGCAAGCGCGCCACGACGCACTGGCATTACTCGCGGGCGCTCACGGCGAAGCATCCGCTCGTGCGGGTCGACGAGAACGTTCTGTTCGTCGACGAGGGCAGCGTGCTGACGTCTGCCGGCGCCGCCTCGGGCATCGACCTGTGCCTGCACATTCTGCGCGGGGACCTCGGCGTGGCCGCGTCGAATCACGCGGCCCGGCGCCTGGTTGCGGCCCCCTACCGCAGCGGCGGTCAGGCGCAGTATGTGCCGCGCAGCGTACCCGAGCCGCTCGGCGAGCGGTTCGCCGCCACCCGCGAGTGGGCGCTGCACCGGCTCGGCGAGCCCCTCACCCTCAAGCTGCTCGCCCGGCACGCGGCGGTCTCGCCGCGCACATTCTCGAGGCGCTTCGTCGAGGACACGGGGTACACGCCGATGCAGTGGGTCATGCGGGCACGCATCGACGTGGCCCGTGAGCTGCTTGAGCGTTCGGAACGCAGTGTCGAGCAGATCGCCGCCGACGTCGGCCTCGGCACCGGTTCGAATCTGCGGCTGCATTTCCAGCGCATCCTCGGCACCACGCCGAGCGAGTACCGGCGCACCTTTGCGCAGGGCGACTAGGGCCTGTCCGGCGGATCATGCCGCAGACGCGGGGTCTGGCACGCCCATCTGCGGCGTTGTCGTCGGTCGCCGACTCCCCCACTCTCGACTTCGCTCGCGCGGGGGGACCCCCATCGCGTCGACTCCCTCCTCCGCCTTGCAGCTGCACGCACCAGACCCCGCTCACCGGCGCCGATCAGTCACCGTCGCTTTCCTGCGACCTGATCCGCCGGACAGGCCCTAGCCCGCCGTGGCGTGGCGCGATCCTTGTGAACCGTGGCGATCTCGCCGCTGTCACGGGCGGATGCGGCCCGCGAACCTGGTGGCGAACGAAGGGACACCACTCATGACTCGCATCGCCGTCAATGGATTCGGCCGCATCGGACGCAATGTGCTGCGCGCGCTGCTCGAACGCGACAGCGACCTCGAGGTCGTCGCCGTCAACGACCTCACGGAGCCCGCCACCCTCGCGCGGCTGCTCGCCTACGACACGACGGCCGGCCGGCTCGGTCGCCCGGTGACCGTCGACGGGGACGCCCTCGTCGTCGACGGCCGTCGCATCACGGTGCTCGCCGAGCGCGAACCGGCGCAGCTGCCGTGGGCCGAGCTCGGCGTGGACATCGTGCTCGAGGCGACCGGCCGCTTCACGTCGGCCAAGGCCGCCCGCGCGCACCTCGACGCGGGCGCGAAGAAGGTGCTCGTCAGTGCGCCGTCGGACGGCGCCGATGTCACACTTGCGTTCGGGGTCAACACCGACGCGTACGACCCGGCCGTGCACACGATCATCTCGAACGCCTCGTGCACGACCAACGCCCTTGCGCCGCTGGCCGCGGTGCTGGATGAACTCGCCGGCATCGAGCACGGCTTCATGACGACGGTGCACGCCTACACGCAGGAGCAGAACCTGCAGGACGGTCCGCACCGCGACGCCCGCCGCGCCCGCGCCGCCGCTGTCAACATCGTGCCGACCACGACGGGCGCGGCCAAGGCGATCGGCCTCGTGCTGCCGAATCTCGACGGCAAGCTGTCGGGCGACTCGATCCGCGTGCCGGTTCCGGTGGGCTCGATCGTCGAACTCAACACGACCGTCGCTCGCGACGTGACGCGCGACGACGTGCTGGCGGCGTACCGCGCCGCGGCGGAGGGGCCGCTTGCCGGCATCCTCGAGTACTCGGACGACCCGCTCGTGTCGTCAGACATCACGGGCCATCCGGCCTCGTCGATCTTCGACTCGGCCCTCACCCGCGTCGATGGCCGCCACGTCAAGGTTGTCGCCTGGTACGACAACGAGTGGGGCTTCTCGAACCGCGTGATCGACACGCTCGAACTCCTCGCCGCACGCTGACCGGACGCCGGGGCGACCCCCGCGGTCTGCTCCCGGCGCGGGTCGAGGGAGTTCGGTGGCGCGACAGCCAACGTGGCGGACCACCGGGCACCGGTGATTCGGTCATGGCCTCACCGTGATCCCGTCGTCGCCGCACGCTTGGCGGGCCGGGCGGGAGATGTCGGTCGGCCACGCCGGGTGCTCATGTTGGGTGTTGTGTGGTGCCACCACGTGATCCGCTGTGTGTGGTCTCCCGGCGGGCAGACGCCGGGGGCGAGGGAGCGGTCGGGGCTGCTCCGCCCAGATGGTCTTTCCGGTCGGCGTGTGACGGGTGCCCCAGCGTTCGGCGAGCTGGCCGACCAGGAACAGGCCACGGCCGCCCTCGTCCAGGGCACGGGCGCGGCGTGCGTGGGGCGCGGTGCTGCTGGCGTCGGAGACCTCGCAGATCAGGGTGGTGTTGCGGATGATCCGCAGTTGGATGGGGGCTTCGGCATGCCGGATGGCGTTGGTGACCAGCTCGCTGACGATCAGCTCGGTGGTGGGGACGGCATCCTGCAGGCCCCAGGTCGTGAGCTGATCGGCGGCCCGGCGGCGCGCGTCGGCGACGACGACGGGCGCCGCGGCCAGGTCCCAGGTGGCCACGTGGGAGGGACCGAGAGCGTTCGTGCGGGCGACGAGCAGCGCGACGTCGTCGTCCGGTCGCTCGGGCAGGAGCGTCGTGATGAGGTTGTCGCAGGTGGCTTCCAGCGATGGGGTGGGGTCGGCCAGGGCGTGCAGGAGTTCCTGCATTCCGGTGTCGATGTCGCGGTCGTGGGTCTCGATGAGTCCGTCCGTGTACAGGACGAGCAGGCTGTCTTCGGGCAGGCGGACGTCGGTTGCTTCGAACGGGAGGCCGCCTACCCCGAGAGGCGGGCCTGGGGCGACGGGGATGAAGTCCACGGAGCCGTCCGGCATGACGGCGGCAGGGGCGGGGTGGCCGGCGCTGGCCAGGGTGCACTGGCGGGAGACCGGGTCGTAGACCGCGTACAGGCATGTCGCGCCGACCTCCCCGGCGGATTCGATGCCCTCTTCGATCTCTTCGAGGATGAGGTCGTCGAGGTGGGTCAGCAGTTCGTCAGGAGGAAGATCGACATCGGCCAATGTGCGGATCTCGCTGCGCAGCTGGCCCATGGTTGCGGACGCCTGGATGCCGTGGCCGACGACATCGCCGACGACGAGAGCCACCCGGGCGCCGGAGAGCGGGATCACGTCGAACCAGTCGCCGCCCACACCGGCCTGCGGATCCGCGGGCAGGTAGCGCATCGCCGTCTCCACGGCCAGCTGTGCGGGCCGGTGATACAGAAGCAGGCGACGCTGCAGGGCCAGGTCCGCGCCGTCGGCCTCCTGTGGGGCGGCGTGGATGAACCACCCGACGTGGTCATCGGCGCCCACCAGCGGGTAGGCCCGCACATCGGCTTCGATCGTGTGGCCGTCCCGGTCGCGCAGCGCGACCCGCCCGGTCCACGGCTCCTGCTGGGACAGGCTCCGCCACGCCGAGTCGGGAAGGCGGGCGGCAAGAAGATCGGTCGCCGGACGTCCGATCGCCTCGCCCGGCTCGTAACCCAGCAGCAGTCGGGCACCCCGGCTCCAGGCCGCTACGACGCCCCGCGCGTCCACAGCAGCCGCAGCATTTTCCGCCGCCAGGGTGTGGTCGTACATCCCCTCAACCTCTACTTTCCAGTGTGCTACCGGACCCGACGCGCAGGTTCTCCGGCTGAATGGGCACAGGTGAACCACCGGAGGCCGCCGCTAGGCCGGAGCCGGGCGGCGCAGGCCGGTGTCGATGTCCCTGCCGCGGCAATCGACCAGCCCGCGGTCAATAGCGCAGGAGCACGCCGATCCCGTCCTCCAGCGGCGTCTGTTGCCGTGGGACGACTATCAGTTCGGCACCGGTGGTGACGGCGGCGTGCAGCAGGGCGGCGTCCGCGGGCTGCTTCTCGTAGCCGGTGGCACCGAAGGTTTGCAGGTCGGCGGCGGACAGGGCGATCTGGTCGGGGTCGGTGCCGATCCAGAGCGGGGGCCACTCCTCGACGGGGTGGTTGACCAGGAGGGCGTCGGCCTGGCCACGCTGCAGGGCTGCGACGGTGGCCGACAGCCCCTCACCGGCGGGGTGACGGGCACGCTGGGCGGCGAAGCTCTCCAGCCGGTCGCGGTCGTGGGCGGAGAGTCGGCCGTGGAAGAGGGCGGCGAGCTGGGGCTCGAGCAGGGCCCGGCCGGTCTCGACGTCCTGTCCGTTGCCGGGGACGGTGGCCACGCGACTGCGTACGGGGGCGGGCAAACGGTTGACAAGGACACCACGTGCCCAGGTGTCCCCACAGAGCACGAGAGTGTCGGCGTGGCCGAGGTCGATGAGGTGGGCCAGCTCGTCGGCGAGCCGCTGGGCCTCCTGGTGCCACTCGCGAATCGGTACCCGCAGGTGGGTGAGGGCCCGGGGCGCCACGGAGCTGCTCGGCCAGCGCCCGGTTTGCAGCCTCACCTGCAGGTCTTCGGCGGCTGTGTCGCTCTCCTCCGGTTCTACGCGGCTGAGGACGGCGGCGGCGTAGGGGATGTCGGGGGCATGCTGCAGCGCCAGGGGCATGGCGTCGGGAAGCAGGGCGTAGCTGGCCTTGTCCACGGGGGGAGGTTGCGGCAGCTCCTCGGTGAGGATCAGTTCGCCGTGGGTGGCGAAGAGGGCCTGGCCATGGCGGCCGGGCAGGTCGGCGTCGGTCCCGACGGCATCGGCGGAGGCGTCGACGGTGGCCGGGTCGGCGCCCAGCTCGACGAGGTCCGAGCGGGCGTGGCGCCGGTGCAGCTCGATCGCCTTGTCCGGGTCGTCGATGTCCCGCGAGGTGTCCACGTAGACGGAGGCGTACGGGCCTGGCCGGGCGTACAGGGGGGCGAGGAAATGCAGCCTCATGAGAATCGCTCCTCGGTCCGGTTCACGCGGTTCCCGCTGAGCCGTCCACTTGCTCCTGCCCGTGTACCCGACGCGCCGCGATTCACCGTGAGGTCGGGGTACGGCCTACGGCCGCCGTCGCTCCGACCACCATCGGCGCCACGCGAGCACGAACCCGACTCCCGCGATCAGCGCGGGAACGGCCAGCACCACGGCCAGGCTCTGTGCCCACTCCGGAACCATCTGCCTCGTCATTCCGCTGCTGTACTGGCAGGTCGCCTGCGGCGGGAAGAAGCTGTAGTCCAGCGTCCTCGGCGAATTGGAACCCCAGTCGGAACCGGCCGAGCAGGACGACGAGGGACCGGTGAACAGCTGCCACGCCACCAGCGCGTAGAACATCAGGAACACGGAGCCGGTCACGAAGAAGGCCGTTCCCGTGCGGCGCAGCTTGCCGGCACGGGACACCGGTTCGGCAAGGTGGTGCTCAGCGGGCGGTTCGAAGCACTCGGCGAGCAGGGCCGCGACCACGCTCACAGCCAAGGCCAGCAGGCTGAGCCAGAGCACCGCGCCGAGTATCCCCGTGCCTCCCGCGGAGACGTCTCCGCCCTCGAACTCGCAGATGGTGGCCGGGGGGAAGGCCTGGTTTCGCACGTCGCGCAGTCGTCCGGGGCCCTGGACCATCCCGTGACTGCATCGTTCGTCGAACTCGAGCAGGCTCAGCAGAGCAAAGCCCGAGCCGACGAACAGAACGCCGAACGACACGCCGGCCGCGGCCCACAGGCGGCCTGTCCGGTACGCGCCGTACGCAGGAGCGTTTGACATTCGCGCACATTAACCGATCACCAGGCGGCTCCGGACGCCATGCGATGGCAGCCGGGATTGCCGCGGCCTCACCACACGCCCAGACCAGGCGATGGACATAACGGGACACTCAACGCATCAGTATGGGGCGCGAGTTACCGCGCGGGCACGGAGCGAGTTGGCACTTTCGCCTCACAGGGACTCGTGTGACACTGGCGTCCCGTCCGCTGTGCGGACCCCTCCGCACCGTCCCCCACGAGAAGTGCGCCGTGCGTTCTCTTCCTCTGCCGCTCGCTCTCACCGCACGCCTGACTCCGGTCGTCGTGCTCGCCTGTGCGGGCTGGGCCCTCAGTTCGGGCCCGGACTCGTCGGTGCCGGCCGCCCAGGACCGGGCGACCGGCAAGACCGGGACCCAGTCCGCCTCCGCGCCGTCCACGACCGCCGTGCCGAAGACGTACACCTCTGCCCCGGCGCCCTGCACCAGCCTGGCCAAGAAGACGATCACGTCGCTGGTGCCGGATGCCAAGACGGGCGGGAAGGAGATCGCCTCGACGGACAAGTCGGTCCGCCGCACCTGTTCCTGGAACGCGCTCAGTGGCTACGACTACCGCTGGCTCGACGTCTCCTTCGAGATCAGCGACTCCGACGACCACGCGGCGAAGAAGTACAGGGAGCGGGTCAAGGAGAAGAGCGGCGGCGGCGACGTGCCCGGCCTCGGCGACGCGGCCTACTCCGTCGTGAACCTCACCACCGAGGACGACCAGAAGACGCGCGAGGGCGTGGTGCTGGTGCGTGACGCCAACGCGCTGCTGGTCATCACGTACAACGGCTCCGACTTCGAGTCGAAGGAGGCGCCCAGCACGGACGAGATCAACAAGGGCGCCATCAAGGCCGCCAAGGAGGCGGTGGCGGCCCTGAAGGGCGGCCAGTAGAGCCGGCCGCCCTCCGAGAGCGAGGCCTCAGGAAGCGGTCCGCTCCCTTGGCAGCATCAGCGCGACGTACAGCAGCAGCGAGGCGGCCAGCCCCACCGCCCAGCCGTAGTCGGCGAGCGGCTTGAGGAACGGGATCAGCCCGTCGGCCGGGAACGGACCCGATTTCGTGCCGTCTGCGCCCACGGTCGAGTACGAGCCGCCGACGGCCAGGACGCCGCCGACCGCGAAGGCCACGATGGCCCGCCAGTTCCAGCCGGCGGAGTACCAGTAGCGCCCACCGGGCGTGTACAGGTCCGCCAGGTGCAGGACCGTACGGCGGACGATCCAGTAGTCGGCGATGAGGATGCCCGCGACCGTGCCGAGCAGACCGCCGACCACACCGAGCCAGGTGAAGATGTAGAACTCGGGCGTGGAGATCAGCTTCCACGGGAAGATCAGGATGCCGACGACGCCCGTGATGAGCGCGCCCGTACGGAAGTTGATGAACTTCGGCGCAAGGTTGGCCAGGTCGTACGCGGGCGAGACCACGTTCGCCGCGATGTTCACGGAAATGGTGGCGACCAGCACCGTGATGAGCGCGAAGAGCAGACCGAAGACGTTGTCCGCCTTGGCCGCGAGGGTGACCGGGTCCCAGATCGCCTCGCCGTAGACGACCTCGGAGCCGGAGGTGACCAGCACGGCGAGGATCGCGAACAGGGTCATCGTGGTGGGCAGGCCCAGGGACTGACCCCAGGTCTGGGCGCGCTGGCTGGCGCCGAAGCGGGTGAAGTCCGGGATGTTGAGCGACAGGGTGGCCCAGAAGCCGATCATGCCCATCAGGGACGGGAAGAAGACCGGCCAGAAGTCCGCACCCCAGCCGAGCTTGGAGGGCTGCGACAGCAACTCGCCGAATCCGTCGGCCTGGACGGCGATCCAGATCAGCAGCACGAAGGCGCCGACGATCACGAAGGGCGCGGCCCAGTTCTCGAAGTGCCGCAGGAAGTCCATGCCGCGGTAGATGATGGCGATCTGCACGGCCCAGAACAGGATGAAGCAGAGCCACAGCGGCCACGGGTTGCCGGCGATCTGCCCGGCCTTCTCCCACTCACCGCCGGTGAGCTTGGAGCCCAGCGCGAAGATGCCGCTGCCGCCGATCCAGGTCTGGATGCCGAACCAGCCGCAGGCCACGGCCGCGCGGATCAGCGCCGGGATGTTGGCGCCGCGCAGCCCGAAGGAGGCGCGGGCGAGCACCGGGAAGGGGATGCCGTACTTGGGGCCGGCGTGGCCCGTGGCCAGCATCGGCAGCAGCACGATGACGTTGGCGAGAGCGATGGTGAAGACCGCCTGCTTCCAGTCCATGCCGAGTGCGACCAGGCCGGAGGCCAGGGTCCAGCTGGGGATGCAGTGGGCCATGGAGATCCACAGCGCCGCGAAGTTGTACGTCGTCCACTTGCGCTCGGCGACCGGGACGGGACGCAGGTCCTCGTTGGCGAAGGGGCTGTTGGCGGGGTAGGCCTCGGGGGCGAGCTCTGCCCGGCCGTCGGCGTCGACGGTCTGGGCGGCGGACGACCCCGTGGGGACTGTTTCGGTCATGGGCAGGCCAATCGACAAAGGGGACAGGAGAGGCCGTGCGGGGGCGGGCCTTGGGCCCCTCCCCGGGGAGGTGGGGAGGGGAGACAAGGTGGGGGGTGGGGTCGGGTCCGGCGATCAGGCGGCGTTGACCGCGGGGATGATCCGCGCGCCGTACGCGTCGATCACCGTTTCCTGCGCGTCGTGCATGTCGTACACCGCGAACTGGTCGACGCCCAGCTCGCGCAGGGCGTTCAGCTTCTCGATGTGCTTCTCGACCGGTCCGATGATGCAGAACCGGTCGACGATCTCGTCCGGTACGAACTGGGTGTCCGGGTTGCCGCTGCGCCCGTGGTGCGAGTAGTCGTAACCCTCGCGGGCCTTGATGTAGTCGGTGAGTTCGTCCGGTACGGCGGCGGAGTGCTCCCCGTACTTGGCGACCAGGTCGGCGACATGGTTGCCGACCATCCCGCCGAACCAGCGGCACTGCTCGCGCGCGTGGGCGAGCGCCTCGGGCGAGTCGTCCTCGGTGACGTACGCGGGCGCGGCGACGCAGATCGTCACCTCGGACGGATCACGTCCGGCGGCGACGGCCGCGTCCTTGACCGCCTTGACCATGTACTCGGTGAGATAGAGGTCGGCGAGCTGCAGGATGAACCCGTCGGCCTCCTCGCCGGTCATCTTCAGGGCCTTGGGGCCGTACGCGGCCATCCAGACGGGGAGTTGGGCGCCGGGTTTGATCCACGGGAAGCGGATCACCGTGCCGCCGAGGTCGGCGTCCCCGCCGCTGCCCAGCGCCCGGATCACCTTCATCGCCTCGCTGATCCGGGCCAGGGTGTTGGGCTTGCGGCCGGCCACGCGCATCGCGGAGTCGCCGCGGCCGATGCCACAGACGGTGCGATTGCCGAACATGTCGTTGAGGGTGGCGAAGGTGGAAGCGGTGACCTCCCAGGTGCGGGTGCCCGGGTTGGTGACCATGGGCCCGACCTTCAACTTGCTGGTGTTGGCCAGAATCTGACTGTAGATCACGAACGGTTCCTGCCAGAGCACGGCGGAGTCGAAGGTCCAGCCGTGCGTGAAGCCGTTGCGTTCGGCGCGCTTCATCAGGGAGACGACCCGCGAGGCGGGCGGGTCGGTCTGCAGGACGAGTCCGAAGTCCATGGGCACCGCTCCTAGTTGAGGTACTGACAGGTGGAGCGGGGGGTGTAGACGCCGTGCCCGGCGTGCCCGGTGTACTCCCGCTCGGTGATGACGGGTTCGCCGCGCGAGAGGACGGTCTCGACACGGCCGGTGACGCGCTTGCCCTCGTACGCCGAGTAGTCGACGTTCATATGGTGCGTGTCGGCCGACATGACCTGCTCGGCGTGCGGGTCGTAGATGACGACGTCGGCGTCGGCGCCCGGGGCGATGGTGCCCTTCTTCGGGTACATGCCGAACATCCGGGCCGGCGTGGCGCAGGCGATCTCGATCCAGCGGCGGCGCGAGATGTGCCCGTCGACGACGGCCTGGTGGAGCAGGTCCATACGGTTCTCCACGCCCGGCAGCCCGTTGGGGATCTTGGAGAAGTCGCCGCGGCCCAGCTCCTTCTGGCCGGTGAAGCAGAAGGGGCAGTGGTCGGTGGAGACGACCTGGAGGTCGTTGGTCCTGAGCCCCTTCCACAACTGCGCCTGGTGTTCGCGCGGCCGCAGCGGCGTCGAGCACACGTACTTCGCGCCCTCGAAGTCGGGTTCGGCGAGGTTGTCCGTCGACAGGAACAGATACTGCGGGCAGGTCTCACCGAAGACGTTGAGTCCCTCGTCGCGTGCTCTGGCCAGCTCGGCGACTGCCTCCATCGCCGAGACGTGCACGACGTACAGGGGCGCGCCGGCGACCTGTGCGAGCCGGATGGCGCGATGGGTGGCCTCGGCCTCCAGCAGCGCCTTCCGCACCTCTCCGTGGTACCGGGGATCCGTCTCGCCGCGGGCCAGCGCCTGCTCGACCAGGACATCGATCGCGATGCCGTTCTCCGCGTGCATCATGATCAGCCCGCCGTTCTCGGCGGAGCGCTGCATGGCACGCAGAATCTGGCCGTCGTCGCTGTAGAAGACGCCCGGATACGCCATGAACTGCTTGAAGGAGGTCACCCCCTCCTCCACGAGCAGGTCCATCTCCTTGAGCGTCTCCTGGTTCACATCGGAGACGATCATGTGGAAGCCGTAGTCGATGGCGCAGTTGCCCTCGGCCTTGGCGTGCCAGGCGTCCAGGCCCTCGCGCAGGGTGTGGCCGACGCTCTGCACGGCGAAGTCGACGATCGTGGTCGTGCCGCCCCAGGCGGCGGCCCGGGTGCCGGTCTCGAAGGTGTCGGAGGCGAAGGTGCCGCCGAACGGCAGCTCCATGTGGGTGTGGGCGTCGACGCCACCCGGGATGACGTACTTCCCGGTGGCGTCGATGACCCGCTCGGCCGTCCAGGCCTCGGCGGCCGGGGTGCCGGAGGCGGCGAGGGCGGCGATACGGCCGTCCTCGATCAGGACGTCGGCGTGGATCTCGTCGGACGCGGTGACAACTAGGCCGCCGCGGATCACTGTACGGCTCATCGGTCGCTCCTCGCGGTTTGAATCTGCCGGTCGTGTGTGGCTGGTCGCGCCCACGGTGGGGGTCCCCCCGCTCGAGCGAAGCCGAGAGTGGGGGAGGAGCCGCATGTCGACTCGGCCCGCGCCCCTGGGGCGCTGCCCCTCAGGGCGTTGTCAGCGGTCCGTACGCCCCCGGCGCCCTGTCCCTGTAGAACTGCCAGCGGTCCCTGACCTCTCGCAGCTTCGCCATGTCCAGGTCCCTCACGACCAGTTCGGTCTCCTTGTCGCTCGCGACCTCGCCGACGAACTGCGCCTCCGGGTCGACGAAGTACGACGTCCCGTAGAAGTCGTTGTCGCCGTACTCCTCGACGCCCACCCGGTTGATCGCGCCGATGAAGTACTCGTTGGCGACGGCGGCCGCCGGCTGTTCCAGCTGCCACAGATAGCCGGAGAGTCCGCGCGAGGTGGCCGACGGGTTGAAGACGATCTCGGCGCCCGCGAGGCCGAGCGCCCGCCAGCCCTCCGGGAAGTGACGGTCGTAGCAGATGTAGACGCCGATCTTTCCGACGGCGGTGTCGAAAACCGGCCAGCCGCTGTTCCCGGGCCGGAAGTAGAACTTCTCCCAGAAGCCCCTGACCTGCGGAATGTGGGTCTTGCGGTACTTGCCGAGGTACGAGCCGTCCGCGTCGATCACGGCGGCGGTGTTGTAGAGAACGCCGGGCTGCTCCTCCTCGTACATCGGCAGGACGAGAACGATGCCCAGTTCCCGGGCCAGCGCCTGGAAGCGCCGGACGATGGGACCCTCGGGGATCTGCTCGGCGTACTCGTAGAAGGCCGGGTCCTGGACCTGGCAGAAGTACGGCCCGTAGAACAGCTCCTGGAAGCACAGGACCTGAGCACCCTGCGCGGCGGCGTCGCGCACGGCCTGCTCGTGCACCTGGATCATCGACTCCTTGTCGCCGGTCCAGGCGGTCTGGAAGACGGCGGCGCGGATCACTCTGCTCATCGGGACCTCCGGTAGCTCGGTGTGCGGTGAGCCTAGGAAGTCGGGTGGTCCTCTTTGAGTTGCATCGTGTCACGTCTGCGGGCACCCGGCGTGCCACGGTGTCACCCCGGAGCGAGCCCATGTTTCACCGCCGTTTTCCCAGGTCGTACCGTGTTTCCCCGCTGTTTCGCAGTGCTGTGTCCACCCCTGTTGCACATCGCCGGTCACCCCTGTTGCGCATCGTGCGCGAGGAGCGCGATATGCACCGAGGCCGCCTGCTCGAAGTCGTCCAGGTCGACGCGCAGCCGGGCCTGTATCGCCTCCAGGCGGCGGTAGAGCGCCGGCCGGGAGACGTGGTGGAGCTGGGCGGTGCGGGACTTGTTGCGGCCGGTGGCGAGATACGTCCGCAGCACCGCCAGCAGATCCTCCTCGCCGCCGCACAGCAGCCCGTCCAGCTCCCGCTCCGCGAAGGACTGCACATGCGGATCGTCCCGCAACAGCCGGATCAGGCCCCGCAGGTGTACGTCCCTCAGGCGGACGACGGCCGGGAGGTCGAGGGCGGCGGAGGAGTCGGCCACGGCGTCGGCGACATGCCGCGCCTCGCGCAGGCCCGCGGACACGTCGTCCCAGGCGGTACGGGCATCGGCGGCGGCCACTGTTGTCGAGGCCGCCCCGGACTCCGAGCGCAGCCGGGCCGCGAAGTGCGCCGTGAGCGCCTCCGCGTCCTGGTCCCGGGCGAGGCTCAGCAGCACGGCGGTGGCTCCGTCGGCGAGCTCGGCGACGAGCCCGGCCATCCCCAGCAGACGCAGCACCCGGTCGAGCTGGGCGGCGTCGCCGTCGCGTACGACGAGCGGCACGAAGGTGCGCCGGTTGACCGGCAGTCCGGCGGCACGCGCGCGTGGCAGCAGCTGCCGGGCCGGTACGACCCCACTGACCAGGTCGGTCAGCAGGCTCTGCGCGGACTGCTCCTCCCAGGAGCCGCTCGCGTTGCCGCCGAGCATGCGGTGCAGGACGAGGGCCTCGGCGGCGCGGTCGGCGAGCAGCCGTCCGGTCGCGGTGTCGCCGCGGTAGCCGCACAGCACGATCCGGCCCCAGCGTTCCCCGCGCCCGCCCAGCTCGGCGCGGATCCAGCCGTCGCCCTCGCGGCCGCCGGCCTGCCGGGAGATCCGCTCCCAGTCGCGCAGCACGTCGTCCACCGCCGACCGCTCCCCCGCCGTGGCCAGGACGCGGTGGGCGAGGTTGGTGACGACGACCGGGCAGGCGCTGTGCTGGGCGACCTCGTCGAGCAGCCGTTGCAGAGGGGCACCGGAGGTGATCAGTCCGGTGAGCGCGGTCCGTACCGCCTCCGACAGACTGACGGCGGCGAACTTCCGCCGGACCAGCCGGGACTGGACCTCCTCGGTCAGCTCGGCGAAGGGGAAGGGCCGGTGCAGCACCACCATCGGCAGCCCGCAGCGCTCGGCCGCGCGCCGCATGACGTCCGGCGGGGCCGGGAAGGCACGGCCGAGCCCCAGGACGACGGCTGCGGCCTCCGCGCGGTGCAGCGAGTGGATGTACTCGGCCTGCTTGGCGACGTCGCCGGCGAGCAGCACCCCGGTGGTGAGCACCATCTCCCCGCCGCTGAGCATGACCCCGACGTCCGCGGCCTCGGCCACGTGCACCCACCGCACCGGCCGGTCGAGCTGGCCCGCACCGGCCACCACCTCGGGCTCCCCCGCGAGCACCCGTTCCAGGGCGAGGACCTGGCGGACCGACAGGGCCGGTTCCGGGCGTTCGAAGGACTCCAGCGGTTCCAAGGGCTCCGAGGTGGTGGTCATGGCGGTGTTCCCTTGCTCGGCCTGGTGCTAGCTGATGCTCCGCAGAGCGTGTTCGAGGATCGCGGCGCCCTCCTCGGCCTCCGCGACGGTCAGGGACAGCGGCGGGGCGATGCGCAGGGCGCTGGTGTTGTGGCCGCCGCCCTTGCCGATGAGCAGCCCGGACGCGCGGGCCGCCTCCAGCACGGCGGACGCGGCCTGCGGGTCGGCCTCGTCCGTGCCGGGCCGCACGACCTCGATGCCGATCATCAGCCCGCGTCCGCGTACCTCCCGGACGGCCGGTACCTGCGCGGCGACCGCCCGCAGCCGCTCGATGAGCAGCCCGCCGACCCGCCGGGCGTTGCCCTGGAGGTCGTGTTCCAGCAGGTACGTGAGGTTGGCGAGGCCCGCCGCCATGGTGATCTGGGTGCCGCCGAAGGTCGAGATGCTGTTGGCGTCCAGGCAGTTCATGATCTCGGCGCGGGCGACGACCCCGCCGATGGACATGCCGTTGCCGATGCCCTTGGCGAAGGTGACGATGTCCGGCGGGCCGCTGCGGCCGTGTGCCTGCCAGCCCCAGAAGTGCTCGCCGGTGCGGCCCCAGCCGGTCTGCACCTCGTCGGCGATCCAGAGGATGCCCCGCTCGTTCAGGACCTCGCGGAAGGCCGCGTACAGACCGTCCGGCGGTGAGGTGAAGCCGCCGACGCCCTGGATGGGCTCGGCGATCAGGGCGGCGGGCGGGCGGGTGTGCCCGAGCAGGTCCTTCAGATCCTCGACGCAGGCCGCGATGAAGTCGGCGTCGCTCAACGAGGCGTACGGGCCGCGCGTGCGGATGCCGCCGTGGACGTAGAGCGTCTGCAGCGGGGACAGCGAGGTCGGCGACCAGCCTCGGTTGCCGGTGATGCCGACGGCGCTGAAGGAGCGGCCGTGGTAACTGTTGCGCATCGCGAGGACGGTGTTGCTGCGGCGACAGGTGGTGGCCAGCAGCAGGGCGGTGTCGTTGGCCTCCGTGCCGGAGGTGGTGAAGAAGACACGGGCGTCCGGGATGCCGCTCAACTGGGCGATGCGCTCGGCGAGTTCGACCATCGGCCGGTTGAGGTAGAGCGTGGAGGAGTGGATGATCCGCCCGGCCTGCTCGCTCACCGCCTTGGTGACCTCGGGCAGGGCGTGCGCGGTCATGGTGGTGAGGATGCCGCCGAAGAAGTCGAGATACTTGTTTCCGGCGGCGTCCCAGACGTGCCGGCCCTCGCCGTGGGTGATCTCGATCGGGTCGTCGTAGTAGAGGGCGAGCCAGTCGGGCAGCACGGCCCGGTGGCGGCCCAGCAGGTCCTTGGTCACGGCTGTACCAGCCCTTCGTAGGCGTCGGGGCGGCGGTCGCGGTAGAAGGCCCACTGCTGCCGCACCTCTTCGATGACGTCGAAGTCGAGGTCACGGACGAGGAGTTCCTCGCTCTTGTCGTCGGCGACCTCCCCCACGAACTGCCCTCGCGGGTCGACGAAGTAGCTCGTGCCGTAGAAGTCGTTGTCGCCGTACTCCTCGACACCGACCCGGTTGATGGCGGCGATGAAGTACTCGTTGGCGACGGCGGCGGCAGGCTGCTCCAGCCGCCACAGGTAGGCCGACAGACCGCGGTGCGTGGCGGACGGGTTGTACACCAACTGGGCGCCGTTGAGCCCGAGTTGCCGCCAGCCCTCCGGGAAGTGGCGGTCGTAGCAGATGTAGACGCCGACCTTGCCGACAGCGGTGTCGAAGACGGGCCAGCCGAGGTTTCCGGGCTTGAAGTAGTACTTCTCCCAGAAACCCTTCACCTGCGGGATGTGGTGCTTGCGGTACTTGCCGAGGTACGAGCCGTCCGCGTCGATCACCGCCGCGGTGTTGTAGTAGAAACCGGACTGCTCGACCTCGAAGACCGGCACGACGATCACCATGCCGGTCTCGCGCGCGAGTTCCTGCATACGACGCACGGTCGGCCCGTCGGGCACCGGCTCGGCCCACCGGTAGTGCTCCGGCTCCTGGACCTGACAGAAGTAGGGGCTGTTGAAGACTTCCTGGAACCCGATGATCCCGGCGCCCTGCCGGGCTGCCTCGCGGGCGTGCTCCTCGTGTTTCGCCACCATGGACTCGGTGTCGCCGGTCCAGGTGGCCTGGACCAGAGCGGCACGGACGACGTTCGCCATGAGCTGCTCCTTCGACGGGACGTCAGCGCCTCTACGCCCGTAGACGCAGGCCGTAGAGGCACGAACGTATGCCTCGGTGAAGGCCTTGCCAAGACCATCGTCGTTAACCCGCGGAGTCGGTCGCGTTTCGCACTCCTGTGGGTGATCGACAGGGTTCTCAGGAGGTGAGCCCGGCCACCCGGAGGGCGTGCACGAGATCCCAGTGCCGGTCGTCGGAAACGCCCCGTGCCGCCTCCAGCAGGAGCGGTACGAGGGTCTGCGGGTCCGGCTCGGCGCTGCGGGCCGCCTCCTCGGGGGTGCGGACGCGGACATAGGCGTCGAGCAGCGCGCGGACCTCGCGGCGGCGGCCCTCGACGGCCAGGGCGAGCACGGACCGGCCGATCTCGGCGGCGGGCCGGGCCACGCCCTGCCGGAGCATCTGCTCCCCGTCGGCGGTCCGACCCGCCGCGGCCAGCGCGTCGGCGGCGGCGACGAGCCGGTCGGCGGGCAGCGAGGCGGCCTCCCACAGCAGCGTCGCCCAGTCGGCGCCGAGCCCGGCGCGCTCCATCTCCGCGGCGAGCAGTGGGAAGCGCGCGGCGGGCCAGTACGCGGCCTCGACCAGCAGGACGTGCGCCTCACCGCTGCGCCCCTCGCCGCGCAGCCGCACCAGCGTCTCGACGACCCCGGCGGTCTCCCGCCGTGCCGCCGCGTCCAGCGGTTCGGCCTGTGGCTGCGACCGCTCGGCCGGCTCGGCGGCGGCACCCGCGAAGCGGGCTCCGCGCGGGGTACGGCCGGAGGCGGCGGCCGGCGCGGGTGCCTCCGGCGGTACGACGGAGGGGGTGGCCTCTTCCTCGACCATTCCGGCGAAGCGAGCGCTGCCACGCCGGCGTTTGCGCTGCTTGGGGGTGGGACGGGGATCAGCCGGGCTGGGGTCCGGGGCAGCGGGGGTGGTGGGGGTCTGGTCGAAGGGCGTGGGCTGCGGGGACGGGGCGGGGGCCGAGTGGCCGGAGGCGGAGTGCGGGGCCGGGTGGTCGGAGACGGGGTGCGGGGCCGGCTGTGGGCGGGTCGGGGTCTGGGAGCCGTACGGGTCGCTCCCGGCGTGCAGCACAGGGCCCTCCGCTGTGTTCCGCGGCCGGATCGCCTGCGCCCCGTGCACCTGACCGCCCACCGCCCGTCGCTCCAACTCCTCTATGCGGGACCGGAGTTCGGCACACCGTGCGGTCGCCCGTTCATGGTCGTCGCGGGCCCAGGCGAGGTCCAGGCGGATGGCGTCGGCGTCCTGCCGGGTGGTGGCGGTATGGAGCAACCGCCCCAGCTCGGCGAGCCGTTCGGCGGCGTAGCGCTGCTCGCGGAGCATGACGTCGAGCCGGTCCCCGAGGGCGTCCCGGCCGCCGAGCGTGACGTCGTACGCGAGGAGTGCGGCGGCGTGCAGGGAGCGGGCCTGTTCCTTCTCCGGGCCGGCGACACCGGGGCCGTACTCCGCGGCGAGATCCTGCAGTAGCGCCTCGACGACGTCCCACGGCGGCACTTCACGCCCGTCGAGGCAGGCCCGCATGCCCTCGGGGTCGCGCTGCCAGAACACGGCACACCACCCGCCGCCCTGATCCAGGCGCGCCAGCAGGCCGTCCAGGTAGTTCGCGAACTCCCGCACCTGACCGGGGAGTTGATCCACTGTCATCGCTCAACCCCCGCAAGACCGGAGCACTCCGGTTCCGTAGACAACACCAGCCGTGTTACAGGCTCGCTACGGGGAGTTTTCAGAGGGGACGCGGAAGCCTCAGATCACCCGGACCCCAACAGTGACATCACGCCGCTGCCGGCGTACACGCTCCGGCCAGTTCGTCCATCGACAGACCCAGGGCCCCGGCCAGCGCGGCCACCGTGAAGAAGGCCGGTGTCGGGGCACGGCCGGTCTCGATCTTGCGGAGCGTCTCCGCGGAGATGCCCGCGTTCGCCGCCACGTCCGCCATGCTGCGGCCGCCGCGGGCCTCACGCAGCAGCCGTCCGAGCCGCTCGCCGCGTTCGCGTTCTTCCGGGGTCAACGGGGTGCGTACCATGCCGTCATTCTAATACCGGTATAGTAATTGGCATGGTTGAGCTGAAGACGGACACATCGATCGACGCCATGCACGAGGCGGGCCGGATCGTCGGGCGGGCACTGACCGCCGTACGGGCGGCCGCGGACGTCGGCGTTTCCCTGCTGGAGCTGGACGAGGTGGCCCGCGAGGTGCTGCGCGAGGCGGGGGCGACCTCTCCCTTCCTCGGCTACCGCCCCTCGTTCGCGTCCACCCCTTTCCCCGCCGTCATCTGCGCCTCGGTGAACGACGCGATCGTGCACGGCATCCCCACCCGCCACCGCCTGCGCGACGGCGACCTGGTCTCCATCGACTGCGGGGCGGAACTGAACGGCTGGGTCGGCGACTCGGCGATCAGCTTCGTCGTGGGCACGCCCCGCGCGGCCGACCTACGACTGATCGAGACCGCCGAGAGGGCGTTGAACGCCGGCATCGAGGCGGCAGTCGTCGGCAACCGCATCGGCGACATCGCCCACGCCGTCGGCTCGGTGTGCCGCTCGGCCGGATACGGCATCATGGACGGCTTCGGCGGCCACGGCGTCGGCCGCCGCATGCACGAGGACCCCCCGGTCCCGAACGAGGGCCGCCCCGGCCGCGGTCTCCCCCTGCGCCACGGCATGGTCCTGGCCATCGAACCGATGCTGATCGCAGGCGGCAGGGACGACTACCACACGTCCCCCGACGGCTGGACCCTCCGCACCAACGACGGCTCCCGAGCAGCCCACACGGAACACACGGTGGCGATCACGGAGACGGGACCTCGCATCCTCACGGCAAGGTGAGCAGGGGCGCGGGGAACTGCGCGAACGACCACACACGACCCGCACGCGCACGACACGAGCGAGCCCCCCGGAACCGCAGGCGCCCGAACATGCCGCCCACCCCCGATCGTGCCAGGGTGTTAGAAGCGCCCCACGCATAGCCGCACAGCGCAAGGGCACTCGTGCACCCCGGCATGTCGATCAGCGAAACGGAACTGAGATGACCAGCGGCTTCCCCGGCCCCGAGGGCTTCAACTCAGACCCCTTCGGCGAGTTCCTGGCCCGCTTCTTCGGCGGCCCGCGCCCCGGCCCACGCCAGATCAACATCGGCCAGCTGCTCAGCCAGCCGGCCAGGGAGCTCGTACGCGGCGCCGCCCAGTACGCCGCCGAGCACGGCAGCCGTGACCTGGACACCCAGCACCTGCTGCGCGCCGCGCTCGCCACGGAGCCGACCCGGAGTCTGCTCAGCCGGGCCGGCGCGGACCCCGACTCGCTGGCGACGGAGATCGACGAGCGGTCGGGCCCGGTCCAGCACCCGCAGGGCGAGGTCCCGCCGCCGACGTCGCTCTCCCTCACGCCGGCCGCCAAGCGGGCCCTGCTGGACGCGCACGACCTGGCCCGGGCGCGCGGCACCGGTTACATCGGCCCGGAGCACGTGCTCAGCGCTCTCGCCGCGAACCCCGACTCGGCCGCCGGGCACATCCTCAATGCGGCCCGTTTCGCCCCCTCCGGCCTGCCGCCCGAGACCCCCGACGCCACCCAGCCCCGCCCCGGCACCGACCAACGGCCGCGCGTCGACACGGGCACCCCCACGCTCGACAAGTACGGCCGCGACCTCACCGACCTCGCCCGCCAGGGCCGTATCGACCCGGTGATCGGGCGGGAGGAGGAGATCGAGCAGACAGTCGAGGTGCTTTCCCGGCGCGGCAAGAACAACCCGGTGCTGATCGGCGACGCGGGCGTAGGCAAGACCGCGATCGTGGAGGGTCTGGCCCAGCGGATCGCCGACGGCGACGTGCCCGACGTGCTCAGCGGCCGCCGGGTCTTCGCGCTGGACCTGGCCGCTGTAGTCGCCGGCACCCGCTACCGGGGGGACTTCGAGGAGCGGCTGAACAACATCGTCGGCGAGATCCGCACGCACTCGGACCAACTGATCGTCTTCATCGACGAGTTGCACACCGTCGTGGGCGCCGGAGGCGGCGGCGAAGGCGGGTCCATGGACGCCGGCAACATCCTCAAGCCGGCCCTGGCCCGCGGCGAACTGCACATCGTCGGCGCGACCACGCTGGAGGAGTTCCGCCGGATCGAGAAGGACGCCGCGCTGGCCCGCCGCTTCCAGCCGATCATGGTGCCCGAGCCGACCACCGCGGACGCGATCGAGATCCTGCGCGGTCTGCGCGATCGTTACGAGGCCCACCACCAGGTCCGCTACAGCGACGAGGCGCTCGTCGCCGCCGTGGAGCTGTCCGACCGCTATCTCACCGACCGCCGGCTGCCGGACAAGGCGATCGACCTGATCGACCAGGCCGGTGCCCGGGTACGGCTGCGCGCCCGGACGAAGGGCACGGACGTACGGACCATGGAGCGCGAGGTCGAGCAGCTGACCCGGGACAAGGACCAGGCGGTCGCCGACGAACAGTACGAGCAGGCGACGCAACTGCGCGACCGTATCGTCGAGTTGAAGCAGCGCATCGCGGAGGCCAGCGGCGAGGAGGAGGTCGACGAGGGCCAGCATCTGGAGGTCACCGCGGAGGCGATCGCGGAGGTCGTCTCACGGCAGACCGGCATCCCGGTGAGCAGCCTCACCGAGGAGGAGAAGGACCGGCTGCTCGGCCTGGAGGAGCACCTGCACGAGCGGGTCGTCGGCCAGGACGAGGCGGTGCGCGTCGTCTCCGACGCCGTGCTGCGCTCCCGGGCCGGACTCGCGAGTCCCGACCGGCCGATCGGCAGCTTCCTCTTCCTCGGCCCGACCGGCGTCGGCAAGACCGAACTGGCCCGGGCGCTGGCCGAAGCGTTGTTCGGCAGCGAGGAGCGCATGGTCCGCCTGGACATGAGCGAGTACCAGGAAAGGCACACCGTCAGCCGTCTGATCGGCGCCCCGCCCGGCTACGTCGGGCACGAGGAGGCCGGTCAGCTCACCGAGGTCGTACGCAGGCACCCGTACTCACTGCTCCTCCTGGACGAGGTGGAGAAGGCGCACCCGGACGTCTTCAACATCCTGCTCCAGGTCCTGGACGACGGGCGGCTGACCGACTCCCAGGGCCGGACCGTCGACTTCGCCAACACGGTCATCGTGATGACCAGCAACCTCGGCTCCGAGGCGATCTCCCGGGGCGGGGCCGGCATCGGCTTCGGAACGGGCGACGCCGAGGCCGACGAGGAGGCGCGACAGGAGCAGATCCTGCGGCCGCTGCGCCAGCACTTCCGGCCCGAGTTCCTCAACCGCATCGACGAGATCGTCGTCTTCCGCCAGCTGACCCACGAGCAGTTGGAACGGATCACCAACCTGCTGCTGGACAAGACCCGCCGCCTGCTGCGGGCCCAGGGCGTCTCGGTCGACTTCACCGACGCGGCCGTCGACTGGCTCTCCGAGCGCGGCTACCAGCCCGAGTACGGCGCCCGCCCGCTGCGCCGCACGATCCAGAGGGAAGTCGACAACCAGCTCTCACGGATGCTTCTGGACGGCCGTGTCAGCGAGGGCGGCCGGGTGACCGTGGACATGGAGGACGGGCGGCTCGCCTTCCGTACGGAGGACTTGCCGCCCGCTCCTGAGCTGTGACGCGTTACGACGCCGGCCGCACGACCATCGCCGAGCCGCCGCCCCGCCGTACCTTCTCGGCGGCGGCCAGCCACCTGCCGTCCGGAAGCCGCTGCACAGCCGTGGTCGCGCCGATCTCGGGGTTGAGCCGGAAGCCGTGCCCGATGGACTCCAGCCGTGCCTTCAACGGGCTGTCGTACAGGCCCGGTTCGAGCTCGGTGGTGGTCTGGTTGCGCTGACTTGCGCGCGGTGCGGCGATCGCGTCGACGAGCGGCAGCCCGCGGTCCAGGAAGCCGGTCAGGGTCTGCAGCACGGTGGTGATGATGGTCGCGCCGCCGGGCGAACCGAGCGCCACCACCGGCCTGTTGTGCCGGTCGAGCACGATCGTCGGCGAGATCGACGACCGCGGCCGCTTGCCCGGACCGGGCAGGTTCGGGTCGTGCACGGCCGGGTTGGCCGGGGCGAAGGAGAAGTCGGTCAGCTCGTTGTTGAGGATGAACCCGCGGCCGGGGACGGTGATGCCGCTGCCGCCGGTCTGCTCGATGGTGAGGGTGTAGGCGACGACGTTGCCCCACTTGTCGGCCACCGTCAGATGGGTGGTGTTCTCGCCCTCGTACGTCGTCGGCGCCGCCTTTCCACCGGTGGCACAGGCCACCGGGTCGCGCGGGTCGCCCGGCGCGAGCGGGCTGGTGAGCACGGCGTCGTCCTTGATGAGGCACGCGCGGGAGTCGGCGTACCGCTGGGACAGCAGTTCCTGCGTCGGTACGTCCTCGAAGGCGGGGTCGCCGACCCAGCGCCCGCGGTCGGCGAACGCGAGCCGGCTCGCCTCGATGTGGCGGTGCAGGTACTGGACGTCGCTCGCCTTCGAAAGGTCGGTGCTCTCCAGGATGTTGAGGGCTTCGCCGACCGTGGTGCCGCCGGAGGAGGAGGGGGCGATGGAGTAGACGCCGAGGCCGCGGTACCTGGTCTTCGTGGGCGCCTGGACCTTGGCGTCGTAGGCAGCCAGGTCCTTCTCGGACAGTTCGCCGGGTCGGGCGTTCCAGCCCGAAGCCGGGTCCACCGGCGGCTTGTTGACGGTGTCGACGATGTCGTCGCCGATGCCGCCGCGGTAGATCGCGCCGACGCCCTTCCTGCCCAGCTCCGCGTAGGTGCGGGCGAGGTCGGGGTTCTTGAAGGTGGAGCCGACGACGGGGAGTTCACCGTTCGGCAGGAACAGCTCGGCGGTGTCGGGGAAGTAGCGGAACCGGGTCTCGTTGGCGGCGGTCTGCGCACGGAAGGTGGCGTCGACGGTGAAGCCGTCGCGGGCCAGCCGCTCGGCGGGCGCGAGCAGGGTGGCGAGCCGCTTGCTGCCCCACTTGTCGAGTGCCGTCCGCCAGGTGGCGGGCGTGCCCGGGGTGCCGACGCCGAGGCCACTGCTGACGGCGTCGGCGAGGGCGAGCGGCTTGCCGTTCTCCAGGAAGAGGTCCGAGTCGGCGGTCAGCGGCGCGGTCTCGCGGCCGTCGACGGTCTGCACGGTACGGGACCTGGCGTCGTAGTAGACGAAGTAGCCGCCTCCGCCGATGCCGGCGGAGTAGGGCTCGGTGACGCCCAGCGCGGCGGCGGTGGCAACGGCCGCGTCGACGGCGTTGCCGCCCTTCCTCAGTACCTCGATCCCGGCCGCGGAGGCGTCCGCGTCGACGCTCGCGACCGCGCCGCCGTAGCCGACGGCGACCGGGACCTTCTCGGCCGGTGCCGTCATGGGGGCCGGGGGCGCCGCGGCCCCCACCGACACCACGGCGGCGGACACCGCCAGGACCGTCAGTTTCCGCACGACAGGGCGACGCATCCGCACCTCCAGTCAGGAACCGGTTCGCGCAGCCTAATCCATTGCCATGCCCCCGTCAGGATCACACACCCGGGCGCCGGCCTCACCTCGAACACGGTTTCCCTTCGCCCGCTACCATGCGCGCCCATGAATGACGACGTGCGCAACATCGTCCTGGGCGTGATCGCGGCCGGCCTCAGTGCCGCGATCGGCTGGCTGGCCCGCACCTACCTGTGGAGGCGCAAGCTCCACCGCAAGCAGGCGTTCCTCGGGCTGCCGCAGAACTCGGAGTCCCTGCTCGTCGTCAACCGCGACTCAGCCACCTCCGAGCCCGCGGTCCACCGGTTCGACGTGTTCGCCCTGCTGGAACTCTCCGCGTTGATCAAGGACTGCGGGGCGCACCTGCAGATGGTGACCCAGGACAACGTCCAGCAGGGCTTCGGCGAGCGCACCGAGTTCTGCGTCGGCGGCCCCGGCTCCAACCGGCGCATGCTGGCCCACATGGCGGCGATGCTGCCCGGCGTGCGCGTCAACATCGACCCGGAACCAGGGCCGGACCGGGGCGCCTTCCAGATCGGCAGCGAGCGCTACCGCATGGAGCCCGGTGTCATGGAGTACGTCATCCTGGCCCGCCTCACCGCGGGTGAACGGCGCGAGGCACGGCCGGTGTTCCTCTTCTGCGGGCAGCGTGCGATCACCAACCAGGCCGCGACCCGCTATCTCGCCCGCAACCACGAGCGCCTGGCCCGCAAGCACGGGACCAAGCCCTTCGTCCTGCTTCTGAAGGTCGTCAACTCGCAGGCGTACGGCCCGGACGTCGTCGAGCTGGTCGCCGACGTGACGCGGGCGGCGCAGGAGCCCCTGCCCGCACCGGCACCGACGCGCACGTCGCATCGGGCGGAGTCCTGAGCGTCGTATGACGGCCGCCGGAACACAGGTTCGGGGCGCGTTCCGGCGGACGTCATGTCAGGGCAGCCGCCCCGGCGGCGTCAGCGCCTCCTCCAGGTGGGCGAGCACCCGCAGGTGGTACGCCCGTGCCGCCCACCCCAGGCTGCAGTTGTGCCCGGCGCCCGGCAGCCGCTCCACCAGGACGCGGGGGGCGTCCGTGAACCGTCCGGCGAGGTCGGCCAGGTCGTCGTCGGTGTTCCGCCACCAGGCCTCGTGCTCGGCGAAGGTCAGCCGTACCGGCACCCGCACCCGGGGCAGCAAGGTGTCACAGAGCCGGGGCCAGTCCCTGACCCCCTCGGCCTCGCGGCGCGGCATCGGCGCCACCACCCGCTCGCTCGCCAGGAAGGTGCCGGGCGGATACAGCGTCAACGGGCCCCAGTTCAACCGCCGTTGCCGCAGGCCGTGCAGTTGGGCGAGGCTGCCCGGATCGACGGCGAACCGGTGGCCGATCCCGGCCACGTCCACGGCGAGAAGGCTCCCGAGGGACCCGTCGGCGGCCAGGTGCAGGGCCAGTTTTCCACCGTACGAGTGACCCACGAGCAGCACACCGGCGCCGGTCGGACACCGCTCGCCGAACTCCATGATCGCCGAGCTCACCGTCACCGCCTGCTCGGCGAGCGTCTGCCCGTCCGGGAGCCGGGCGGCCGAGTGGCCGTAGCCGGGGCGGTCCAGGGCGAGCACGGTGAAACCGAGCCGCGCTCCCAACGTGAGCAGGGACAGGTCGGGATGCGCCTGCCCGTCGAAGTAACCCGCGCTCATACCGCCGCCGTGCAGGGCGACCACGGTCGCACGGGGGGCACTCCGCTCCGGCTCGGCCAGCAGCCCGGACAGGGAGACGCCCGCTGCGTCGAGCGTGATCGGCCGCACCTCGGCGGACATCGCTGCCGCCGGCTGTTCCGAGGCCGGCAGGACTTCCGTCACAACGCCTCCTTTCTCATCGCCCGACGTGCTGAACGCGTCCAGCCTGCGGGCCGCTCCATGCCCCCGCAAGGCGGGCCGAGTTCAGGCCTGCGTCCGGTTTGCAGGCTCCCGCGGCGCTGTGTATGGCCGAGGTCGGACACACGCCGGAAGAACTTCAGCGCTCAATCGTTACTGCCACGTAACTTACCGACGGGTTACCTGCGGTAAGGGTGCGCGGTTACCGTCGGGTCACTTTGCACTGACACGAGTGAGGAGTGACCCGTGGGACTGCCTCGCAAGGCCCTGCGTACGACCGCCGTGGGCGCCGTCTCCGCGACCCTGGTCGCCGGTAGCGCCCTCGGGCTCGCCCCCGCCGCCCAGGCAGCCCCGAACAGCGTCCGTTTCGTCGACATCACCGGCGACGGTGACACCGTCCTCAAGGCGAACGTCGTCACGCCCGCGGGCGCCGACGCCGGTGACCGCTATCCGCTGCTCGTCCTGCCCACCAGCTGGGGCCTGCCCCAGATCGAGTACCTCGCCCAGGCCCAGAAACTCGCCGACGCCGGGTACGTCGTGGTCAGTTACAACGTGCGCGGCTTCTGGCAGTCCGGCGGACACATCGAGGTCGCCGGACCGCCCGACATCGCCGACGCGTCCAGGGTCATCGACTGGGCGCTCGCCAACACCCCGTCCGACGCCCAGCACATCGGCATGGCGGGCGTCTCGTACGGGGCCGGCATCAGCCTGCTCGCCGCCGCGCACGACAAGCGGGTCAGGGCGGTCGCCGCACTCAGCGGCTGGGCCGACCTGATCGACTCGATCTACTCCGGCCGCACCCAGCACTCCCAGGCCGCCGCCCTGCTGAACGGCGCGGGCACGCTCACCGGCCGCCCCAGCCCCGAACTCCAGCAGATCTTCAAAGACTTCTTCGCCTCCGATCTGGACCGGGAGGACGAGATGATCACCTGGGGGAAGAAACGTTCCCCCGCGGCCTACGTCGACCGTTTCAACGCCAACGGCACCGCGGTCATGCTCGCCAACGCCTGGGGCGACACGATCTTCCCGCCCAACCAGTACGCGGACTTCTACGAGAAGCTGACCGTCCCCAAGAGGCTTCAACTGCGCCCCGGCGACCATGCCACCGCCGAGGTGACGGGACTGTTCGGGCTGCCCAACGACGTGTGGACCGACACCGGGCGCTGGTTCGACCACCACCTCAAGGGCGCGGACAACGGCATAGACCGTGAACAGCCGGTCCGCCTCAAGTCCCGTTCCGGGGGCGGCTACGAGGACTACCCGGACTGGAAATCGGTCACCGCGACGAGCCGGAAGATCGCCCTCGCGGACACGACCACGATCCACACGAACGTCAACTCCGGGGCGGACGGCGGGATCATCTTCCTGTCGAGCATCCTCGACCAGGTCGCCCAGGTCCCCCCGATGGCCTCGATCCCCCTGCTCCCGCGCCGCTGGGCCGCCGTCTGGCAGTCGGAGAAGTACGCCACCACCCAGCACGTGCGCGGTACGGCGAAGCTGCACACGACCATCACGCCCACCAAGGAGAGCGGAACCCTCGTCGCATACCTCTACGACGTGGGCCCGCTCGGCCTCGGCAAGCTGGTCAGCAACGCGCCGTTCACCTTCCACGGGCAGACGCCCGGCAAGCCGTTCGGCGTCGACCTGGAGCTGTTCTCCACGGCCTACGACGTCCCGGCAGGGCACCGTCTCGCCCTGGTCGTCGACACGGTCGACCCGCTCTACATCGAGCACAACCCGTCCGGCGGGCGGCTGACCTTCTCCTCGCCGGCGAACGACCCGTCGTACGTGTCGATTCCGCTGCGCAAGCAGTGATCTGCGGCCGCTGCCGGGCGGGCCTGGCTCGGGGTACTGCTGCCCCCTACGGGATGAACGGCACATAGTAGTCGAGGTGCGCAGCGATGGCCCGACCGATAGGGCAGGGCAGGGACCCGGCCTCCGGCCGGTCGGGGACACACGTTCGGACTGCGTCAACGAGCCGGTGTCGAACAGCAGATGGGGGCGGTGGCCGGTCCCCCGCTCGGTGCGGGTGGGTCAGGTCTCGGCGACCTCCGCGTACAGCTGGGACAGCTCCGGCACACCATTCGCGGCCCACTCGTGACCGGAGGCCACCACGTCGAACTCGCGGCCGGACTCCAGCCGCACCACCGGCTGGCCGTCGGGCCAGATCTCCCAGGCCGCGCCCGGCACCGTGCGCACGATGACGGTGCCCAGATACAGACCGGCGTCGTTGCCCAGCCAGGGCAGGATCTCCTCGTCGTCCCGCCAGCGCGGCAGCAGCTGGTCGAGCGCCTCCAACGAGGCTGACGTGTCGTCGAGTCGGACGCCCGCCCGGCCCGCCTGGGAGCGGAGCAGCTCGCACTCGGCCAGGAGCTCGGCGATGCCCGTGGGGTCGGGGATCGGGGGCCGCTGGCGGCGGTGGCCGAGAAAAGGGATGTTCATACGTCCAGCCTGTCATTCGCACCCGCGTGCGCACCACAGGCGCGCGGGTGGTCGTCTCCGGTCGTCCGGGCGGTTTCATGCGGTGTTCGCTCATGGTTCGTTGACCGGTCCGCTGCCTCCTTTCTAGCTTCACGTGCGTCGTTCGTCTCAGTCCGGAGCAGTGCGGTCAGCGCGGTCAGTCCGGTCGGTGCGGATCACCGGAGAACAGGGAGGGTCGGTTGGTACGCCGAGGTGTCCGGGGGCTCGCAGCCGTCCTGATCCTCTTCGGATCCGTGCTGCTCACGACCTCGGCACAGGCCACCGTCGAGGAGACATCCGCGCCGCTGCCGCTGGAGCAGCTCTTCGACAACACGGCCGTCAGCGAGGACACCAGCCCCGCCGAAGCCGACTTCGACGGCTCGGGCGCCTCCCTCTCCGCCCAGGACCTCGACGCCGCGGGCTGGACGCCGGGCCGCGCGCTGACCGTGCAGGGCGCCACGCTGACCTGGCCGGACCGGGCGGCGGGCGAGCCCGACAACGTCCGGGCCGACGGCCAGAGCGTGTGGCTGTACGGCACCGGCGACGCGCTCGCCTTCCTGGTCGCGAGCACCGCCGGCGACGAGGTCACCGGCTCGGGCACGGTCGCGTACGCCGACGGGAGCCGGTCGACGTACGTGCTCGGCGCGCCCGACTGGCGCCGAGGCCCGCTCGCCACCAAGGCGGTGGCCCTCCCCCACGTCAACACGCCCGGCGGCCAACTCGCCGAGAAGGCGCGGCTGTACGTCGTGACCGTGCCGATCGTGCCGGGGCGCGCGCTCGCCTCCGTGCAGCTGCCCCGCGCAACCGACCTGCATGTGTTCGCCCTGTCGGTGCGGACGGCCACGTCCGGCTGGACGGGCAGCTGGGCGACGGCGACGTCCGGTTACCAGGCCGTGGGGCCGTGGACCGACCGGACGCTGCGACTGGTGGTGCACACCTCGGTGGGCGGACCGATGGTGCGGCTGCGCTTCGACAACACCTTCGCGGCGGCTCCGGTACGAATCGGGAGCGCGACGGTGGCCGTGCAGCGGGCGGGCGCGACGGCGCGGGGCACGCCGGTTCCGGTGACCTTCGGGAGGGCGGCGGGCGTCGAGGTCCCGGCCGGGGCGCAGGTGTACAGCGACCCGCTCGCCTTCGACGTGCCCGCCGGCACCAACCTGCTGGTCAGCTTTCATCTGCCGGGGACGGTTCCGGCGACGCCCGTGCACCGGCTCGCGCAGCAGCGGTCGTATCTGAGCGGACCGGGCGACCACGCCGCGGACGGCTCGGCGGCCGCGTACACCACGGTCCTGACGAACTGGCCGCTGCTGACCGGGGTGGACGTCGGCGGCGGGCCCGGGTCCGTCGTGGTGCTCGGGGACTCGATCACCGACGGCGACAGGTCCACGGTGGACGCCAACCGGCGCTGGCCCGATGTGCTGGCCGCCCGACTGCTTTCGCAGGACGTGGTCCCGCACTACGGGGTGCTCAACCAGGGCATCGGGGGCAACCGCGTGGTCACCGACCGCTACCCGGGAGACGGGGTCTCCAGGGATACGGGCGGGGTGAGCGCGCTCCACCGACTCGACCGGGACGTACACGCCCAGACGTCGGTGCGTACGCTGATCGCCTTCGAGGGCGTCAACGACCTGCTGTCGGGCTCGACCGCGGACGAGGTGACGGCCGGGCTCCAGGAGATCGCGGACCGCGCGCACGCACGGGGACTTCGCGTGCTGGCGGGCACACTCCTGCCGTGCGGCGGCCAGGCCGGGTGCACGGCGGCCGTGGAAGCCGAGCGGACCGCCGTCAACGCGTGGCTCCGGGACACCGACATCTTCGACGGGGTGCTGGACCTCGACGCGGTGCTACGGGACCCGCAGCAGCCGACGCGGCTGGCTCCGGCCTACGACAGCGGGGACCACCTGCACCCGAACGACGCGGGGCTCGCGGCGCTCGCGCACTCGGTGGACCTGACGCTGCTGTGAGGGCGGGCCTGTCCGGCCCGGCGGATCAGGTCGCAGGAAACCGGCGGTGACTCATCGGCGCAGGGAAGCGGGGCTTGGTGCGTCCAGTTGCAAGGCGGAGGAGGGAGTCGACGCGATGGGGGTCCCCCCGCGCGAGCGAAGCCGAGCGTGGGGGAGTCGGCGAGTGACGACAACGCCGCAGATGGGCGTGCCAAGCCCCGCGTCTGCGGCATGATCCGCCGGAGAGGCCCTACACGTTCAGGTCGACCACGACCGGCGCATGGTCCGAGGCGCCCTTGCCCTTGCGCTCCTCGCGGTCCACGTACGCGTCCTTGACCGCCGTCGCGAACGGCTCGTTGCCGTACACCAGGTCGATCCGCATGCCGCGGTTCTTGGGGAAGCAGAGCTGGCGATAGTCCCAGTACGTGAACGGGTGGTCGTACTTCAGGGGGCGCGGGACCACGTCGGACAGGCCCGCCTCGCGCAGGGAGGCCAGGGCGGCGCGCTCGGCGGGGGTGACGTGGGTGCTGCCCTCGAACGCGGCCACGTCGTAGACGTCGTCGTCCGTCGGAGCCACGTTGTAGTCGCCCAGCACGGCGAACGGGCGGCTGCCGCCCGCATCGCCCGCGACGGCTGCCTTCAGGGCCTCGAACCACTGGAGCTTGTAGGCGTAGTGGGGGTGCTCCACCTCACGGCCGTTCGGCACGTACACCGACCAGACGCGGACCGGGCCGCAGGTCGCGGAGATGGCGCGGGGCTCGACCACGCCGTCGAAGCCGGGGTCGCCGGGCAGGCCCTTGACGACGTCCTCCATGCCGACGCGGGAGAGCACCGCCACGCCGTTCCACCGGCCGGTGGCGTGGACCGCGGCCTCGTAGCCCAGCTCACGCAGCTGCTCGAAGGGGAACTGCTCCTCGGCGACCTTGGCCTCCTGCAGGCAGAGCACATCGGTGCCGCTGCTCTCCAGCCAGGCCAGCAGCCTCGGAAGGCGGGCGGTGATCGAGTTGACGTTCCAGGTCGCGATGCGCATGCCTCACAACGTACCGGGTGGGTCCGACAACCCGGCCCGCCCGCTCGTCGTCAGACGTCCGCCGAGGCTCCGGGCGCCAGCCGCAGGTGCTCCGCGCCGCCCAGGGCGCCGATCTGGTTGTCGTAGATCGGGCGGGCGAGGTCGGTGAGGAGGGCGTCGTGGATGTCGTAGGCCCGCTGCGGCTTGACCTCACGTACGTAGTCGATGACCTCGGAGATCTTGTTCCACGGGGCCATGACCGGCAGCATCAGCGTCTCCACGGGCTGCTCGGGGACGGTGAGGGCGTCGCCGGGGTGGAAGACCCGGCCGCCGTCGATCAGATAGCCGACGTTGGTGATGCGCGGGATGTCCGGGTGGATCACCGCGTGCAGTTCACCGTGCACCTGGACGTCGAAGCCCGCCGCGGTGAACGTGTCGCCGTGGCCGACGGTGTGGACGCGGCCCGGGAACGCCGCCGCGATCTTCTCCGCGACGGACCGGAGCGTCCAGATCTCGGCGGCCGGGTTGGCCTCCAGGCCGGCCCTCAGCCGCTCCTCGTTGAAGTGGTCGGGGTGCTCGTGTGTGACGAGGATCGCGTCCGCGCCGACCGCGGCGTCCGCCTCACTGAATCCACCGGGGTCGAGCACGAGCGTCTGCCCGTCCTTCTCGAGCCGGACGCAGGCGTGCGACTTCTTCGTGAGCTTCATGGGTCCATCCTGCCCCGGTCCGGCGCTGCGGGCCTCGGCCGCCGGCCGCCCCGGGCTCACTCCTGGGGCGTGGTCTCCTCCCTGATGACCTGCTGGGCCACCTTGAACGCGCTGTTCGCCGCCGGTACGCCGCAGTAGACGGCCGCCTGGAGCAGCACCTCCTTGATCTCGGCCGGGGTGAGGCCGTTGCGCAGGGCGGCGCGGACGTGGAAGGCGAGCTCGTCCAGGTGACCGCCCGCCACCAGGGCGGTGAGGGTGATGCAGCTGCGGGTACGGCGGTCCAGGCCGGGCCGGCCCCAGATCTCGCCCCAGGCGTAGCGGGTGATGAACTCCTGGAAGTCCCCCGAGAACTCGTCGGCCTGCGCCAGCGCGCGGTCGACGTGCGCGTCGCCGAGCACCTCACGGCGCACCTTGATCCCGGCGTCGTACGGGTCCGGCCGCCCTGCGACCAGCGGTTCGGCGGCGGCCGGGGCGATCTCGGCGATGGGCGCGGTCTGCGGGGGCACCGCGGTGAGGACCGGCTTGACGGGGGCCGCCGCGATGGCCATCTGGCCGGTGGCGTCGAAGCCGGGCTGCCAGGCGGTGGAGAAGTGGGTGACCAGCAGGTCCGTGACCGCCGCGGGCTGTTCCACGGGAACCAGGTGGGAGGCGCCGGGTACGACGGCGAGACGGGCGTCCGGTATGCCGGCGACCAGCGTACGGGCCTCGGCGGGACCGGTGACCTGGTCCTCCGAGCCGACCAGTACCAGCGTCGGCACACCCACGCGGCCGAGTTCCGGCCGTACGTCAAACGTGGCGAGTGCCTCGCAGGCGGCGATGTAGCAGCCGGGGTCGGTGGTGCGCACCATCTGCACCGCCCACTCGGTGATCGCCGGCTGGGCGGCGGCGAACCCGGCGGTGAACCAGCGGTCGGGTGCGGTGCGGGCGATCGGGTCGAGCCCGTTCGTCCGCACGATCACGCCGCGCTGGCGGAACTCGTCGGCCGTGCCGAAACGCGGCGAGGCGGCGATCACCGCGAGCGAGGCGAGGCGCTCGGGGTGGCGCAGGGCCAGTTCGACGCCGACCGCGGCGCCGAGGGCGCAGCCCGCGTAGCCGAAACGCTGCACGCCCAGACCCTCGAGCGTGGCGAGCAGCCGGTCGGTGAGGTCGGCGACGGAGCCCGCGGGGTAGGCGGGGGCGCCGCCGTGTCCGGGCAGGTCGAACCGGAAGACCCGCCACTGCTTGGTCAGCTCCGGGACCTGCCGGTCCCACATGTGCCATGTGGTACCCAGTGAGGGACCCAAGATCAGGACCGGAGCGTCTTCTGGCCCGTCAAAGCGGTATTGCAGGGTGTTCGATGGTGTCTCACTCACCCGCCTGAGCCTCTCATCTGTCACGAGATGTCACATCGCCGGGGTGGGTTAGCGGGCCTTGTCCCGCTCCGGCGCTGCCGGGCCTGCCGGCGAGAGTCAAGGTACATATTCTCCGCGGCGCCAGTGGGTCCTCCCGGCGCCTGCCCCTCCCTCAGTCACTACGATCAAGTCTTCCCCCCTTCGTCACGACCCCTCTCCACCAAACCCGTGCATGTCATCCCAAGTCGTGGCGGCTCCGCGAAGATCCTCTACGTCCGGCTTGACGTACCACCGCTTGGTCGTCTGGATATTTGTATGCCCGGCCCATCGCGCGAGGATGTGATCCGGGACACCGTTGTTGGCCAGGAAGGTGAGGCACGACGAGCGCGCATCGTAGAGCCTGACGCGACGGAGCCCGAGAAGCTCCATGAGCCTGTACGCGCGCCGGCGGAGTTGCTTGATCGTGAAGGCATCGCCCGCCTCGTGCACCAGCACGTAGCCAGAAACTGTGTACGCCTCCCCCAGCGCGAGCCTCTCCTCAGCTTGGAGAGCCCGGAACGCTTTGAGGGCACCCAGTACGAGAGCCGGCAACGGCAGCTCCCGCTCACCCGCAAGGGATTTGGTGTCCTTCTCCACCACGTGCCGATTTCTCATCATCGTGCGCGTGTTGGCAATAACGATCGTGGCGTTCTCAAAGTCAACGTCCTCCCACCGGAGGCCGCAGACCTCGGCCGGACGAAGCCCCATCAGCGAAAGAAGAAGCGCAGCGTATAGGCGATCACCCCTGATCCCATGGATGAACTTTTGAACCTCTTGAACATTCCAGGGCAGGACCTCCTCCTTAGTCTTCCGCTCTTCCTTGCGCGCCCTTCGAGGAATGGATACGTGCGCTGCGACATTCACGTACACCAATCGCCGGGTAACAGCTCTCCCCAGCGCTTCCTTCAACCGGGCAAGGCTCATATCCACAGTTGTGACACTGAGTGGCGTCCCGGCCCCTTTTCCGCGCACACGGCCATGCGTCAGCGCCCAGTCCCTCCACTCCTCCACGTGCTCTTCAGTTAGGTCCTGGAGGCGGATATTGCCGAGCCTCCCACGAACTCGGTCCAGGGTAATCCTGTAGTTGTAGATGGTGGTTTCTTCCAGGTCCTCCGCCTTCATGGCCAGCCATCGGTCGAGCCACTCATTCACGGTGATCTTGTTGGGCGGCACAAGAGACCCCTCATGCCGTCGATTAGTTATGTTTGCGTACTCAGCCTTAGCTTCCTTCAACGAGTCGAAGGTGCGCCTCAACTGCTTACGCTTACCAGTTTCGGGGTCGATCCCTACGTCCACAACAAATTGGTATCGAACCTTCCCCTTCGAGTTCGGCGGAAGTTTCTTGATGGGATCCGGCAGAAGAATCACTGAGGTCTTTCAGCGCGGCCACCGTTCGGGTGACCGGAACTGTGGCCGCAACGCACAAGGCTCCCGTGCCGTTGAGGGAGGTGTTCGAAGTCTCAACCCATCGGCGCAGGAGCCTTGTTGGTCCCTCACCCTGCCGCACTCGACCTGCCCCATGCCCTGGTCGAGTGGGTCACGCTGCTCATCGTCACCCGCGAGGGTGACCGCCGCTGCAAGCTCCCGCCGCACCAGCGTGCCCTGGTCGCTCTGGTGTACCTGCGCAAGCACGAGCCCCTCGCGCAGATCGCCGCCGGGTTCGGCATCTCGGTCGGCACCGCGCACGCCTACACCACCGCGGTCATCGATCTCCTGGCCGCCCGGGCCCCCGGTCTGCTGCGCGCTCTGCGTGAGGCAGATCCCGAGTTCGTCCTGCTCGACGGCACCCTGGCCGAGTGCGACCGCCTCGGCGACGGCCGCGCCGACTACTCGGCCAAACACCGCCGGCACGGGGTGAACGTGCAGGTGCTCACGGACCCTCACGGCGAGGTGCTGTGGCTCTCCCCGGCCCTGCCGGGGCGCTGCCACGACCTGACCGCGGCCCGTACCCACCGGATCATCAGGATCTGCGAGCGCCAAGGGGTGCCGATCCTGGCCGATCGCGCCTACATCGGTGCCGGCGCGTGGGTCACCACGCCGGCCAGACGGCCTGCGGGAGGCGAGCTGTCGCTCACCGAGCAGACCGTCAACCGGGCGCTGTCGAGCGCGCGGGCCCCGGTCGAGGGCGGTATCGCACGTCTGAAGTCCTGGCGGATCTTCCGCAGAGCGCGGTGCAGCCCAAATCGAATGACGTCAATCGCCGCAGCGGTCCTCACCCTGGAGCGGCAACGCTGAAAGACCTCAGTAGGTACACCGCAGATTGCACCGATCGGTCAGCGAGACCCTCAGGTCGGTGGCCACCCGGCCGTAGGTGTCGATGAGCACGTCGGCCTCCTCCATCTCCTTCATCACAGACTGGTACAGGGCGACGCTCGTACTCGCAGTCGGCTTCATAAGACCTCATCACCTCCTTGTGCCAGCCGTCTCGAACAACGCGACGAGCGGTCTTTCGGCACATGCAATCCGCGCCCCGTCGCCCCACACGATGAGGTGCCTCTTGCCCAGCCGGTCAGGTGTTCTCCGCCTGGAACATCCAGTGCTGCTTCTCCAGGTCCGCAGTGATGGATATGAGCAGGTCTTGGGTGACCGGGTCGGCCTCTGCGGTGTTCGTAACCCGCTCCCGCATCCGGACGATGACCAGCGCCAAGGACTCTACGACTGCGGCTACCGCGTCGCTGTCCCTTACCCAACCAGCCGGGTAGCCGGGCAGATTGCTGTCGGCGGCGATGGTCGCCGCCCGGCCGTCGGGCGTGATGCCGAGCGCGGCAGCCCGCTCGGCGACAGCGTCGGAGAACTCTCGGGCGCCCGTCACCACCTCGTCGAGCTGGAGATGAATGGAGCGAAAGCGGGGCCCGTACAAGGTCCAGTGGGCCTGTTTGCCCGTCAGCGACAGGTCCAGCAGGTCCACCAGGGCGCCCTGCAAGGCCTCTGCGACGACCTTTCGGTCGTCTTCCGGCAACGGGCTGGTGATGACATACATGACATGTTCTCCATTACCGCCCACGGCGTGGGACAGGATGAGGGATGAAAAGGGCGGAGTGTTACTCCCGCCAGACAGATTTTTCGATGCCCCTGATGAACTTGCCGCCGGTGAAGCGACTGGCAGGCATGCGAACGGGACGCGCTCAGGGGAGAGCTTGAGCCTCTCCGGGTACTCCGCCGGAGCGGCGCAAGAGATCGAAAGTTTGCTTGGCGAGTCGGTGCCGAAATTCGGCGTCGAGGGAAATGGGGTTCGGCTGGACCGGCCGTCGCTCGTCCAGGTACTGGCCGGCCCACCTATTGGTGTACAGGGCGGCGTTCACAACATTGTGGGCTCCGTGCACGACCGAATCACCGCGTATATCGAACATGGCGTGCAATAGATCAGTGCTGATGACTCCCGGGTGCACACTTACGGTGTCCGGCTGGGGCTGCGGAGCCTGCTCAACCAGCCAGCGAGCGTGCGCCACCAAGGCCAGCTTCGAGCGTGCGTACGCCATCGTGGCGCTGTAGTCGGAGCGCTCGAGATTGAGGTCGTCCGGGTCGAGCGAAGCGGAAAGATGTGTCGACGAAGCGACATGGACTACTCGGCCGCCGGATGCGAGGAGCAACGGGGGTGAGAAGTTCGGTGAGCAGGACGGCCGCTAGGTAGTTCGTCTGTAGGGTCGCTTCATTGCCGTCCTGGCTGAGCCGGCGCCGTGGTGCTCCCGGACGGCCTGCGTTGTTGATGAGCACATCGAGCCGATCCGTGATCTTCGAGATCTCGGAGGCGAGCGCGCGCACCATGGCCAGGCTGTCGAAGTCAGCCTGTACGTAGTGCACCTCCCCTGCGCTGGAAGCGCGGAGCTCCTCCAATTGCTGAATGACTTCTTGTGGCCTTTGCGGGCCATGCAGGATCAATTGAGTCGCATGCGGAGCCAGCAGACGGGCGGCGGCTTGCCCAATGCCGCTGGTAGCGCCGGTGAGCACCACCGTCATGTCGTGTTCTCTCGGCTGAGCGAGCCGCCCTGTTTCACTCACTGTTTCACTCATGCGACCTGTTCCTCGTCGGGGAAGTCGGTGGATTTCGACAGCTGGCTCCAAGCGGCGGTCTCCGTATCGAAGGCGGCGCGGGCGTCGGCGACGAGCCGGAGTGCGTCGCTGCCGAGGATGAGATGCGTCGGCGGCTTGTCGGCATCGATGACGGCGAGCAGGGCACGTCCGGCCTGAGCGGGATTGCCGGGCTGGTGGCCGCTCATGGCGAGGCGGCGTTCGCGGATCGGGGCGAAGATCTTGTCGTAGTCGGCGATGGTGCTCTCGACGCGGTGCATGGAGCGGCCGGCCCAGTCGGTGCGGAAGGAGCCGGGCTCGATGGCGG